>JBEPVA010000108.1:0-12897 GCA_041691295.1 Gemmatimonadota bacterium
CCTGCGAGGTGGGCGCCGTGAGCCGCGGTCAAAACGTAAAAAAAACTGCTGCTGGGGTTCGTGGAAAGCAGCATGCCGGCGGCAGCAAGTTGCCTCCACGCCACAATCTGCCCGACGAGGAACAGAAGGCCCAGGCCCGTTGTCAACGCCCACCAACTGCGAAACTCCGCGCGGGCGGCATGTTCCAGCTTTTTGCGCGCGACGATAATGGTGATGCTGCTGGCCAGCAGTACTGCTGTGTTGAACCAGACGATCTGCGGCATGGGCATGCGCTGCCAGTCGTTGCCGAGGCCTTTGCGCACGATGTAGGAACTGGCCAGCGCCATAAAGAACATCACAATGGCGGCCAACCCTAGCTGTATGGCGGTGAAGTAAGCCCGCCGCGGCACGGGCCGGCGGCGCCCGGACGATCCCGAATCATCGTCGCCGCCGGGGGGTACACCGATTCCTCCGCCCCGCCCGGCGTCTATAATCTCGATATCTTCAGCGATTGTGCCTGGCATCGTTGCTAAGCCTCTTATGCCTTGCGTACCAGATCTGGAGCCAGATGCTGCGGAATATAATCGTCAGCCGCCCCAGGTACGCTGAATTCATAAGGGCCGTGATACACGACAGGCTCAATCCCGCCAAAATTGTCGAACGGCGGCGGCGAGGGAATCGACCATTCGAGCGAGGTCGCTTGCCAGGGATTCGCGGGCGCCTTGGCCCCCCGGAACCGACTCCAGAACAGATTGTAGAGGAAGATCAACTGCACCGCCCCGGTGAACAGGGCGGCCATGGTAATGAACCGGTGCAGCGGCAGCGACCCCTTCATGTAATCGTCGGTAAACGCCGAGTAGCGCCGGATATTCCCGGCCAGGCCGAGATAGTGCATCGGCATGAAGATGCAGTAGACCCCGATCAGCGTCAGGGTGAAATGAATCTTGCCGAGCGTCTCGTTCATCATCCGGCCGTACATCTTGGGAAACCAGAAGTAAGTGCCGGCGAAGATCCCGAACATGGCGGCCACGCCCATGACAAAATGGAAGTGGCCCACCACGAAATAGGTGCCGTGGAGATAAGTATCAATGGACGGCTGGGCCAGGAAGAATCCGCTGATGCCGCCGCTCACGAACACCGAGATGAATCCCAGGCAGAACAGCATGGCCGTCGTGAACCGGAGCCGGCCGCCGTACAGGGTGCCGATCCAGAGCAGGGTCACGATGGTCGCGGGGATCGTGATGATCAGGGTCGGCACCGAGAACAGCGTCGCCGACACGGGATTCATCCCGCTCAGGAACATGTGATGGCCCCACACGGTGTAACTCAGGAACGCGATCGCCCCCATGCAGACCAGCACGGTCCTCGGGCCCAGAAGGGGCTTTCGGGCAAAGGCCGGCAGGATGTGCGAGATGATGCCGAATCCCGGCAGGATTGCGATATACACCTCGGGATGGCCGAAGAACCAGAACAGATGCTGCCAGAGCAGCGGCGATCCGCCCGAATGCGGCTGCAGCCGGTCGCTGACCACCAGCCCCGCTGGAATGAAGAAACTGGTGCCGGCCACCCGGTCCAGAATGAGCAGGAGGCAGGCTGGCAATAACACGGAAAAGGCGATCAGGCCGATGACCGACGTGACGAACCAGGCCCAGGTCGAGAAGGGCATGCGCATCAGCGTCATGCCCCGGGTCCGCAGATCGAGGGTGGTGGCGATGAAATTGAGCGACCCCAACAACTGGCCGACGCAGAAGATGGCGATCGAAATGGCCCACAGCGTCTGGCCGGTGCCGAGGCCGGGCCCCGCGTCCTTGCCGATGGCGCTGAGCGGCGCATAGGCGGTCCAGCCGGAGATCGGCGGTCCTTCCGGCACGAAGAAGGCCGCGACCAGCACCAGGAATCCGACGAACGTCACCCAGAATGACATCATGTTGAACCGCGGAAACGCCATGTCCTCCGCGCCCACCTGGATCGGAAGGATGAAGTTGCCGAAGCCGGCGAACGGCGCAGTCGTGAGCACGAAGAACACCATGATCGTGCCATGCATCGTCATCAGCGACAAATACAATTCCGGGGTGATGACCCCGCCCGCCGCCAGCTTCGGTGCAATCCAGCCGAGCAGCGGGATGGTGCTGGACGGATAGGCCAGGTGGAACCGCATCAGCCAGGAGAGCACCATGCCGGTCACCACCGCCACCAGCGCAAGGTCGAGATATTGCCTGCCGATGACCTTGTGGTCCAGACTGAAGACGTGCTTCCGAAGGAAGCTTGTCGGGGGCATGTGCCTCAGTTCTGCGTGCTGGGCGGAAGTCGCTTGGGAATAGCCTGCCGACGAAGCCGGCGTTTCTGACATGGATCCGACCTGTGAGGAGAGGGTGCGTATGCCGCCGGAATTGCCCGGCGGATTTCCCGCGCGGACCGGCTATTGGCCGGCCTGCTCCTTGAGCCATTGCCCGAACTGGTCCTCGGTCTTCACGTCGATATACGCGCGCATATTGAAGTGCCCCAGCCCGCAAAGCTGGGTGCAGACGATTTCCTTCTTGGCAACCTGGGTGGCGGTGAAGTGCAGCGGGATGACCAGTCCGGGGACCAGGTCCTGCTGGATCCTGAGCTCGGGCACGAAGAAGGCGTGTCCGACATCCTTCGAGTGCATGGTGAGCAGGATCGGCCGGTTGACCGGGACGGCCAGCGTGGCGGTGACGATATCGTCACGTGCGGTGGTATCGTTGGCGGGATCGAGGCCGAAGAAATTGCCGCTGCCGGGATCGATCTTGTCCGGGTGAACCACCCCGAACTTCCCGTCCGGGCCAGGGTACCGGAAATAAAAAGCGAACTGCTCCGCCTGGACATCAATCTGGAGCGAGTTCGGATCCGGCGGCGAGAGGAAAATCCCGCCCCAGACCTTGGTACCCACCAGCGTCAGCACCAGGATTTCGGCACTCACCAGGAGCGTGGCGCCGATCACCATCGGCATGGCCCCGCCCGGAAAGATCTTGATCGCGCGGCCGTCACCAGCATCGCCGTACTGCCAGACAAAGCCCGCCAGGACCAGCTGCGAGACGACGAACAGCACTCCCGAAGCCATCATCGTCTCGATCAACTGGTGATCGATCCCCGGGCCAAGCACCGAGATATCCGGCGGGAGCCACCAGATCTTGGCGATGAATACGCCCGCCGACACGATGGTGATGACCGCCACGACCACTGCAAACAGTTTGCCCATGGCGCCACGCCTCCACGGTATGGGAATGGGCGAGCCCCCCGGGTCCGGCAGGCCCCGGGGGGCAGGTCACGAACTCAGTAGGGCAGCGCCTTGAACTCGAAGTTGGCCGTGGCGGCCCCCGTGGCCGCCACGGTGACCTCCTGGCTCGAGGTACCGAACTTCTCGTGCCAGACGCTGACCGTGTACTTGCCGGGCGCCAGCCCGGACAAGGTGAATGTGCCGTCGTTCCCCGACACCGTGTAGTGCGAGGTGCTGAGCACCGCGAAATAGCCGTGCATCCAGGGGTGCACATTGCACTTGACCGCAATGAACTCCGGCTTGTCGTAGGTGGCCTTGATCGGTGGCGTACCCGGCGGCTGGGACTTGTTCCATTCCGGGTTGATCGTGGCGAGGGGATGGATATTGTGGGAGGTCTGGTCCTGGTTCGCGATCTCAAGCGGCTGCCCCGCCTGCATCGCGAGCACGTGCGGCAGGTACTGACAGCCCTTCTGGGTGTAGTGGACGACTTCGGTCGCCTTGGCGGCGTCCTGATCGCCGGCCGAGATGTAGACCACCGCGTACTCCACGGTGTTACCGGCTCCCGACACGATGGTCTCGGTCATGATCGGCGTAGGGTGCTGGCTGGCGCAGGACGGCTCCTTGGCCATGTCGATCGGATGCATTTTCGGCGGGGTGCCGGTGAACGTCACCTTGCCGGTGATCGAACCGGTGGCCCGATGGGGGGCAGGCCCCGTTCCGACCAGGGTGGTGGTGGCCAGCGCGGCCAGGGTCAGCGAAGTCAGGTATATGGTCTGCATGGGAATGGCATCTCTCGTGGTAAGGGTCCGCCGCTGCTATTGGGTGCCGGCGTCGGGGCCGATCGGCTTGAGGTCCTTGGCGTGATCCGGCAACCAGGCGTGCCAGGCTGTGGCCTCGGGGCTGGCCACCAGCGGCTGCAGGGTGCGGAGGAAGTGGACCAGGTCCCAGGCTTCCTCCGGCTTGATGTTATCAGCGAAGGACGGCATCGGCGTGCCGTCCACTCCGGTCATGAAGATCCGGTAGAGATCCTCGTTGGTGGTGCCGCACTTGAACCGCTGCCCGGCCGCGAAATTGTAGGGCCGGATCGGGTTGTCCTTGCTGTCGGTCAGGGTGGAAGCGCTGGGCCCGTCCCCGTGGCCAGCGGGACCGTGACACTTCCAGCACTCCATCTTCTGGAACAGTTCCCGCCCGCGCAGGATGCTTTCGGCGCTGGCCGGCGTTTCGGCCGGCACCGGGATGGGCGTCCCGGCCTTCTGGGTCAGCCAGCGCGGTGAGAACGTCTTGAGATAGGCCACCAGGTCAACCCGGGTCTGGCCTGTGAGCGGCAGCCACGACGGCATGTTGGTCGTCACGAATCCACGGGTGACGGAGTGGAACAGGTCCTCGTCGGTCGGCAGCGTACCCGTGGGGGTCGACCGGCATTTGAACACCGCCAGGGTGAAGTCCCGGGGCTTGGGGTCGATCCACATCGCGTTTTCACCGGCCCCGTCTCCGGCGGGACCGTGACAGCCGACGCAGTAGCGGCGATAGTGGTCCTTGCCCGCTTTCGCATTACCGTGCATCCCGTTGACCACGGTTTCCTGCCCCGCGGCCACCTGCGCCACGAGCAGGAAACCGCCAAGGCCCGCAAGTGCCAGCAGTGGAGTTCTCTTCATATGAGTGCTCCCGTCAGAAGGCGAAGTCGAGGGCGAACAGGACGCTGGTGCTTCCGACGGCTGTACCGGGGTCCAGCGGCGCCAGGCCGGCGCCTGACCCGCTCAGGGGCGCCGTGCCGATGGTCTTGGTGTACGACAGTTCCCCCACGAAGGCCAGCCCGGCCCGGCTGAACATGATGGGATACCAGCGATAGCCGAAGGTGAACGCATCGATATTGCCCAGGGTCTTTGGGGTGGCCGGATCAGCCTGGCGAGACATCCGCACGATCTCGCTGCGCTGCGTGATCAGGAACTGGGGGTTGATGTAGAAGTGCAGTTCGACCAACCCGCTGTTCCAGGTGGCCGCCTGGGTGCCGCCCGCCAGCTCCTTGCTGTCCGAGCCGTGCAGGACGAAAGGCAACACCTCGAACCGGCCGAAGAAGAAGTCACCCATCGCTCCCACCCGATAGAACGACTTGTTGTCGGTGCCGGTACCGGGAATGGGTTCGCCGCCGAGCGTTTCGAAGGCCATCGGGCGTTGTCCGACGTAGCCGTACAGCCCGATCCGCTCGACCCCCAGCTTGCCGGCGTCGAAGGCATGACTCACCGTGGCCGCGACATCGTAGCTCTTGCCGCCGGGCAGCCCCGGAGTGCCGTCCACGCTGCTCAGCACGGCCACGCTGTAGCGGGTGTAGCTGTTGAGCGAGTGGCCCATCCACTCGGCGCCGATCTGGTTGTCGCCCAGACCGAAGTTGCTGGCCGAGCCCGGCGGCGCGAAGTGGTAGCTCTGGTAGAATGACCCGTTGGTGGAGAGGGTCACGATCCGCTTCTCGGACAGCAGATTGTCCAGTTCGAACTTGCCGAACTTGAAGTTGGCCCAGGAGGACTTGAAGAGATTATCGAACCGGACGAACGCGGTTTCGATGCCGACCCCCTCGCCATCGGCGATGGTGGGCACGAATCCGAAGGTGATGTTCTTGTACAGGGTGCCCAGCATCAGGAGGTCGGCGCCGGAGAGGTCGATGCCGGACTGCTTGATAGTCTTCTCTGCGGTGCCGCTGGTCTGGTCACCCGGCACCGCATCGACCGGCTGATGATTGGTGCTCTCGAACCGCCAGCCGGGGGTGGTCCGGATGGC
Organism: Gemmatimonadota bacterium; assembly: GCA_041691295.1. GTDB lineage: Bacteria > Gemmatimonadota > Gemmatimonadetes > Gemmatimonadales > GWC2-71-9 > DATEHG01. Next base: position 5,990 of record JBEPVA010000108.1, read on the forward strand.
GATAGGCCAGTAGCTGGGGTTGACCCAGATCGGGGAATCGCGGTCGTTGCCGAGCTGGTAGCCATTGTCCTTGAAGCGCTGGCCGAAGGTGTTGAGTTCGGGCCAGGCCGTATGACAGGCAGAACAGGCCAGGCTGTACTTGCGGGCAAAGGCCGGAATCGCGGCCGCACTGTGGCTCGAGATCCCCGACCGGTCGCCGCTGCGAACCGCGGCCATGTACGCCACGTAGGCCTCGGGATGCAGCGCGGCCGCAACCACCGCGGACACCGGCGCCACTGTGCCGCCAGGCCGGGTCAGCGCCATTCCCTGCGATACGACCAGAGTGGCCAGCCCAGCCCAGAGAACTAGCGGCCGCCAGGCATGATTCCTAGGACGGTCCCTGCCACCCGCAACCAAATCGATCATACCGCCTCCACTTGGGTTGTGAGGCACCCTGCATTGGGCTGAGTTCGCTGCGTGACAAGCGTCGGATTGGGAATGGTGGTGCAACAATCTGCCGGCGGGGAAACGGAGCTGCTGTTCGTCTTGCCGCCCCGGCCGTGAAGCCGCCCTGACTAGGTCATCTCGACAAGCAGTACCGTCGAGCACACGCCGGTGCTGGTCAAGTCACCGATGATACGCCCTCCTCCGCCCAGTGCTGCCCGGATCCGCGGAGGCGCCTGGTTGACGCGACTACTTGGTAGAATTACGAAGGGGGCCTGGGAAAATTACTGCCGCACTTAATACCACTCACCGTGTGCGCTGTCAAGAGAACAAGTCTCGGCAAAACGATAGACGTTCATGAATTCTCTGGGACTGACCGATTCGGAGCTGGGTGAGATGGGCAATGACGTTTGGCCGGGTCGGGATTGCGGGCGCCGCAACCCCAGGCAGCAAAAGCGCTCTGCCGAGACGGGCTCGATATTAACCCGCAGCACACCCAATACCCCGGATTGCCCGTGGCTGTTGGGATCTCGCGGGGCGGCCGCCCACGCCGCAACAGAATGGATCGGGAATGGGCCGCATCCGTGAACCCGGAGCCCCTCAGCGAGAGAGGCAGTGGCCCGTCAGCGCCGATCGCGGAAAAAGCCCTTGAGCAGTGCTCCGCACTCCTCCTCCATGACACCGCCGATGACTTCGGGCCGATGGTTGAGCCGCGGGTGCCGCAGCAGATCTTCCACCGAGCCGGCCATTCCCGCGCGCTGGTCCCAGGCCCCGAATACCACCCGGCCAAGCTTGGCCAGCACCACGGCGCCGGCACACTGGGCGCACGGCTCCAGGGTGATGTAAAGTGTGGCGGTCGACAGCCGGTCTGATGCCACTACGCCCAGCGCGTGCTGAATGGCCAGCAGTTCGGCGTGGGCGGTCGGATCGTTCCGCTTGACGGTCTCATTGTGGGCTTCGGCCAGCAACTCCCCTTCGAGCATGATCACGGCCCCCACCGGCACCTCTTCGAGGACGGCGGCGGCGCGGGCCAGCCGGAGCGCATGCTCCAGCCCCGCGATGTCGGACGCAGTCAGCGGTCCTCTACGCATGGGACACCGGTCCGCGCTGCTGTAGATTCGGATTCATGACTTCACCTCCTGAGGTTCTCCGGTATGATGGGCAGATACCGGGGACCGATGCAACTCCGGACTATCACGAGGGTGCAACCCGACCGGAAATTTGCGGGGAGGGTCATTCGACCAGTTTTCGGGCGGGTTGCGCGATGGATCATCGTTAGGTAGGTTGTTTTCAGTCGCAGTAAAAGTGGCTTGATTGGTAATCAAGTCTCCTGAGCGGGAGAGGGTGCAGTCTCTCCAGTTGCGGGCGCGGGTTTCGTTCGAATCTGAACGATCCGCGCCTTTTTTGCGTTCGGCCGGGCCAGTACTGGTTTGGTCAAGCGCGACCTCACGCCGAGGCCGGGGAATGTGGTGGGTGCGCGGACCAGCAGGACGAGCGAAGCGCAGCCCGCACTCATCGCATTCGTCGTTAGGCGGCTAGCGTGGAGCAGGGTCGCGCGGCAGTTGGCAGTTCTGCAGGTCGCAGGGCAGTAATGGCGGGCATGGGCGGCACCGATACCGCCGGGATTCTAGCCACGGTGACGTCACACAGAATGGGGCCCAGTTGGGGTTCCTCGTCTACTCGAATTGACCAGGAGAATTTTCCATGATTTCCAATACCAGCATTCTCGGACTCAGCGGAGTCCTCGTTCTCACCGCCGCGGCGGCTCACATGGCTCCGGCATGGACCGCCAAGCTCAGTCCGGTCGGTGGCTCCAGCGTTTCGGGCAGCGCCACGGTCAACGCGGTCGGCACCGACTCGGCCAGCGCCTCTCTCAATATCATGGGCGCCAAGGCAGGGCAGTACCCGTGGCACGTACACAGCGGCAAGTGCGGCAGTGAAGGGGCGCCGGTCGGCAATGAGTCTGCCTACCCCGCCCTCTCGGTCCAGTCGGGCGGCCAGGCCAGTGCCCAGGCCACCGTGGCATTCAAGGCCGATCCGAGCACGTCCTACTCGGTGAACGTCCACAAGTCGATGACCGACAAGAAGGTCATTGCCTGTGGCAACCTCACCGCCAGCGGCGCCGGCATGATGACCAGCGACACCCTCGTTCCGATGGTCAAGGATACGTCGATGCACACGTATCCCGCCGACACGACGATGAAGCCGGCCAGGGACACCACGGTCAAGCCGTAACTTCAGCAGTGGCAGAATGAGAGGGGCCGGGAGGAAATCCTCCCGGCCTTTTTCGTTTTCGTGGCACCCGACCAATCAGGTCGCGGTCGTTTCCTGGCTGAATTGGAGTCCGACCCCATTGCTATCCACCACAATGGTCTGCCCTTCGGCGTAGCGCCCCTCGAGCAGCTCCAGCGCAATCGGATTCTGGAGCAGCCGCTGGATCACCCGTTTGAGGGGCCGGGCACCGTAGACCGGATCATACCCCTCGGTACCCAGTAGCTCACGTGCCGCGTCGGTGACCCGGAGTCCCAGCCGGCGGTTGGCCAGCTGGCGCTCGAGCCCGGTCAATTGCAGTTCGACGATCCGCGCCAGATCGGCCCGGGTCAGCGGCCGGAAGACGATGATCTCGTCCACCCGGTTGAGAAATTCGGGCCGGAAGTGGGTCCGCAGCTGATCACGCACGTCACGCTCGATCAGGCCCCACGCGGCCGCATCGGCCTGCTCGCCCGCGTCAACGATCCGCTGGCTGCCGATATTCGACGTCATGATGATGACCGTATTCCGGAAATCGACGACCCTGCCCTGGCTGTCGGTCAGCCGGCCATCGTCCAGGATCTGCAGCAGGACGTTGAACACATCGGGATGGGCCTTTTCGATTTCATCCAACAGCAGCACGCTGTAGGGTCGGCGCCGGACGGCCTCGGTCAACTGACCCCCCTCCTCGAACCCGACATATCCGGGTGGCGCCCCGATCATCCGGGCCACGGAGTGCTTCTCCATGTATTCCGACATGTCGAGCCGGACCATTGCCTTTTCATCGTCAAACAGGAATTCGGCCAGCGCCCGCGCCGTTTCGGTCTTGCCCACTCCGGTGGGGCCCAGGAAGATGAATGACCCGGTGGGCCGCTGAGGATCCGACAGACCGGCCCGGCTCCGCCGCACCGCATTGGCCACGGCTTGAACCGCCACCGCCTGGCCCACCACCCGGCGTCCCAGTTCGGCTTCCAGCCGAGTCAGCCGCTCGCGGTCAGACTCCAGCATCTTGGCCACCGGTATTCCGGTCCACTTGGCCACGACTTCCGCGATGTCCTCCGCCTCCACCTCCTCCTTGAGATAGCGGGCGCCGGCCTGGATCTGCTGCAGCCGCTTTTCATCATCGAGAATCTTTCGCTCAAGCTCCGGCAGCCGGCCATACTGCAGCTCGGCCGCCTTCTGCAGGTCTCCCTTGCGGGTGACTTGATCGATCTCGTTTCTGATCTGCTCCACTTCGGCCTTGCGACCCTGGATTTCCTGAATGCCGAGTTTCTCGGCCTGCCACTGGGCCTTCATGGCGCCGGCCCGCTCGCGCATCCCTGACAGCTCCTTCTCGATCTGCTGCCGCCGTTCCACCCCGATCCGGTCTTTTTCCTTGAGCAGCGCCTGGCGCTCGATTTCGAGCTGCACGATCCGGCGCTCGACCTGGTCGATTTCCTGGGGCAGGCTGTCGATCTCCATCCGGAGCTTGCTACCGGCTTCGTCCACCAGGTCGATGGCCTTGTCGGGCAGGAACCGGTCTCCGATGTAGCGATCGGACAGCGTAGCCGCCGCCACCAGCGCATTGTCGGTGATCCGGACCCCGTGATGGACCTCGTACTTTTCCTTGAGACCCCGCAGGATGGCAATGGTATCCGCCACACTCGGCTCTCCGACCATCACCGGCTGGAATCGCCGTTCGAGAGCCGGATCCTTCTCGATATGCTTGCGATACTCGTCGAGGGTCGTGGCGCCGACCACCCGAAGTTCCCCTCGGGCCAGCGCCGGCTTGAGCATGTTGCTGGCATCGACCGCCCCTTCGGCCGCGCCGGCGCCGACGATGGTGTGGAGCTCGTCGATGAAGGTGATGTAGCGGCCCTCGCTCTCGGTCAGCTCCTTGATCACCGACTTGAGCCGCTCCTCGAACTCACCCCGGTACTTGGCCCCGGCCAGCAGCAAGCCGATATCGAGCGACACCAGCTCGCGATTGCGCAGCGACTCAGGCACATCTCCGTGCACGATGCGCTGGGCCAGCCCTTCGGCAATGGCGGTCTTGCCGACGCCGGGCTCGCCAATCAGCACCGGGTTGTTCTTGGTCCGGCGGGAGAGCACCTGCATGACCCGGCGGACTTCCTCGTCCCGGCCGATGACCGGATCGAGTTTCCCCTGGCGGGCCTGCTCGGTCAGGTTCCGGGTGAAGCGCTCGAGCGACTGGTACTTCTCCTCGGGAGACTGGTCCGTCACCCGGTGAGAGCCGCGAACACCCTCCAGTCCGGCCCGGAGATCGTCCGCCGTCAGCTTCCGGCTGCTCAGCAAGGCACGCGCGGCGGTGCCCCGCTCCTCGGCCAGGCCGATCAACAGGTGCTCGGTCGAGACGTAGGCGTCTCCCAGCTTCTTGGCCTCCGACTCGGCCCGGTCAAACACCTTGTTGAGCTCACGGCTCAGGGTCGGCTCACCGTCAGCGCCGGACTGCGAGGGGAACCGATCGAGCTCTCGTTCGGTCTCCTCGCGCAGCTCGGCGACGTTTATCCCGCTCTTCTGCAGCAGCGGCTGAACCACCCCTTCGTCCTGCAGCAGGAGCGCATGGAAGAGATGGGCATCGTTGACGACAGGGTTGCCCCGGCGCTTGGCTTCCTCGGTGGCATCCCGGAATGCTTCCTGGGCCTTGATGGTCAGACGGTCAGGACGGATCATGGCGCTCCCTGGGTAAAACCCACAGGCAATTCCGCATGACGGGAGGCGAATGGCAAGTGGTGTTCCGAAGCCGGCGGCCGGAGGGACAGCGGTTTCTGCCCATCCGGCCAGCGAAAAGGCCGCCAGCGTCGGATAACGCCTGCGGCCTCAACGCCGGACTATCATCTTGCGGGTGAAGCGTTGTCCATCGACCACCAGCTGGTAGTAGTAGATCCCAGGCGTCACCTCGTTCTTCCCATTCAGCAGCTTGCCATCCCAGACCGCGGTGTATGCCCCGCACTTGAGCCTGGTCTGGTCGAGCACTTCGGCCGGCGCCCCCTGCAGTGACGGGATGGCGATGACCTGGGCCAGAACGTTGTAGATCTTGAGACTCACCAGCGGCTCGTGACCGCGCGCGCAGACCTCCGCATGAATGATGAACGGAACTGAGGTGGCCGGAAAGAACGGGTTGGGAGTGTTCTCGCCCAGCTCGACCCGGAGCGCGGGGGCCGGTTCCTGCGCCACCGCACGCCCGGTCAGCAGGACGAGCGCCACCAGCCACCCCGGCCGGCCGAGCCTGACCATGGGGCTTCCTTTCGACGTGGTGTGGAGTGTGTGGCCGTGCCTCCGGAGAACGGGAGCGAGAGTGATCTTCTGGGGCCAAAGATGAGTGGCGCCGGGCAGAGGGCGCAAGCGTCAGGGGCGCCTGACCAGGGTTCGGCCCTCTCCCTCTCGACGGGTAAGCCCGGCCTGGTCAGACCATTCGAGCAGCGGAATGAGGAATTTGCGGCTGAGTCCGGTCCGCTCCCGGAGCGCCGCAGGAGTGATCGACCCACTTCTGCCGAGGTCGCGAAGCACCGCCACAAACCCGTCCAGCGCTGACGGGGCGAGATATCGGTCACTCGCGACAGCCACCAGCCTCCCCGCCGCAGCGGCCAGCCTGAGTAGAGGAATCAGGTCACGGCGGCCGAGGTCCCGCTCCAGCTCACCGACTGACGGGGCCGCCACACCGGCCGCCACGATCAGGGCCACCAGCTCATCCATCTCCGCTGAGGTGGCCCTCGGCCGGGGCCGAAATCCGGGCAGCCGCACGACCGATTCCACCTGATGGATGACCCCGCTATCAACCAGTTCCGCAACAAGCAGGGCGGCGATCGGTCCCGAGAATTCCTGCCGCAAGGTACTCAACGGCATCCCAGCTTCGAGTGGATTTGCCTGATGCCAATCCTTGATGCGGCTGAGTGCCTGGGACTTGAGGGCGGACCTGAGGTCCTGCGAAATGACCCGGTCACCCAGCCGATGAACCCCTCGATGTTCCTTCAACAATGTGGCGGCCTCCTGCGCCGGGAGGCCGAGCAGTACCGGAACTTCACTCACCGCCGCACCCCAGCGCCGCCTGGCAATCAGGGCCTCAAGTCGTTTCGAGGGGTCCTCATCCACCAGGTGAGCGGGCCAGCTTGCGCCGCGCCGTGGCGGCACCGGATCGACGACCCGGCCGCCACCGATCGTGGTCACCGGACTGAATGAACGGAGCACCAGGCGATCACCACCGCGGGCAGTTAAAGGAGTTTCGAGGACCAGGC
>JBEPVA010000109.1:0-12831 GCA_041691295.1 Gemmatimonadota bacterium
CGTTGTTGGGTCTTTCCTTGGCATCGCAAATCCCGGGCGGGTCGTACGGGCGGGTTTCAGCCCGGCTCCGCCGGGCTTCAACCCGCCCCTACGCCTACGCCCGCCCCTGCGTTCAATCCACGCCTTGAGATTGGAAAATACGATGTCCGATCGCATCATCCTCAGAACTGGTGAAGCTCTCGTCGAAGCCGAGCCGTCATGGTCGGCGGCGGAGCCGGAGGTCATCATCGGTGAGCTGGACGGGCCGGTGGGTACCGCGCTGGCCACCCTGCTGGGTGATCAGACCAAGGGCCACTCGAAGGTCTTCGCCATTCTCAACAGCGATGTCCAGGTCCGTCCCGCCACCCTGATGGTCAGCAAGGTGACGGTCAACGACTCACGCTATACCAACATCCTGATGGGTACGGTGCAGGCCGCCGTGGCCAACGGCGTACTCGATGTGGTGCGGAGCGGCGAGATTCCCAGGGACAAGGTCAACGACCTCGGCATCATCGTCGCGGTCTGGCTCGATCCGTCGGTGGTGGACGCGCCTGACCTGGATCACCGGATCCTGTTCGACACCCACCGCGCTGCCACCGCCAAGGCCCTACGGAAGGCGCTGGCCAACCAGCCCTCGATTGACTGGCTGCTGGCCCACCAGGACGAGGTGGTGCACTACTACCACCAGCTGGGTCTCGACGGCCAATTGTAGCGGCCACGCTTTCCTGCCTGCTCAACCCCAAGCCAGCCTCTTTCCGGACATCACGCCGATTGGCGTATTGTTGAACGGCGAGTCAATTACTATATTCGCCGCCCCATGCCTTCGGTCTCCGATTCCCCCGACCTCCCACGCTGGCAGCGCCGCCCGGGTGAGCGCCGCCGTGAAATCCTCAATGCGGCGGTGGCCGTGTTCGGCGAAATGGGCTTTGCCAGCGCGACCCTCGCCGAGGTGGCGCTGCGGTCGGGGGTCAGTGCAGGAACAGTGGCCCACTATTTCGGTTCCAAGGCCGAACTGTTCGAGGCGGCGCTGTCGGATCACTTCCTCAAGCCGATGATCGAGTCTGAGCGGCTGCTGGCGGAGCACCGCGGCAGCTTTCGCGAGCTGCTGCAGATCCTGCTCCGCCACCAGTGGGCGCGCCTGACTTCGCCGGGAACCCCCGACCTGGTCATGGTGGGTCTGGCCAAGACCCAGGACGTGCCGGATGCCGGCCAAACGGTCTGCCGGGCCATCGGCGAGCGTTCCCGCCAGCTGCTTCACGGAGTCCTCGATGGCGGGGTGAAGAGCGGCGAGTTCAGGCCGATGAATACCGAACTCACCGCCCGGGTCCTGTCGGCTGGGCTGGCGGGCCTGATGATGGCCTGCCACCGCACCGCGGCGTTTGATCCCGCTGCCCCGACCGGTGACGCCATTCTTGAGCAGCATCTTGACATGATCGATCACGCCGTCCGTAACCGCTAGTCGAACGATGGTCCGCTCGGCGTCACCGACGCCGCGTGCTACCCGATCTGGAGATCAACCCGCTGTGATGCGAGTATCCCCGAAGCCGTCGCTGCTATCCGTCCTCCTCGTAGCCACCGCCCTGGGCTGCACGAAGCCCGCGCCGCAAGCTCCGCCGCCGACCGAAGTGTCCATCATCACGGTGGCACCCAGGACCGTGGACCAGAGCTACGACTTCGCGGGTGAAGTCCAGGCGGCCCACCGGGTCGAGGTCAGGTCCAATGTGACCGGCCTGATTCTCTCGCGTCCCTACCAGGAAGGCGGAGAGGTCAATGCCGGTGATCTGCTGTTCAAGATCGAGCCGACGATCTACGATGCCGCCTGGCGGAGCGCCAAGGCCACGCTGGCCCAGGCCGAAGCGCGGGCAGTGAACGCCAAGCGCAGCGCTGACCGCCTCACCCCGCTGCTGGCGGATCATGCGGTCGCCAAGCAGGACGTCGACAACGCTGACAACGAATTGGCCCAGGCCAATGCCGGAGTCGAGGCCGCCAGGGCCGAAGTCGACCGGACCCACAAGGATCTCAGCGATACCGACGTGCGGGCCCAGATCAGCGGTCGGGCCGGCCGGGCCAATCTGCTGGTGGGCGCCCGGGTCACGGGCCCCGGCGATCTCCTCACCACCATCGACGGGCTCAACCCGATCTATGTCTATTTTGATCCGTCGGCCCAGCAACTGCTGAGCTGGAAGAAGGACCCCCGGGCCAACCGCCAACTCCAGCCCGGTGGTACAGTCAGGATCGAGGCGGTGCTGCCGGACGGTTCCACGCTGCCGCGGACCGGCCGAATCAACTTCATCGACCCGGTGGTCGACGCCTCGACCGGGACCCAGCACTTCCGGGCCGAGTTTACCAATGCGGACCGCTTACTGGTGCCGGGACAGTTCATCCGGGTCCGGCTGCAGGGGCTGTCACGGGACAGCGCCATCGTGGTGCCTCAGCGGGCGGTGCAGCAGTCGATGGGGCGCCAGACGGTGTACGTGGTCGGCCCCGGCGACAGCGTAGCGGCGCGAGAAGTCCACGCCAGTTCCTGGAGCGGCGATCAGTGGCTGATCGAGACCGGGCTCAGGAGTGGTGACCGGGTCATTGTCGACGGCATCCAGAAGGTGGGTCCGGGCCGGGTGGTGAAGCCGGTACCGCTGGCGGATGCCCCGGCCGCCGGTGCGCCGCTGCCGTCCCCCGGTGCCAGTGCGCCTGCCGCAGCGGCCACCAAGCCGGCGGGGGCCAAGCCGTGAGCCAGTCCACCACCCCTCGCAAAGAGGTCAAATACTTCTTCATCCGGCGGCCCGTCATGGCCGCGGTGATTTCGATCGTCATCACGCTGCTGGGCTTGTTTGCCCTCAAGTCGCTGCCGATCAACCGCTACCCCCAGATCACCCCACCGTCGGTGCAGGTCAGCGCCAGCTATCCCGGCGCGACGGCTGAGGTGGTGGCCGCCGCGGTGGCCGCCCCGATCGAGCAGCAGCTCTCCAGCCTCGACAAGCTGTTGTACTACAAGTCGTCGAACTCGTCCGACGGCACCATGAACCTGTCGGTCTACTTTGACATCTCGCGCAACCAGGACCTGGCCGCCGTCGAAGTCCAGAATGCAGTCAAGCTGGCCGAGCCGCAGCTGCCTGACGCGGTGCGCACCAACGGGATCACGATCCTCAAGGCCAACAACGACATCCTGCTGGTCGCGGCGCTGACCTCGGATGATCCGCGTTACGACGCCTCCTATCTGGCCAACTACTCGAAGCTGTATCTCGAAGACGAGCTCAAGCGGATTCCCGGGGTTGGCAACGCGCTGGTCTATGGCGGCCTCGAGTTCTCGATGCTGATCAGCCTCGATCCCGAAAAAATGGCCCAGCTCGGCATTACGGTGAGCGATGTTTCGGCCGCGGTGCAAGAACAGAACGCCACCAATCCGGCCGGCCGGCTGGGCCGGGAGCCGTCTCCGGAAGGCACTCAGCTCACCTTGCCGGTGACCACCATCGGCCGGCTCCAGACCCCCGAGGAGTTCGGCAACATCATCGTGCGGGCGCTGCCGAATGGCTCGCTAGTGCGGGTGCGGGACATTGCCAAGGTGCGGCTGGGCTCCCGGAGTTACGACGCCAGCGGCCGGCTCAATGGCCGCCCCACGGTGCCGATCATCATCTACGGGCGCCCGGGCGCCAACTCGCTGGCCATCAAGAAGGCCTTCCTGGTCCGGATGGCCGAGCTGGCCAAGGCCTTCCCCGAAGGGGTGAAGTGGAACGTCCCGTTCGACACCACCCCGTTCATCACCGAGTCGATCTCGGAAGTGGTCAAGACGCTGGTGGAGGCCATGCTGCTCGTTACCCTGGTGGTCTTCATCTTCCTGCAGAGCTGGCGGGCCACTCTTATTCCGGTGCTGGCTGTGCCGGTCAGTATCATCGGCACCTTCCTCGGACTCGCAGCCCTCGGCTTCACGATCAACACCCTGACCCTGTTCGGCCTGGTGCTCTCGATCGGTATTGTGGTCGACGACGCGATCGTGGTCATCGAGAATGTCGAACGGATCATGGAGCACGAGGGGCTGTCGCCCCGTGAGGCGGCTGACAAGGCCATGGGCCAGGTGGCCGGGGCCCTGATTGCCATCGTGCTGGTGCTCTGCTCGGTATTCATCCCGGTCGCCTTCCTCGGCGGTATCACCGGCGCCATGTACCAGCAATTTGCCGCCACCATCGTGATCGCGGTGGTGCTCTCCGGCATCGTGGCGCTGACCCTGACACCAGCCCTGTGCGCCCTGCTGCTGACCCACTCCACCGGCCAGACCGACAACCGGTTCTTCAAGGCGTTCAACCGGGTGTTCGGCCGGATCACCGATGGGTATACCGCCAACGCCGGCCGGGTGGTGGCGCGCCCCAAGACCTGGGTCGGCGTCTTTGTCGTGCTGCTGGTCCTGCTCGGCTTCCTCTATTATCGGGTGCCGGGCGGCTTCCTGCCCACCGAGGACAAAGGCTACTTCGCGATTGGTGTTCAGCTGCCCGACGCCTCCTCCAAGCAGCGCACCGAGGCGGTGGTTCAGCAGATCGAAGGAATCCTCCGCAAGGAGCCCAAGGTCAAGAACATCGTGGCGCTGGTCGGCCTCGACATCCTGACCGGCTCGAACCAGACCAACGCCGCCACCATCTTCATCCTGCTGCAGCCCTGGGCCGAGCGGCACGACGCCAGTCAGAGCCTCAACGCCATTCTGGGCCGGATCAACGGCGCCCTCTTCGGCCTCAAGCAGACGGTGGCGTTCGGCTTCAACCTGCCCGAAATCATCGGGCTCGGTACCACCAGTGGCCTGGAAATGAACCTGCAGGCCAAGGGCGGCCAGGATATTCGCACCTTTGCCGCCTCGGCCGGGGCCTTTGCGGCGGACGCCAACAAGCTGCCGGAAGTGCAGGGAGTCACCCCATTCATTCGGACCGACGTGCCGCAGGTGTTCGTCAAGGTCGATCAGGACGCGGCCCAGGCCCGTGGCGTCGGCAACAAGCAGCTGTTCTCGACGCTGCAGTCGATGCTGTCGACGCTGTACGTCAACGACTTCAACCTGTATGGCCGGACCTACCGGGTGCAGCTCGAGGCCCAGGCGCCATTCCGGCAGAAGCCGGAAGACATCGGCCGCTATTACGTGCGCAACAACAAGGGCGAAATGCTGCCGCTATCGGCGCTGGTGCAGCCCCAGATGAGCAGCGGCCCGAGTCTGGTCACCCGGTTCAACGGCTTTACCTCGGCTCTGGTCACGGGTCAGCCGCGGCCCGGCAAGAGCTCGGGTGAAATGCTCAACGCCGTCGAGAAGCTGGTCAACGAGAAATACGCGGCGCAGGGCGTCGGGTACGCCTACAGCGGCCAGTCGTTCCAGGAGCGGGTATCCGGCGGACAGTCCGGCTTGACCCTGGCCCTCGGCATGGTGCTGGTCTTTCTGGTGCTCGCGGCCCAGTACGAGAGCTGGTCGATTCCGTTCGCCGTCATCTTCGGCATTCCGTTCGGGGTGCTTGGCGCTTTTCTCGGCGTGTTCATCCGGGGGCTGCCCAGCGACGTGTACTTCCAGGTCGGGCTGATCGCGGTGATCGGACTCGCCGCCAAGAACGCGATTCTGATCGTCGAATTCGCATCCGAACTCAGGCGCCAGGGCATGCCGATCCGGGAGGCCGCCATCCAGGCCGCCAAAGACCGGTTCCGTCCCATTTTGATGACGTCGTTCGCCTTCATCCTCGGCGTGGCGCCGATGGTCATCGCCAGCGGGGCCGGCGCCGCCAGCCGTCACTCGCTCGGCACCGGTGTGTTTGCCGGCATGCTGACCGCCACTCTCGTCGGCATCTTCTTCATTCCGCTGTTCTTCTCGGTGATCCAGACCCTGAGTGAGAAGACTCGCCGGCGGACCGGGTTCACCGGAGAACATCCCACTGCCACTGCCGCGCCGGAGGGGAAGTGATCATGCATACTTCTCTGCTGGCCGGATTCGTCGTGCTGCTGGCGGGCTGCGCCGTCGGCCCGACGACCAATGTCAAACCGGCCACGCCGGCACCTCTGGCCCCTCGGGACCAGTTGGCTGATACCGGTGCCCGGAGCTTCATCGATTCGCTGGCGGTGGCACGGCTGGCGGAGCAGAAGGATTCCGGGCTGGCCACCCTGTGGCAGGCCCAGCCGCTGGCGGTCGATTCGACAGGAGACCTGGCCTGGATCAGGATCCTCAAGGATTCGACGCTGCTGGCGCTGGTGAATACTGCCGTGACCAACAACCGCGAACTCCGGGTCGCGATCGGGCGGGTGCAGGAATACCGGGCGCTCAACGGAGTGGGGAAGGCTGATCTCTTTCCGCAACTGACGGCCAATGCTACCGCCAGCACCAACCAGGTGGTGTTTGGAAGCCTCGGCACCCAGTCGTACGACGCGGTGACAATCACTGGCAACCTGTCCTGGGAGCTCGATTTCTGGGGCCGGCTCCGGCGCCAGGCCGAGGCGTCGAAGTTCGATTATCTGGCGTCGCAGGAAGACCGCAGGGCCACGATGATCACCCTGATCAGCGATGTGGCCATTGCCTATCTCGAGCTCAAGGAACTGGACGAGGACCTGCGGATTTCTGAGGAAACCTTGGCCTCGCGCAAGTCGACCCTCGGTCTGGCCCAGAAGCGATTCAACCAGGGGGTGATCTCGGAGCTCGACGTACGGCAGTTCGAGGCCCAGGCCGCCGATCCGGCTGCCCGGGTAGCGGACTACCAGCGCCAGCGCCGCCAGAAAGAGAATGCCCTCAGCGTGCTGCTGGGCCAGGAGCCCGGCACCATCGGTCGTGGTACGCCGCTAGCCGAGACGATTCAGTCGGTCGAGATTCCGGATTCGCTGCCGTCGGCGCTGCTGATGCGGCGTCCCGATGTGCTGAGTGCCCAGCGCCGGTGGTCCGCCGCAAGCGCCCGGGTTGGCATTGCGCTCGGCAACCGACTGCCCAAGGTGATGATCACCGGCCTGTACGGCACTCAGCGCCCCGACTTCTCGGGATTGTTCTCCAAGTCGGGAGAGATCTACACCCTGCAGGGCGGCATCTCGCTGCCGCTGTTCACCGGCGGCCGGCTGCTCAACCAGCAGCGGGCGGCGCAGGCCAGGGTCGAGCAGGCCAGGAACAGCTACGAACAGACCGTGCTGTCTGCTCTGCAGGAAACCAGCGATGCGCTGGTATCGGCACGCACCAACCGCGATCAGCTGGTGGCCCAGGAAACCCAGGCCCGGGCGCTCAAGCGGGCGCTTGACCTGGCCCAGTCACGCTACAGCAGCGGGGTATCGAGTTATCTCGAAGTGCTGGATGCCCAGCGAACCCTGTTTACGGCCCAGTTGACCCTGGTACAGGTGCAGCGCCAGTACCTGGCGTCAACGGTGCAGCTGTACAAGGCGCTGGGTGGGAGCTGGGCGGGGCAGAACTGATTCCAGAGTGTCGGGAGGTGGAGACATGGTGATTCCGTGGATCGGCATCGTACTTGGCCTCTGGCTGATTCAGCGCGCGCAAACGGGAGGCGACGGCTGCGGCGTCTCTGGTGCCTGAGAGCCCGGTCGTCCAGGATGCCCGACGAAAGAAGTTGTGGGCTAGCTATGCCATGGCCTCCATCGGTGGATTCGGGGTCATGACCTACGTCGACAACTGGCCCAGGGAGTACTGGGTTCTACCGCTTTCGATCGGAGGCTGCGCGCTGCTGGTCGTGGCTTACCAGGAATTCCGAATCGCGAGAAGCTGATCCGCAGATCTCCGGTTTTCAATGATCGAGTTGCCCGCTCGATGAATACTCACAAGTTCGATCGCGTCTCCGAGGCCTCCAGCCGCGGAGGACGGTCTTTGGCCTACCAGGCTCCATTGGACGCGATGATGGTTGCCGCGGCCCTTCAACGCAATACAAGTGAAGGTCGAATGCCTCAGTACCCGAGGGTGTGACCGGAATTCACCCCACGTTCCAAGCCAAGCCGCGAGGATGGTGACCCGTGACCAACATGCCCTGGGGGCCCCACGGACAAGAAGCCCCTCCCAATACCGTCCGCCCCAACCCGACAACATCGAGCCCAGGGCAGCAGCTCGGCGGTGGCGGTGATGGCGGAGGTGCAGTCGGCGCCGGCGGGGGCGCCGGTGGCGGATTCTTCGCCAACGTGATCCTCAGTCTGGTGCTGGTCTTCTTCCTCTGGATACCGATGGTCTGCCTCTACCCGCTGACCGCGGCAGCCGGCTTGGTGGTGGGGTTCGGCGCCTTCCCGCTTCTCGTTCGCGTACTTCCGCCGGACGGGCGTGACGTGGCGACGCTGGCCGCCGTGATCCTCGGGGTCATCGTGGCCTATGTGGTGAATCGGCGGGAGAGCCGGCTGGCGGAGCACCAGAGTTTCCGCCTGGTGCGGCATGTCGTGCGGCTGGCACTGCTGTCCGTCTGGGCCATTCCGATCATCCAGCTCACCTCCGGCGCCACCGCGCCGAGCACCTCGACCCGCTACATCCTGGCCACGATCAGCAATCCTCGGGCACTCACGTCGTTTCTGGGCCGGCCACAGAATCTCGCAATCTGGCTGGTCGTCATCGTGGCACTGCATTTTCTACTCTGGCAGGCGGAGGGCGTACGGCGCTGGTGGCACCGGAGACTGCGGTTCATCGGTCTAAGGTAGAGAGCTGCTGACCTCCGCCGGTTCACCCCTCTCCCTCCTTTGCCTGACGAATATTCTCCCGCCCCTGAGTGAGACCCGGTCACAACCGGGCAAGGAGCCCCTGCGCGTCGGGGATTGCCCAGCTTCCGGATTTCTTCCTGCAGTCCCCGCGATCGGGGCAATCTCGACACCGACCGGCCTCAATTGCACATTGGCAGTGGGTCGGTCCTCGCGCGCCAGCCGGCCGGACCAGGAGCTGGTACCGGCCACCGCCGTCCGGAAAGGCGATGGTGAAGTGGCCCCGGGGATCGGTGATCCGGTTCCGGCTCACCTGGGTCTCGAGCGACGTCACTTGCACTTCGGCGTCCGGCACCTGATGGTGATTGATATGGGTGACCGTGCCGGTGATGATGCCGGTGGTGGTGCCGACCTGCGCTGACGCCGCTTTGGTCAGCAGTACCAGGATGATCAGGAACCGCGGAACAACGCGGCACTTCGGGACATGGATGAACACGAATGAACAGCTGGCCGGGGTCGGGCTAGTATCCGTTCTTGCGGTTGGGTTTGCTCAATACGCAATCAGGACGGTCTTTGTTAATCCCTGGCGGCGGGTGCCCGGAGTTGAGGCGGGTTGACCAGGCGGTCGACTCACCAACCGTTCCAGAGCTTCAATCGATCGGTCCAGTCGTCGGCCGGTCGAACCTGGCAGCCCAGTTACGAGGCGAATCATGGCCGACGCAACTACCCAGCCCGCAGTCCTGGCCTGCCCGTCCTGCGGAGCGGTGAATCGGGTAAACCTGGCTCGGCTGGCCGACGGGCCCCGCTGCGGTGGCTGCCGGCAACCTCTTTCGCTCGACCGCCCGATCAAGGCGACGGCGGCCGATTTCGATCTGAGCATTCGAGGTACCACGGTTCCCGTGGTGGTCGACTTCTATGCGGACTGGTGCGGACCCTGCCGGATGGTGGCGCCGATGATGGAGGATCTGGCTCGCCGGATGGCTGGGGACATCCTGGTCCTCAAGGTCGACACCGACGCATGGCCAGCGGTGAATCAGCGGTTCGGAATCCGGGGTATCCCCACTCTGATTGCCTTCCGCAACGGCGCCGAGTCGGGAAGGATTGTCGGAGTGCCCCAGCCGCAGGCGCTGGCCGCGCTGGTTCAGAAGGCCTGACTGCTTCGAGGAATTCATGGAACTCCATCACCTCACGGTCCAGCGTACCGCCCGCTATGCCACCCTTGGCCCCCGGGGCCCCGCCGCGCGCGAGGTCTGGTTTGTCTGCCATGGCTACGGCCAGCAGGCGGCCACTTTCCTCGAGTCGTTCGCCGGACTCGACGATGGCAGCCGGCTGCTGGTGGCCCCGGAGGCGCTTTCCCGGTTCTACCTCGAGAGCGGCCCCTCCGGCCGTCACGGCGAGCAGGTCGGCGCCAGCTGGATGACGCGAGAAGACCGGGAAGCGGAGATCGACGATTACGTCCGGTACCTCGAGGCGCTACGGGGACAGGTGCTGGCCCCGATCGGTCGGGGGGCCACGCCGGTGCGGGTCCTGGGCTTTTCGCAGGGAGTGGCTACGGCGGCCCGGTGGATAGCGCGGGTCAGCTGGCGGCCGGCCGAATTGATCCTCTGGGGTGGACTGGTGCCCGGCGAGCTGCTGGGCGCCGACCGCCACCGGCTGCCGAGGGAGGTGCCGGTGGTGCTGGTGGCCGGCGAGCGGGATGCCACCGTGGACCCCATCAAGCTCAAGGCCCAGGCCAGAGAGCTGCAGGCTCGGGGGATCGCCTGCGAGGAGATCGGCTTCGGGGGCGGCCACCGGATGGATCCGAAGATCCTGGTGCAGCTGGCGGGGCGGGTGCCGGCGGCGCCGGCTTGACATCCGGGGCCACGGGATTATAGTTCGATATCACATGATCGGATATCCAATGACTTCTCCGCGCCGTTTCATCCCCGCGCCGCAGCGCGCCGCCCTCTCGGCCTTCGTCAAGCTCAACCGGGCCACCAACGCGCTGCGCGCCCGGCTGGTGCCCCCGCTGGGCCGGGACCACGACCTGACCGAAAGCCAGCTCGGCGTGCTGGAGGCGCTGCTGCATCTCGGCGCCATGCCCCAGCGGCAGCTGTCGGACAAACTCCTGGTCAGCGGCAGCAACCTGACCACGGTCATCGACAATCTGGAGCGGCGTGGCGCGGTGCGGCGCGGTGCCGACCCGGCCGATCGCCGGGTCAATCTGATTGCCCTGACCGACAAGGGCAGGGGGCTGATCCAGCGGGCCTTTCCAGAGCACGCGACACGGATCACGGCCCTGATGGCGGCGCTCTCCCCCACGGAGCAGGCCACCCTCGGGCGGCTCTGCCGCAAACTCGGCCTGGCCAGCCAGACCCAGGCCACGGAATGACGCGGATCGTTCCTCGCGTACCTCTTGATGCGGTTCAGCAACCAGGTTCACGAGGAATTCGACCACCATCAGAGCTGTTTCCGTGTTCATCCGTAGCCTTTTTCGCAGTGGCAGTCAGCAAGTACAACTTGGAGGCAGGATGAACGGGCAGGCACTCGGTATCCATCACGTCACCGCCATCGCGGCCGATCCGCAGCGGAATCTAGATTTTTACGCCGGCCTCCTGGGCCTGCGTTTCGTCAAGCGCACCGTGAACTTCGACGATCCGTCGACCTATCACTTCTATTTCGGGGATGAGCGGGGCTCGCCAGGCACTATCCTGACTTTCTTCCCGTGGCCCGGTGCCCGGCGCGGCAAGGTCGGAGCCGGACAGGTCGGTGCCACGGCATTTGCCGTCCCGGTCGGCAGTCTCGACTTCTGGCGGGACCGCCTGCGGGGGTACGGCGTCCGCCCGGTCGAAGAGGGCAGCCGGTTCGGCGAGGCGGTCATCAGCTTCGAGGATCCTGACGGTCTCAGGCTGGAGCTCATCGCGGCAGCGTGGGCCGGCAGTGTCGCGGGCTGGCAGGACGGGCCCGTCCCCGCCGGCATGGCGGTCCGCGGATTTCACAGCGTGACCTTGTGGGAGCGCAACAGTGCGCCGACCGCCACCGTGCTGACCGGGCCTTTGGGATTCGAGCCGGCTGGCAGTGAGGGAATGCGGTATCGCTTTGCAGCAATGGCACCAGGCATCGGGGGGGCCGTCGACCTGCTGGTTGTGCCGGCCGAGTTGACTGGCAGTTCGGGAGCGGGAACGGTGCATCATGTGGCGTGGCGCGCGGCGGACGATGCCGGCCAGCTCGCACTTCGCACCGCCGTGCTGCAGCACGGGCTGCAACCAACTCCGGTCATCGACCGGAACTATTTCCACTCGATCTACTTCCGTGAACCGGGCGGTGTCCTGTTCGAGATCGCCACCGACAATCCCGGCTTCGCGATCGATGAACCGGCGGCTCATCTCGGAGAGAAGCTCATGTTGCCGGAGCAGTACCAAGGGGATCGCGCGGCGCTCGAAGCCATCCTGCCACCACTGGCCGTGCCCGGGTCACCCAGCCGAGCGGAGGTGTTGTCGTGACCGAACCAATCGAGGGATTTGTCCATCGGTTCATCCCGGCTCAATCGGCCGGACTGCCGACCCTGCTGTTGCTCCACGGCACCGGCGGCAACGAGGACGACCTGATATCCCTGGGACAGGCCCTGCTGCCTGGCGCAGCGCTGCTCTCACCGCGCGGGCAGGTACTGGAGCGGGGAATGCCACGGTTCTTCAGGCGGCTGTCCGAGGGAGTGTTCGATCTCGAAGATCTGGCGCTCCGGACCGATCAGCTGGCGCGTTTCATTCCAGCCGCCGCGGCGGTCCATGGCTTCGATGCTGGCAATGTTGTGGCGGTGGGATTTTCCAACGGCGCCAACATCGCGGCCAGTGTGCTGTTGACTCATCCGGCGGCATTGACCGGAGCGGTACTATATCGCGCGATGGTCCCATTCGAGCCGTCGAAGCTGCTGCCGCTCCCGGCCACCCCGGTCTGGCTCGGCGTAGGCCGCTTTGATCCGATCATTCCGATCGCCAACGCCGAGCGGCTGGCCGAGATACTCAGCGCGGCCGGAGCAAAGGTGAAGGTCGATTGGCGCGAGGTAGGGCACAGCCTGACGGAGGGGGAGATTGGTGCCAGTGGGGAGTGGCTGAGAAAGTCGAGAGTCGAGAGTCGAGAGACGAGAATCTAGAAGAAAGCATCGACGGTCTGGCGCTGCTCTCCGACCCACGGCGCCAGGCCCGTGACCGGTGACCGGTGACCGGTGACCCGTGACCCGTCAACCGTGAACCGTGAACCGTGACC
>JBEPVA010000110.1:0-12793 GCA_041691295.1 Gemmatimonadota bacterium
AGCCACGGCTGCCCACACTGGCAGACAGTCGGAAGCCCTTCCGGGCCTCGGGTGGCATTGCAGGCGGAACACTCCAGCATCCAATCCATTTTCAGCACGGCCTACTCGAGGGTGGGTTTGACAGATGGTGCCGCGGTACCGGTAGCCTTCAGATGAGCCAATACCCGTTCGGCCAGCACGGCCGAGAATCCCGGCGTAGCCGCGAGTTCCGCCGGGCTGGCGGATCGGACACCCGCCAGGCTGCCAAATTTCTCGAGCAGGGCGCGGCGGCGCGACGGGCCGATACCCGGAATGTTCAGCAGTTCGGAAGTGATGGTCCGGGCACTGCGCCGTTTACGGCTGTAAGTCACTCCGAACCGGTGAGCCTCGTCCCTGGCACGTTGCAGCAACCGCAGGGACGGGCTCCGGCGGGGAAGTCGCAGACTCTCGCTGCGACCTGGCAGGAAGATTTCCTCATCCCGCTTGGCCAGGCTGATGATCGGCAAGGTGGTGAAGCCCAGTGCCGTGGCGGCTTCCATGGCCGCGTTGCGCTGGCCCTTGCCGCCATCAATCACGAGCAGGTCGGGCAGCGGCTTCCCCTCTTCGCGCCGGCGGGCAAGGTAGCGAGTCACGACTTCATGGATTGCCGCGAAGTCGTCCTGCTGACCGATGCCCTTGATCTTGAACCGGCGATACTCGGCCTTGCGAGGCCGGCCACCCTCGAACCAGACCAGGGAACCCACCGTGTCCCGGCCCTGGTTGGTGGAAATGTCGATGCAGACAAAACTGCGCGGAACGGCGTTGAGGCCGAGGTCCCGGCCCAGGGCATAGACCGGGTCCTCGGCGCGCTCGTCGGTTTCAAACGATTCAATCCGAAGGCTTTCCAGCAGATGGCGGGCGTTCTGCTCGGCCAGGTTGAGCCAGCGCCAGGCGGTCCCTCGCTGGGGGACGAGCCACTGGATGTCCGGATTGAGGGCGGCGAGGTCATCCTGGTCAGAGGGAGTGAAGGGCAGCACTACCCTGCGCACCCGCCCTTCAACCGGCAGGTAGCAGCGGACCAGGTAGGCACTCAGGATCGTCTCATCGGCTGCCTCATCGACATTCTCGAGAAAGCGGTGTTCACGGGCCACCACCCGGCCATCCCTGACTCGCATCAGCACCCCCACCGCGTCATCGCGATCATGGGCAAAGCCGATCACATCCGCGTCTCCGGTGCCGACGGTTTCGCTGGCCGGTGGCGCCTCGAGCTGGTCCACCCAGCGGAGCGTGTCACGCAGGTCCCGAGCCCGCTCGTAGTCGGTTCGTTCGCTGGCGATGTTCATCATGCCGCGCAGCGTTTCACGGACGTCGACCGTGCGGCCCTCGAGAAACGCCAGAACTTCCGTGATCATCGCGCGGTAATCCGCCTCGAGCTGACGGCCCACACAGGGAGCGCGGCAGCGTCCGATATGAAAATCGAGGCAGGGGCGCTCGCGCCGCTCCTGGGGAATGTCGTCGGTGCAGCTCCGGACCGTGAAGATGCGGCGAATGATGGCGAGGGTTCGGCGGAGGCTCGTCACGTCGGTATACGGGCCGAAGTATCGCGCGCCGGCCAGGTCCCGGCGACGAGTGACCAGCACCCGGGGAAAGGGCTCGTTGACCGTTACCGCAATCGAGGGATAGCTCTTGTCGTCCTTGAGGCGGACGTTAAATCGCGGCTGGTACTGCTTGATGAGATTATTCTCGAGCAGCAATGAGTCGGCCTCGTTGGGGACCACGATGGTCTCGACATCACTGATCTGGCGGAGCAGCAGACTCTTGCCCGGGCCGAGCACAGGATCGGCGGCGAAATAGCTGCGGACCCGGCTCGAGAGGCGCTTGGCTTTCCCGACATACAGCACTTCCCCCTCGGCGTTCTTCCAGAGGTATACACCCGGTCCGTCCGGCAATGTGTCCAGCTTGCGCTGCAACAGTTCGGGCGGCTCCGGGACGCTCACCGACGCCCCGCAATGGCCGAAAGTTTTCCGGTGACCTCGGCCACCTCGCTGACGCCGAACACCAGCGCGGCCGTCAGGTACGCCACGCCGTAGACCCCCAGCATCAGCATGGCCTGGGGAATCGGCGGGAATTCACCCAGCAGCCAGTGGGCGCCCCAGGCGCAGCCAGCGGCAACCCCGGCCGCGACATAGAGTCGGACCACGAAGCCGAGCGGAACGCCGGTCTGCCCTACTCTGCGGTTGATGGCCTGCCGCAGCAGGGTGAATTCGACCCAACCGGCCAATCCTGCGGAAGCGGTCAGACCGGCAGCCCCCCAGCGAGTGGAGATCCCGAGGGCCTGCGGGAGCCAGAGTGCGGCGCCCAGCCCGAGCGCGATGGTCAGGACCACCCGAATCAGGGCGAAAAGGAGCGGGGTCCTGGTGTCCCGCAGGGCGTAGGATGCAGAGGCGTAGAGCCTGCCCAGGGTGCCCGCGAGCAGCCCGACGGCAGACCCGGCCAGGATACCCCAGACGTACTGACTATCCTCGGCCGTGAACTGGCCGCGCTGGAACAGGGCGGCGGCAATAATGCCGCCCAAGGCGATGAACGCCACCGCAGACGGGATCACGAAAAAGGCAATGCGTCGGAGACCCGAGTTCAGCCGGGTCCGAAGGTGCGCCGCGATCTCGTCATCGGTGCCGACCGCGCCTGACATGGCGGGCAGTTCGGCGGCGGAAACTGCCATCCCGAACAGGCTCACCGGCAAGGTATAGATCATCTGCGCATTGCCCAGAGCCGCCGCCGCTCCGGTGGGAAGCAATGTGGCGATGATCGAGTCCACATAGGCGCTGATCTGGGTCACGCCACGGCTGATGAATGCCGGGAAGAAATTCCTGATGACGGAGCGAACGTCGGGATTTCCCGACGCAATGCCGGGCCGGAGCGAGCCGGCGAGCAGCCGCACCATCGGCAGCTGCACGATGACCTGCAGTCCACTGCCGATCACCGATCCCCAGGCGGCCCAGATGGCAATCTGCTCGGCGCCGCCGCGCGGGCCCTCCCAGATCAGAGCAAAGATGATGGCCAGATTCCACATCACTGGCGCCGCGTACGGCAGCAGGAAACTGCGGTGGCTATTGAGCACTCCCAGGCACCAGGCCGACAGCACCAGCAGGCCGGCGCCCGGGAAAAAGATCCGGACGAGGGTAATACCCAGCTCGCGTTTGGCGCCGGAATAGCCAGGGGCGATTACACTCATCAACTGGGGGGTGGCCAAGACCCCGGCCAGCACGATGAGCGCCACGACCAGCCCAAGAATTGTGGCAATCGCGCCGGCGACTTTCCGAGCGTCCTCCCGCCGATTCTGCGCCAGCAGCCCGGCATACACCGGAATGAAAGACGCGGACAGCGCGCCCTCGCCGAAGAGATTCTGAAGGAAGTTGGGAATTCGAAAGGCGACGGTGTAGACATCGGCCGCGTCAGACAGGCCCAGATAGCGGGAGAAGATTGCCTGGCGGACGAGTCCGATCATCCGGCTGAGCAGAATGCCGACGGCCACAAAGAACGCAGCGCCACCGGAGCGCGGGGGCTTACCTGGGCCCGGACCCGGAGCGGCCGCTGTCATCGATGCGATCTCAGGATTTGGGCGGCGGGAGGTTTCCCCGGGGAGCTGTATCCTCGAGCAGGCGCTGCAGGAATGCGTTTTCCTCCTGCACCGAAGTCAGGGCTCGCTGCAGGTCATCGACCTCGGCTTCCAGCGATTCCACCCGTTTGACCACCTCAGTGAGGCCCACGGACGCGGCTTCCCCGCCCTCGAGCCGGCGCCCGATGGCGCGACCGACGGGTGAATCGAGCACGATGCTCAACAGCGGGATCATGAGCACGGCCAGGACGATCAGACCCAGGAGAATCATGGCCGAGTCTACGCCGGTGGAGCGGCCCCTTCAAGGGCCTGCTCGACCCACGGTTCCATGGCGCCCGATAGTTCGCCGAGGAAGCCATCGCCATAGCGGGAGAGGAACGGGGCAATGCCGAGGAGGCGTTCCTGCGGCTTTCCGGCAGGCTGCAGCGCGGTCCGGCTACGCACGACCTGGCTCAGTTCGGTTTCGCCTCGCTTGCGGAGGTGCTGGATCAGTTTCTTCTCCAAGTCGGCACTGGCGCTGAGGACCTGGGTCTTCGCGTTCTGCACCGGTCGGTCGAGGGTGGGGTCGATGTCGTGAGCGGCGGCAGCCAGCGCGGTGAAGGCTTTTTCCCCCGCTGCCGCGAGCTGGGTGAGGGCGTCGGTGGCGGCCACCGGCAGCTGGGACCGCAGCACCCGCGCTTCGAGACCCGGGGGGGGCGCCAGCAGCTCTTCAATGGTGGCGCCGAATTTCTCAAGGGCCCGGTCCACCCGCGTTTCCACGACCAGGCCGGACCAGCGCGGGACCGGCACCTGCCGATGGACGCCCAGCAGCCGATAAATCGGAGGGGTGAGCCTGAGGTAGCGCAGCTCACCGGGACCAGCCACGTAGGCAACGGTCGGCAGCAGCGCGCTCTCCAGCACCGGGCGGAGCAGGACATTGGGCGAGAGCCGCATCGGTTCATCGCGGGCCATCAGCTCCAGGTCCGCAATGGTGAATTTCTCGCCGGAACGCCGGGCGGTGAAACCGGCGCCATCCGCGATCAGTCTGTCGCGGCCCAAGCGGCCCTCGACCATCACGAGGGTAGCATTATCGCCGACGGCAATGCCGGCTTCGTGGCCGCCGGATTTCAACTGGGCGTCCGTCGCGGCCAACGCCGTGGTCAGTTCCCGGTGCCCCCGCAGCGCCTTCAGCAGGACGGGCGCGGCCAGCTGCTTGACCACTGGATGGCTCGAGTCGAAACAGAGCACGCCGTGCGGTCCCAGCATCTCGGCCAGCGCTCCAGCATAGGCCGCTGCCATCGTGGCGTCGACGGTAAAGTGCCTTCCCAGCCAGGCCAGCGTCGCCTCGCGATATTCGGAAGGCGGCAGATCCTGAGTCAGGGCATCGAGCGCCGAGGTGACCTCGGAGCCGAGGGCTTCGCGGTACATGGGCAGCTGGAGGGCGGCGGGATCGCGGTGGCGTAAGACCCGGGTGACCAGCTCGCCACCCGAGTTGAGCCAGGACGCGGTGGCCGCTTCAGCAAAGTCGTGGTCGTCCCCGGCCACCCAGAAGATCGGAACGACCGGCCGCTTCCAGCGGGTGGTCAGGCGGCGGGCGAGCAGCGCAGCGGAGAGCGCCTTGTGAACGGTGTACAGTGGCCCCAGGAACAGGCTAGGCTGCTGGCCGGTGGTCACCAGCAGCACATTCGGATCCGCCAGGGCCGCCCGGGCAGACTCTGTCCCTGCGGCCGACACGATCGCGGGCAGCAGCGCCTGATCGAAGCCACCGCGACGAAGCGGGATCGGCTCGAACGGAAACGGCAGTGGAGTCGCGATGTACCGGGTCACGGCCGTTCCGCGAAAAGGATGAGGCGTGAGGAGGTACTGGCATGGACCGAACCGTCGTACTCCCCGGCGGTGTTCCGCAGAGTGAGGCCGGCCCGGCTGATCATGCCGCTGAGTTGGGCCAACCCGAGCAGCCGCACGCGTTCGGTGAAGTTGCGGCCGTCGGCGGTGCGAATGGTCTTGATAACCCGGCCAGCTTCGAGCCGGCGTTCGATCTCGACTCTGGTCTGCCCGAGCACGGCGGATTCGGAGCGGACCAACCCGGCGATGACGGCGGGGGCGTTGAGGAAATCGATCACCAGCCAGCCGCCCGGCCTCAAGGCCGCCGCCATCTGGACGATGGCCTGGAAGTGCTCTTCATCGGTTGCAAAATATCCGAAACTGGTGAACAGGTTGACCACCAGGTCAAAGCTGGTCGGCCGGATTGGGAGGTACCGCATGTCGGCGCGGATCAACGGCGCCGCCGAGGCCTGCCGGGCACGCGCCAGCAGGCTGGCCGAGAGATCAAGGCCGATCGGGCGCGCGCCGATGGATTCGAAGGCCTGCAGGTGCCGGCCCGGTCCGCAGCCGACATCGAGCATGCGGCGGCCGGACAGGGACGGAACCCTGCTGGCGACCAGGGCAGCAAGCCGAGTCGCCTCGCCGGCATCACGATGCGGATAGAGCTGGAGGTACTCCTCGCCGAACCACTGCTGAAACCACTCGGACATGAGGCCAATCGCAGGAAAAGGGGCGACTATCAACCCACAGTTTCGGCGCCACCCTTGTGATAGGGCTCTCCGCGCAGAATGGTGAAGCCGCGATACAATTGTTCGAGCACGACGACCCGGGCCAGTTCATGGGGCAAGGTGATCGCTCCCATGCTCCAGCGGTGGGCGGCGATGGCGGTGAAGCCGGGATCGAGACCCTGGGAACCACCGACCACCAGGACCACCGGCCGGCCCTGCTGCTGCCACTGGGACAGCCGCCGAGCCAATTCGGCGCTGCTCCAGGCCGATCCGCCGCGGGCCAGCGCCACCACGATGCCGCCCGCCGGGAGTTTCTGACGCAGCCGCTCGGCTTCCTGGCTACGCTGGCGCTCCACGCTGCCGGCGCGGCTGGCTTCCCGTATCTCGATCTCGGTCAGCCTGGCGTAGTGGCCGATCCGGCGGGCGTAGTCGTCAGCCGCCTCGCGGTAGTAACTGCGCAGGCGGCCAACGGCCAGGAGCGCCAGCTCCATCAGGCATACATGCCCCGGAGCCGGTGCACCGCCGCCACCCGCTCGATGGCCAGCATATAGGCGCCGATCCGGTTGTCGAGGTTGTGCTTCTTGGCCATGGCCGTCACTTCCTCGAAGCTGCGGACCATGATCTTCTCGAGTCGGGTGTTGACCGTTTCTTCATCCCAGAAATAGCCGCCGCGGTCCTGCACCCATTCGAAGTAGCTGACCGTGACTCCGCCAGCGTTGGCCAGGATGTCCGGGATGACGAAGATTCCTTTTTCATTCAGGATCTTGTCGGCACCGGGCGTGGTCGGGCCATTGGCGCCTTCGCAGACGATCCTGGCCTTGACCCGGGCGGCGTTCTTTCCGGTGATGACATTTTCGAGCGCAGCCGGGACCAGGACATCACAGGGCAGTTCCAGGATTTCCTCGTTGGAGACCGCCTGGGCCCCCGCGAACCCCTTGAGAAACTTGCTCTGCTTCACGTGGGCAATCAGGGCGTCCACCTTGAGGCCATCGGGGTTGTAGACCCCGCCTGATTTGTCACTCACCGCGACGATCGTCATCCCTTCCCGCTCCATGAGCTGGGCCGCGATGGAGCCGACATTGCCAAAGCCCTGAATGACCACCTTGGTGCCGGCCAGCGGCATGTTCAGCAGCTTGAGCGCTTCACGGGTGACGATCATGCAGCCACGACCGGTGGCCTCACGGCGGCCAAGGGAGCCGCCCATTTCCACCGGCTTGCCCGTGACCACGGCGGTCACCGTGTGGCGCTTGTGCATGGAGTAGGTGTCCATGACCCAGGCCATGACCCGTTCATTGGTGTTGACGTCCGGGGCGGGAACGTCGGAGTCGGGCCCCAGGGTATCGATGATGGCGGAGGTATAGCGGCGGGTGAGCTTTTCGAGTTCGGCATTTGACATGGTGGATGGATCACAGACAACTCCACCCTTGGCGCCGCCAAACGGCAAGTTGACCACGGCACACTTCCAGGTCATCCAGGCGGCCAGCGCCTTGACCTCATCGAGCGTGACCTGGAGGTCGAACCTGATGCCGCCTTTGGCCGGACCCCGCGAGGTGTTGTACAGGACGCGATAGCCGGTGTAGACGTCGACATCACCATTGTCCCGCAACACCGGCACCGAGACGATGATCTGCTTCTCCGGGTGACGGAGGATCTTGTAGAGCCCCGGCTCGAGATTGAGCTTCTGGGCGGCGAAGTCAAAGCGCGACATCATGGCCTCGAAGGGATTCTCCTCGCTGAGGAAGCGATCCTTGTCTGGCATGATGACGTTCTGGCTGGTCCGGGTGGTCGCAGTCATTGTCCTCTCCACATCGTGGATTAATCGCAACGTGATTTTACAGGCGGTCGGCCGGCGTCACCACGGCATCCAGTGCCGCGAAGATCCGCTCGGCCCCGCTTTCCCAGGTAACCGCGAGCACGGCGACCAGCGGTTCCGGCACACTGGCCGGCCAACGGTCACGCAGTTTCACGGCGTCCTTCTCGGTCAATACGACATGGTCGGCCTTGCGGGCCGCGCCCGCGAGCCAGGCCACATCCTCATCCCGGAAATCGTGGTGGTCCTTCCAGGTGGCCACCTGAACCGCCGCGCCCGTCATCTTGGTCTGGGCCACGAATGCCTCGGGATCACCGATGGCCGATGCCGCCACCACTCGCTTGCCGAGCAGGGCCGAGGATTCGGTCACCCGGCCGCTGACCAGCCCTTCATATCGAGCCAGGCCGAGGTGCGCGACGGCCACGGCACCGCGGGTCCGGGTGGCCAGGTCCCGTGCCAGCGCCTGCGCCGCTTCCGCGGTGGCCCGCTTGCGGGTCACGACGATGACGTCGGCGCGGTCGATCGCGGCCATCGGTTCGCGCCACGGCCCCGCCGGAAGCGGCCACCGAACAGCCCGGGCCGATTCGGCGCTGATCACGAGCAAGTTCAGGTCTCGACGCACGTCGATGCGCTGGTAGGCATCGTCGAGCACCAGCACCTGAGCCCCCTGCGCCAGGGCCCGTTCAGCACCCGCCACCCTGTCGGGGTCGGTGACCACCCGCGCCGAAGGGACCAAGCGCTCGTGGACCCTGGCTTCGTCACCCCCGCGATAGCCCCGAAGCAGGATTCCCGGAACCAGTCCGGCGCCGGCATAGTGCTGCGCGATCCAGGTGGCGATCGGCGTCTTGCCCGACCCACCCACCGTCAGGTTGCCGACCGAAACTGCCGGCAGCGGCAAATCATGAGTTTGCGACCACCCCGCTGCATAGCTCCAGCTTCGAAATGCCATGGCCAGCCGATAGACTGCGGCGAGCGGCAGCAGCATCAGCCGCGCCATCCGGGCATCGATCCGCCGGCTGGTCCACAGCCAGCGAATCAGCCGGTGAGAGTCTCTGCTTGCCCGGGCCATGCGGCCTTTCTGGCGACGGACGCCATGTCGCTCTGGATCCGATCCATCGCAGCGGCATCGTCATTCGCGGCGATCGTGAACGGCTGGCCATATACCACGCGCACCCGGGCGAATGGCTTCGGGATCATGAAGCGATCCCACGATCGCAGCCGCCAGGACCGGTCGGCTTCCGCGTGCACCGGAATCAACTGCGCGCCGCTGCGTGCCGCTGCGGCCAGAATTCCCGGTTTCATTTCCCGCCGGGGACCCCGGGGACCGTCGGGCGTCATGGCGACCGTTCCGCCCGCTTCCAGTGCCCTCACTGCAGCCAATAGTGCCCTGGCGCCCCCGCGGGTGCTTGAGCCACGTATCAACCCATAACCAGCCGCTTCGGCGAAGTCGGCGAGATACTGGCCATCGCGGGCCTCGCTGACCACGATGGCGACCTGCTCATCGCGGTGCAGCCACATCAGCGGCAGGAGCGCCTCATGCCAGACCACGAAGGCCACCTTCCGGCGCTCCGGTGATCGAGCCAGGGCACAGCCCTCTCCATCGAGCTGGTAGCGCCAGGTCCTTGCCAGTAGCCGGACCAGCGGCACACCGGCCGTGCGTACCACAACCGGAGAGACCTTCACTCGCCCAGCAGCTCAGCGGCGATTCGGGCCACTCGGCCGGCCGCACCTGGATCTCCGAGCAGCCGGACGACTTCGGCAAGGCCGGCCCGCTGGGCCAGCGTCTCGGGCGAGGCGGAATCGAGCAACGGGCGAATGGCCGCCGCCAGGTCCGCGGACCGGACCGGCCGTTTCCAGATTTCCGGAACCAGCATCCGACCGATGACCAGGTTGACCAGGCTGATCAGTTCGGTGGTGATCAGGAACCGGCCGATGATGTAGGTGCCGATGCTCGTCAGGTACGACACGACCATCGGCACGCCAGCGAGCGCCGCTTCGAGAGTCGTAGTGCCTGACTTGGCCAGAGCCGCATCGGCCGACATGAATACCGGGACCGGGTCGCCGCGGTGGATCATGATCGGGCCAGGCTCCGGATAGCGGCCGGTTCCGGTACCAGCCACAATCGCGTGGGTGCAGCACCCTTCGGCCAGCATCTGAAGCGCCACCGCCCGGAACAGCGGCCACAATCGCTCGACTTCCTGGTCTCTGCTGCCCGGGAAGATACCCAGAACCCGCGCCCGTTCGGGCAATCCCAGCTCGGTGCGTGCGGCACCTCGTTGCGGCCACGGAGGCCGATCCACCAGCGGGTGGCCGACATACTCCGCCTTGATTCCCGCCCTGGCGAAGAACTCCGTTTCGAACGGCAGGACCACCGCCATCCGATCGACTGCAGCGGCGAACCGCCTGGCCCGTCCGGGCGCCCAGGCCCACAGCTGAGGGGCGATATAGTACAGCACCTTGATCCCGGCCTTGCGCGCGGCCTCAGCCACCCGCAGGTGGAACCCGGGATAGTCGATCAGGATGACCAGATCCCATTGGCCCGAGGCAAACTGCCGGCGGAGCTGGCGGAGCAGCCGGTAGTGGGCCGGGATCTTGGTCACCACTTCGCTGAACCCGAAGGCCGAGAGCCCTTCCATCCTGACCGACAATTCGGCTCCGGCGGCGGCCATCCTCGGCCCGCCGAAACCGCCGATCGTGGCGCCGGGAAAGCGCTGACGCAGCGCTGCCACCACATGAGCGCCATGCAGATCACCCGACGGCTCACCGGCGGAGATCCAGATTCGGGGCGGGGTGCCGCCCATCAGCGCGGTCGCAGCACCGCCGGCTGGCGGGCCACCGACTCCGCGACTTCGAGTGCCAGCCGCAACGCCGCGCGGCCCTCTTCCCCGGTGACCACCGTATCCCGCCCGCCCTGCACTGCGTTCACGAAGCTCTCAAGCTCCATCCGAAGGGCATCCCCGTCCGGGGCTTCGAGAGGAATCGATTCGACCACGTCATCGAGACGGGCACCGGTTCCGGGGCGCCAACCGCTCCTCAGCCGCAGAAACTCACCGCCCCCGCTCGCCAGATCGAGCGACAGGTACCCCGTTGGCTGGAAGATCCGGAGTTTGCGGACCCGGTCGCGGGCCAGGCGGGAGGTGGTCACGTTGGCAATCGCGCCGCCGGCGAATTCGACCCGGGCGTTGGTCATGTCGAGATGGGGAGAGAGCACCGCAACCCCCGAGGCCCGCACATCCGTCGCCTCGGCGCCGCCGAGCAAGTGCAGGATCAGGTCGAGGTCGTGAATCATCAGGTCGAGAATCACGGCGACATCGGTTCCGCGCGGCTGAAACGGAGCCAGCCGCTGGCTCTCGAAATACCTCGGCTCGTCGAGCCACGGCCGTGCCGCCCGGATGGCGCGATTGAATCGCTCGATATGGCCGACCTGGAGCTGGACACCCTTGGAACGCGCCGCCGCGATCAGGTGGTCCGCCTCGGTCACGGTCTGCGCCAGCGGCTTTTCCATCAGCACCGCAATACCCCGCTCCAGCACCCGCAGTCCGACCGTCTCGTGGGAGGGAGTCGGCACCGCAATGGTGACCGCCTTGACCCGGCCGAGCAGGTCATCGAGATCGTGAAACGCCTTGGTGCCGGCCTGAGCAGCGATTTCGCGAGCCCGGGTCGGATTGTGATCGTATATGCCGACCAGCTCGGCATCCGGCAATGAGGCCAGGTGCCGGGCATGGTGCTGACCGAGCGCGCCGACGCCCACGACCCCGATCGGAACCCGAGCGGTCATGCCGGAACGCCGCGGGCGGAGGATTCGACAAAGGCGATGAACCGCTCGACTTCAGGCAGCGCCGGCAGGTCGGTGCGGGCCCGCTCCAGCGCCTGGGACAGATTCAGTTCGCTATTGAAGAACAGGCGGTAGGCCCGCTTGAGCGCGGCAGTGGTGTCGTTCGGGAAACCGGCCCGCTGCAGCCCGATGGTGTTGAGGCCGTACAGCTCCATCGGATTGCCGACCGCCTTGACGTACGGGGGGATGTCCTGATTGACCCGGGTAGCACCGCCCACAAAGGCAAACGACCCGATGGTCACGAACTGGTGGACCGCATTCAGTCCCGACAGCGTGGCCCGATCGTGAATCGTCACATGGCCGGCCAGCTGGGTGCTATTGGCGATGATCACGCCGTCTCCGACCCGGCAGTCGTGGGCGATGTGCACGTAGGTCATGATGTAGCAGTTGGCGCCGACGGTGGTTCGACCGGTGGCCGGAGTGCCCCGGTGAATCGTCGAATACTCCCGCACCGTGGTGCCGGCCCCAACTTCGACCCAGGTCTCCTCACCCTTGTATGAAAAATCCTGCGGCGCGACGCCCAGGATGGCGCCTGCTCCGAGGGTCACCCGTTCACCGAGCCGGACATTGCGCTCCAGCACGACATGCGGCCCGATCGTGCTGCCGGCACCGATGGTGACCTTGGGCCCGATAATCGTGAACGGACCCACCGACACACCTTTCCCCAGCTCGGCGGATGGATCGATAAGGGCGCTGGGGTGGATCTCGGTGGTCATTTGTCGACCACCCGCGCCATCATCTCGGCCTCTGCGGCCACCTGCCCATCGACCAGTGCGACGCCTTTCATCCGGCAGGTCTTGCCCCGGAACTGGATCATTTCGAGCTCGAAGCGGAGCTGGTCGCCGGGAATGACGGGGCGGCGGAACTTCACGGCATCGAGCGACATGAAGTACACGACCTTCTCGGCGCGATCCTCGACCGACCCCATCAGCAGCATGCCACCAACCTGGGCCATGGCTTCGATGATCAGCACGCCCGGCATGACCGGATGTCCCGGGAAATGCCCCTGGAAGAACGGTTCGTTGATGGTGACGTTCTTG
>JBEPVA010000111.1:0-12781 GCA_041691295.1 Gemmatimonadota bacterium
GACGAGAGACGAGAGACGAGAGACGAGAGACGAGAGACGAGAGACGAGAGACGATAGACGAGAGACGAGAGACGAGAGACGAGAGACGAGAGACGCTAAAGATATGATCGGAGCCATCGCGGTACGCGGTACGCGGCACCTGTTCAGTCGTGTACCGCGAACCCTGAACCAGTGCCCCGGAGTGTCGTCTACTCGACCACGTCCCCCGGCTTCCACCCGATTCGTTGCAGCCGGTCGAGTAGATCCAGCCCTCGCTCGCGTTCGGCGTGAAGCGGCAGGAGCAGCACATCGCCTGCCTGGGCCCATCGGAGTGCCGCCAGTAGCGCGTCATACTCGGAGGGCTCACCCACGATCGACGCCGGATTCACCCCCAGCCGGATGAACTCTCGCCGCATCACCTCCGTGACCTCCCCCACCGGTCGGCCTCTCCGGTACGGCTCCATTTCCTTGAGCACGATTCGATTGGGCCGGAACGCCCAGGCGCTTCGGGCGAATTCCTGGATGGCCGCATCATCACGATCGCCCGCCTGGCCCAGGACCAGCAGGCGGCGGGTGGCCGGCAGCGCATTGGCCATCCTTACCAGCGCATCCATCCCGTGCGGGTTGTGGGCAAAGTCGGCCAGGGCCGAGACTCCGCCCAGGTCGAACAGGTTGAGCCGGCCCGGATTCTCCATTGATGAGCCGCTGAATCGCAGCAATCCGCGCAGGATCATCGCGGGTTCGACCCCGAGTGCCAGTGCTGCAGCCGTGACGCCGAGTGCGTTGGCCACGTTGTGACGGGCGACGCCCTTCATGGTGATCGGGATTTCATCGACCCGCGCAATCGAAGCTGACCCGCTGCCGGAAGCATTCCATCCCGCCACCCTGATTTCCCCGTTCTCGACCCAGACCGCTCTGCCGCCGGTTGCCACCACCTTACGAATGACTGGATTGGATGCGTCAAGCGAGAACCAGCCGATCGTGGCCCCGGTTGAGGGTCCGACGTTCACCAGCGTCGGGTCATCGGCGTTGAGCACCAGAATTCCATCCCGGCTCAGCGCCTTGGCCACCACCAGCTTGGCCTCGGCCAGGTCATCGAGGCCGTGAATCCCGAACTCACCAAAATGATCCTCCGCGATATTGGTCACCAGCGCCGCGGTGGCCCGTTCCACCGCCAGCCCCCGGCGGAGAATGCCGCCGCGCGCCGTCTCGAGCACCGCGACCTCGACTCGCCGGTCCTGCAGCACCATCCGGGCGCCGCCAGGTCCGGCCCAGTCGCCACGGGACACCAGTTCCCCAGCGACTGTGACGCCGTCGGTGCAGCACATCCCGGCCACCCGCCCCGCATTGGTCAGCACCGCGGTGAGCAACCGGGTCGACGTCGTCTTGCCGTTGGATCCGGTGATCAACACCGCGGGCACGTCGTGGATCTTTGACCAGTCGATCGACTCCGCCAGCGGCAGTTCCTCGATCTTCCAGGTCAGCGAACCGGTACCGGTACCGATCGACACCAGATGTGGATCAGCCAGCAGCGAGACCCCGTGGTCGGTGGCCGCGGTGCGGAGCGCCAGCAGCCGGGGCTTTCGCTCGGCCTCGATCTCCTGGCGCAATCGAATGGCGGTGGCGGGAAAATCGGGTGCGGCGCTGCCAAAGACAGCCGCTTCGGCCGATTCCAGGGCCCACTCATTGACTTCCGTGGCGGTGAACAGGCAATCGATCGGCGCACTCAGCGCCAGGCTCGCGCCACCAGGAAACCGTCGCTCGGCGGTGGACTCGTGCTCCCAGCCAAGTGCCGGCAGCATCCGCAGGATCTCGCGGCGCCACGCTTCGATCAGCCGCTCGGCAGACGCGTCGGGGACCTGGATGTCCAGCACCACGCCAGGCCGGTCCCAGATGAGGTTGGGACCGGGCACGCGCCGGGAGTCGGTGAGGCGGACTTGGGGCGCGGCGCGCAGTGGAAGTCGAGAGTCGAGAGTCAAGAGTCGAGGGTCAAGGGTCGAGAGTCGAGGGTCAAGGGTCTCCGGCCGCGTTTTTTTTCAATCAGCTTGGCGATGAAATGGTAATGTGGTCCGAGCGTCCTCCGAGTAGAATCTACGGCATGGGCGACTTCAAGCAGCTCGAGGCGTGGCAACTCGCGTATCGGCTCACACTGAAAATCCATCGAGAGACAAAAAGCTTCCCTGTGTCCGAGCGATACGGCCTGACTTCGCAGCTTCGGCGGGCCGCCGTCTCGGTCCCTTCGAATATTGCGGAAGGTTGCGGTCGGGGTGGCGATAAGGAACTCGTCCGGTTCCTTCGAATTGCTCGAGGGTCCATCAACGAGATCGAGTGCCAGCTGCTTATCGCGCGAGATCTCGAATATCTCGAACGTGCTTGCTGGCAACACCTGAACGAGGATTCGCAACGAATCAGCCGCATGATTCGAGGCTTGATTTCGTCGCTGACGGAGAAGCAGAGAAGTAGGAGACCCTAGACCCTAGACCCTCAATCATCCGTCTCCCTCGCCAACCTCACCCCCCGCTCATCTCGCACCAGCGCATCGCTCTCCCGGTAGACTGGCTCCGGGGCCGGGGCCTCGATCATCACCGGTCTCAAGGGCCGGTCGGCGTGCACCGGTGTGTCGGTCTTGAAGCCGACGACCTGTTTCCAGGTCCGGGTAATCTGATCGGCGAAGATCAGCAGCAGGTCGCCGGGGCGGGCGGAGGTCAGGGCCAGGGTCACGGCCGCCGTTTCGTCGGGGGTCACGCTGATCTGGCTGACCGGAACCCCATGCTTGACCAGGGCGTCGCGCAGCAGCAGCGGCACCTCGTCGGAGCCGCGCCCCCGCAGCCGGTCGTCCCGGCGGCAGATGTACTGGTCGAACCGGCCGGCACAGATCCGCCCGATTTCCGCGATGTCCTCGTCACGCCGGTCTCCCGGCGCCGCGATGACCACGATCCGCCGGCCCTT
This sequence comes from Gemmatimonadota bacterium, assembly GCA_041691295.1. GTDB lineage: Bacteria > Gemmatimonadota > Gemmatimonadetes > Gemmatimonadales > GWC2-71-9 > DATEHG01. Next base: position 2,929 of record JBEPVA010000111.1, read on the forward strand.
GGGCTCCAGCCGTTCGACCAGCTGGCACATGACTTCGACCGCGCTGGCGTTGTGGCCGTAGTCGACGATGACCTTGAACGGATGTTCGTCGAACACGTTCATCCGCCCCGGAGCCTGGAAGAAGGTGGTATCAAAGGTCCGGAGCCCATGCCGGATATCCTCGAGCCGCACCCCCATGCTGAATGCCAGTCCGGCCGCGAACATCGCGTTTTGGACGTTGTGCTGGGCCCGCCCCTCGAGCGTGGCCGGCACCAGGTGGGTCCAGAGCAGCGGAATGTGGGCGCCGTGATCGAAGATGGTGATCATCTGGCCGTTGATTCCGGCCTCGAGCACCACCGCCCGGCCACCGGCCCGGATATGTTCGCGCACCAGGGTGTGACTCGAATTCATGGTCACGTAGCAGAGATGCTTGGCCTCGGTGTAATCGGCCATCTTGAGGCAGAGCGGATCGTCGGCATTGAGCACCACGGTATCCTCGGCCACTTCAACCACGATCCGCTTGACCTGGGCCAGCTGCTCGAGCGTATCAACGCCTTTAAGGCCCAGGTGGTCGGACTGGACGTTGAGCACCGCGGCCACATCCACCTGCCGCACCCCCATGCCAGCGCGCAGCAATCCGCCCCGGGCGATCTCCAGCACCGCCACATCGACGAACGGATCGCTCAGCACCATCCGGGTGGCCACCGGCCCGGTCATGTCCCCCTTCACGGTGCACTGGCCGTCGATGTAGACCCCGTCGGTCGTGGTCAGACCCACATGACGGCCGGCCAGCTTGTGAATGTGGGCCAGCATTCGCGCAGTCGTGGTCTTGCCATTGGTACCCGTTACCGCCGCGATCGGGATCCGGCTCGGCGTGCCGGCCGGGAACAGCATGTCGATCACCGGCGTGGCCACATCCCGGGGCCGGCCTTCGCTCGGTGCCGTGTGCATCCGGAAACCCGGTGCCGCATTGACTTCGCAGATGGCGCCGCCGTTGTCCTTGTAGGACACCGTGACGTCAGGGGTAAGGAAATCGACGCCGCCGACATCGAGGCCAATGGCCCGGACGGTCCGTACCGCCATCTCGATGTTGTCGGGATGCACCACATCGGTCACGTCGATCGAGGTGCCACCGGTGCTGAGGTTGCCGGTCGAGCGGAGGAACACCACCTCCCCCTCGGGCGGCACGGTGAGCGGGTTGTAGCCCCGCTTCTGCAGCAGCCGCTCGGCCTGGGCATCGAACTCGAGGCGGGTCAGCACCTTTTCGTGACCCACTCCGCGCCGCGGATCGGTGTTCACAATGGCGACCAGCTCTTCGACCGTGTGCTTGCCATCTCCGACCACATGCCCCGGGACTCGCTTCGATACCGCCACCAGCGTTCCGTGGACCACCAGCATCCGGTGATCGTCTCCCCGGATGAAGCTCTCGACGATCACGCTGCGACTGTGCTGCTGGGCCAGCGGAAAGGCAGCCCGCACCATGGCGGAATCGGTGAGATGAATCGCGACGCCTCGGCCGTGATTGGCGTTGTATGGCTTGACCACCACCGGATAGCCGATGTCCTGGGCCGCCCGCACCGCGTCATCCTCTCTGGACACCAGCCGCTGCCTGGGAACCGGCAGTCCCAGGTTGGACAGGATCTTGTTGGTCTCTTCCTTGTCGCTGGCCAGCTCGACCGCAATGTGCGAGGTCCGGCTCGTGATCGTGGCCTGGATCCGCTGCTGGTGCCGGCCATGCCCGAACTGGATCAGGCTCTGGTCGTTCATCCTGATCCAGGGAATGCCCTTGGCTTCGGCGGCATGGACCAGCGAGGCGGTGCTGGGACCCAGGTCGCGACGCTGGGCAAACTTGATGAACGACTCGAGCTCGGTGGCAAAATTGAAATCGGCCGGCACCGTATCAGCGGGACGGAGATTCGCCGGCAGCAGCGAATGCAACAGGGTCAGCGCCAGGCCCCCCGCTTCCATTCCCACCTCGGCCTGCTCGTACTCGTACACCACGTGATACAGACCCGGCGCGTCCGCCGAACGGGTCTTGCCGAAGGTGACCTGCTCACCGGCGGCGTTCTGCAGTTCGATGGCGCAGTGCTCGAGCACGTGTCCGAGCCAGGTGCCTTCATCTTCGCGGCAGCGGCGCAGGAATCCTCCCGGCTCGCCGTAGGAACAGCCATGTTCGGCCAGCCCCGGCAGCGCCTTGAGCAGCGCGGAGATGAACCCCTCCCCGAGCCGCACCGTAGGCCACGCTTCCAGTTCACCCAGATCCAGATCGAGCCGGATAACGGGAAAGTGGGCGTACAGGCTGGGGCCGACATAGACGGAGCGGTCGAGAATTCGCATGGATAGCCGTTAGCCTTTAGCCGTTAGCCAGTGGCGACAAATAGCAGGGATTGGCGCGCGAAAACGGATGCCCGGTCCAGCGGCAGTGCGAAACTACCTGGCGGATCAAGTCTGTTCCGGGGAGGCGCTGCCTGAGAGTACCGCAGAATGGACCGGGCGGCTAGAGTGGCCGTCCCGGGAATCGACCTGAAGCTGGAGTTTGCAAACGGCTAACAGCTAAAGGCTAATGGCCGCAGTTCACCCCTTCCCCGCCGCCACCTGCCCGGCACTGGCTTCCCGGGTCTGCAGGTTGAACGTCGCGCCCTGGACCAGGATGTGGAGCTTCACACCCAGCATGCAGACCGGATCGTGATTGTGCACCAGGTCCATGGAGCTGAATTCGAGACCCGATGGATCGATCACCGTCAAGGCGCCGCTGCCAGCCACCTCGATGAGGTTGTCCGGGCTGATGAATGCCGCCGTGTCCTCGTCGAGGCCCAGCCCGATGGCAAACGGGTTGTAGGCCAGCGCGGTCAGCAGCCGGCCCAGCCGGTCCCGCTGGCGGAAGTGCTGGTCGACGATGATCCGGTTGGTCAGACCCAGTCCCGGCGCCAGGGTCACGCTGCCGGCTTTGGGAGAGCTGCCCTCTTCACCATGGGCAATCATGTGCTCGGATAAAAACGCCGCGCCGGCCGAGGTGCCGGCGATCGGTACGCCGGCGGCGTTGAGGGTCCGCAGCTTCTTGGCCGCTGAGGTGCCGCCGAGGTGGGTCGACAGCCGGAGCTGGTTGCCGCCGGTCAGGAAGACGCCGGTGGCTTCGCCGAGCCGGGCCAGCAATTTGTCGTTCTCGCCGTCGTGGCGGGTCTCGAATGGCAGCGCTTCGGCGCTATCGGCACCGAGTTCGGTGAACAGCTTTTCGTAGCGGCTGCCGGTATCCGCCGCCATGCTGGCCGTGGGAATGATGGCAATCCGTGCCTTCTTGCCGCCGCTGAGCTTGACGAACCGGCGGAGGATGGCAGGATCGTGAATCTTCTCTTCGGCGCCGCCAATCGGAATGATGTGGCCGCGCTCGACACCCGCTTCGTTGCGGGATGGACTCATTCAGTCACTCCTTCGAAGGTTCCGCCCCGCGCGTGGCAACTCCCGCGCACCAGCCAGCGGTCCTGGGCCGACACGTGATTCCAACTCAACGGACCGCAGGGTCCGGGCCAGAATGGCTCATGCGCCCATGCCCCTGAGCCGTCCATCCACCAGCTGGGACCGTGGCGGGCCTCCCGCACCATGACCCTATCGAGAGTCCGGTCTGCCGGCCAAGGCAACCACAACCATCGGGACTGGTGTCACTGGGGTCCAACTGCGTATAACCTGTGGCCACACAAACTTAAGCGAACGAGGTGTCGCTTGGCTATGGGAAAGCCGCCATGGTGGCAGTGAGGCTATCAGGCTCGGCGCGGGCGGATGGACCTGCCGCTCGCGGGGTGCGGGGTGGACCTAAAAGCGGCAGCACAATCATTTCAGCAGGCGATGTTGAAACCCGAAGGCCCGTCAACAGCTCGTCTCTCGTCTACAGTTTCGGTGTCCGCTTCCACCCCGGAATGAACGGCGCCGGCGACGCCGCCGAGCGGCGCAGGATTTCGAAATGCGGAGCGATCAGATCGGCCAGCTGCTGCGCCACGGCCATGTCGGTCCGGGTCAGTGGCTCGGCCACCGTCGAAGACATGGCCAGGGCGCCGAACACCAGGCCGCCGGTGCGCAGCGGCACGACCAGCGCCGACACCGGTCCGGTCGGCGACGGAGTTTCGGTGAGCAGATAGGGAATCTCGCCCCGGATGACGCGGGCAGCCGCGGTGGCGGCGAGCGGAGTCTGGGGCCGGTCGGGCAGCGCGGTCGTGTCGCCCGGCTTCACGATGGCCACCCGGTGCTCGTCACTCAGCCGCACCGCAAATTCGAGGTGGCCCAGCGGCAGCAGCTGACCGGCAAGGCGGGCGAACTGCCTGGTGCCTTCGCCCAGCAGCGGAATCGTGGCCAGCAGTTCGGCAATCTGGCTCAGGTGCATTGGCACATGTCGCAGCACGGCCAGGTGGCTCTTGAGCACCTGGTGCTGCCAGCTCAGCACGAACGAATCGATCCGTGAGGCAATCAGGGCCCCGATATGATCCAGCAGGATGACATCTTCGGCCTGGTAGAAATCGGGGCCGGGGGTGCTGACCATGAGAAATCCGACGGTCCGTTCCAGCACTCGCAGCCGGACTCCGATCAGCGATCGGGGGCCCGATGCGCCCAGATCACCGAGTGGCGGCGGGAACGGACCGCGCCCATCCGTCTCCGTGTTCCGGACCCGGACGATTCCCGCTTCGGTGAACACGCGCTCCACATCGCAGGCCGCACGAGGCAGGACGAGTTGCGGATCGGACCAGAGCGGGCCGTGGCCATGACCGGTCAGGCGGTACGTCTGTTCCGGAGTGGTATCGGGAATCAGGATCTCGATCGCGTCGTGCGGCAGCAGCGGCTGCACGGCAAAGGACAGCGCCAGGATAAAGTCGCGCGGGGTGCCCGCGCCACTGGCGGCCTGCCCGAGCGAGGAGAGCATTTCGGCCATTCGCTGCGCTTCGGACGGTCCCGTATCCGGGGCCCGCGGAGCTCCGTTGAGGTCGCCGACATCCTCCAGCGAATGACTCGCCGGCCAGCGCCGCGCCACCCGGCCCACCATCGGCGCGATGGTCATCAACATCCGGTCGAGCGCAATCCGGGCGACCGCCGGGTACCGACCGGCTTCGAGGGCGCCCAGCAGCACCAGCCCCACATCGGCGGTGCCATGTCGGATCGCCGCGGCGACCGCGGAGCCGTAGCTGGCATCCCGCAGAATCTCCTCGAGCACGCCCAGCTGCGCCGGGTCGATGTACGGATCGGCGCGCGGAACCACGAGGTGGTCCTGGCTCAGTTCATCCGGACCGATCAGGATGGGATCGCCACCGGAAGGGTAGATCCAGAGGGCAAAGAGGTCGTGCGGAATTCCCTGCTGCGCAAAGCTGTCCGACAACGCCTCGCGCCAGGTCCGGATGGCTTCGAGGTCGTTGCCCGAATCGTCCAGCCTGAGGAACGGCACGGCCGGCCCCTCGGCGGAGGAAGCTGATCGGGTGAACCCGAGGTCGGACCGTCTTGGCGGTATCGTCACTGGTTACTGACTAGGCAGGAGTCGTGCCGGAGCGAACTGACAGAATATGTAAATCGTTGTGTGGCATAGCGATACGCTGAAATACCATTACTCAGCCGACCGAATAGTCGGCAGCGCTAACTGCTTTGGTCAGTTCGCTTTGCACGGTTGACGCCCCCATATCATTGAAATACCCCCCACCCCTATATATCTTGCCATTCGTTCTGACCACGGAACTCAATCAGGAGTAACCAATATGACTCCTTTCACTCTGCACATCGACGGTATGAGCTGCGGCCACTGCCTCAACGCGGTCAAGAAGGCGCTGACGGCCCTTCCGGGAATCACCAATCTCTCGGTGGAGATCGGCCGAGCTGATCTCAACTACGATCCTGCCGCCATCGACCAAACCCGAATCGCGGCGGCCGTGACGGCGGCGGGTTATAAAGCCACGCCGGCAGTGCAGCACTGATGACTGAGGTCGCCGTGCCGGTCCAGGCGCACACCACCCTGGATATCTCGGGAATGACCTGTGCCGCATGCAGTGCTCGAGTCGAGCGGGCGCTGCGGGCGGTGCCGGGCGTCGCCGAGGCGCGGGTCAATTTGATGACGGGCATGGCGTCGGTGGATTTCAATCCCGACGACGTCTCGCCAGCGGCGTTGGCCGCGGCAGTGCGCGAGTCGGGCTACGGCGCCGAGCAGGCGGAGAACAAGGACAGCCGAGCCAGGTTGAGCCAGCGCGAGACCGAGCGCAACGACGAGGTCATCCGCCTCCACCGCCAGTTCTGGCCCAGTGCCGTTGCCGCTGTTGTCACGATGTTGCTCTCGATGCGGCTGCATGACGCGGGGCCGGACGCCGGTCCTCTCCGCTACCTGCTCCTCCTGATCACTGCATTGGTGCTGATCGGCCCCGGCCGCCAGTTCTTTGTCCGCGGCTGGCGGGCGGCTCGTCATGGCGGCGCCGACATGAACAGCCTCGTGGCTCTCGGCACCGGGGCCGCCATGCTCTTGAGTGTGGCAATCACGATCCGGACTGATTGGTTTAGCTCGCGCGGGCTGCCGGCCGATGTCTACTTCGAAGCGGTCACCGCCATCATCGCCTTTGTGCTGCTGGGCCGGCTGCTCGAAGCTCGGGCCCGCGGCCAGAGCTCGGCCGCCATTCGCCGGCTGGCGGGGCTGGCACCTCGAACCGTGCACCGGATGATTGCCGGCGGCACCGAGGAAGTCGACATCGACGCCGTGCACGTCGGCGATCTGCTGCTCTGCCGACCCGGCGAACGGATTCCGGTGGACGGCAGCGTGGTCGACGGTCGCAGCAATGTCGATGAGTCGATGCTGACCGGTGAGCCGCTTCCCGTGCTCAAGACGACTGGTGACCGAGTCATCGGCGGCACCTTGAACGGACTCGGCGCGCTCCGGATCCAGGCCACCGAAGTCGGAGCCGCAACCGCGCTGGCCCGCATCCTTCGACTGGTGGAGGAAGCCCAGACCAGCAAGCCCGCCATTCAGCGGCTGGCTGATCGGATCTCCGGCGTCTTCGTTCCGATCGTCGCGGCGCTCGCCGTCGTGGTCTTCCTGGTCTGGTGGCTGATCGGTCCCCAGCCGTCCGCGCTGCACGGCTTCGTCTCCGCGGTCACAGTCCTCATCATCGCGTGCCCCTGTGCCATGGGGCTGGCCGTGCCCACCGCCGTCATGGTTTCGACCGGACGCGGCGCCGAACTAGGCATCCTGATCAAGGGTGGTGAGGTACTCGAACGCTCATCTGGCGTGAACCTGATCGCCTTGGACAAGACCGGTACCATCACCGAGGGCAGGCCTTCGGTGACTGCCATCGTGCTGGTCGAGGGAGACACAGGCTCAGAAAACGAACTGCTGGCTGACGCCGGTGCCGTCGAAAAGCTCAGCGAACATCCGATTGCCACTGCCGTGATCCGGGCCGCGGGAGCCCGCGGTCTGGTGCTGAGTGAGCCGAGCGAGTTCGCGGCGCTCGCGGGCAAAGGGGCCAGCGCCATCGTTCAGGGCCGCCAGATCCAGCTCGGCAACCGGCGCCTGATGCAGGAGTTCGGCGTCACCGACTCCGAGCTCGATGCCCTCGATCGGCATCTGCCGGCATCGGCCAGCATCATTTTCGTGGCTCGTGACGGTCGGCTGGCGGGTGCACTCGCGGTGGCGGATCCGGTACGGGCTGGCAGTCGTGAGGCGGTGTCCGAGCTGCACCGGCACGGCTACGAGGTCGTGTTGCTGAGTGGCGATCGGGAGGCGGCGGCGCGCGCCGTGGCCGCACAGGTGGGCATCACCCGGGTGGAAGCCGATCAGCTCCCCGGGCAGAAGCTCGAGGCCATTCAGCGCTGGCGGAGCGAGGGTCGAGTGGTCGCCATGGTTGGGGATGGACTGAACGACGGGCCAGCGCTGGCGGCTGCCGATGTCGGCATCGCGATGGGTACCGGTACCGACGTGGCCATGGCCGCGGCGGCCATCACCCTGGTCGGCGGAGATCCGATGGGTGTGCCGAGGGCGCTGGAGCTGTCGCGCCAGGCGCTGCGCATCATCCGGCAGAATCTCTGGTGGGCATTCGGCTACAACCTCGTCGCGCTGCCCGTGGCCGCCGGTGTACTCTATCCCGCCTTCGGACTCTTGCTCACCCCGGGAGTCGCGGCCGCCGCCATGGCGCTGAGTTCGGTCAGCGTCGTGGCGAATTCCCTCAGACTGAGAAGCGTGACAGGTAACAGGTGAGAGGGATCGGCTGGTCCCTGTCACCTCTCACTTTTCACCTCTCACGATTTTTCGCCGGAGCGAGAATGCATACCAACTCAGAGCCCTCATGCCCTTGCTCCCTCCCCGGCGCCGAGCCGAGGCATGCCGTGGCGGTTGATCCCGAGATCAAGCGGACGGTGCAGAACCGGTTGCGCCGGATCGAAGGGCAGATTCGCGGGCTCGAGCGGATGGTGGAGGAGGAGCGTTACTGCTCCGACGTGATCACCCAGGTGGCCAGTGTGCAGGAAGCGCTGCGGGGGGTGAGCCGGGCGCTGCTGCAGAATCATCTGCGCCACTGCGCCGCGGCGGCCCTGCAGTCCGGAGATCCCGACCGGCAGCAGGCGATGGTCGAAGAGCTGGTGGGGTTGATGGATCGGGGGAGCAGGTAGCCCTGACCTGCGGGAAAAGCGAACGGGGAAACGCGAAAAGCGAAAAGGGAACAGCGAATAGCGAACGGGAAAAGCCCCATTCCGAAGGCATGTCGCGCCGAGCGGAGCGAGGGACAGGTCTCAAGGAATGAGCGCTGTCACGCCTCGCGCAGCGGGGCGGCTGGTCTCAACTGGGATACCTCATCCCGAGGTGACCCGAGCGTCAGCGAGGGGACCGAGGGATCGCTCGAGGTGTGGATGCGGAACCCCTCACGGCCGGGGGCTGTTCGCTCCTTGATCCTCGGCTGAAGCCGCGGCTCGGCACTGGGAACTAAAGTGCCCTGCGACGGATGGAATTGGAGTCTGTCTCCCCGAGCGGAGCGAGGGCTGGACCTGGGGCATGCGGTGGCCGGCTCGTGAGTCCTCGGCTGAGAGCCGAGGCTCGGCGCGATATCGCTGAAGCGATGTACTGCAGCCGTCACCTCGCGCGTGGAGATTTGCCACGAACACCCCTCGACGAGGTCGGCCGGGTTTCTTCGCCGCCTTCGGCGGCTCGCAATGACGAAGTTGAGTTGAGATCAGCCGGCCCCGAAGGGGCCGGCATTTTGTCGCTATAGGCACGTCGTTGCGAGACGCGAGCAGAGCGAGCCTGTCCCGAATGCAGTGTAGGAAAGCAACCTGATGAGGGATCGAGACAGAAATCAGGGAGGAGGAGTCGGGAGACAGGAACGACCTCCTTTCCTCATCTGTCGGTCCGTCGCAATCAGGAGGGTGGGGTTCGTCCTGTCTTCTGTCTCCTGCAGTTGAGCCCTGGCAACCCTCTACCCGCCTCTCCGCGTCACAGTGACATGCCTCACGTCTGCACGGACCCCTTCACAACCACCGTCGGAGCGCACCTCGAGTGGCTCCGCACCGCTCACCGTGCGGCCGAGACGATCCGGAACCAGCGCAGTGTCCTGGCCCGGTTCACCCGGTGGATGGGTGCATCTGGGCTTGCCAATCTCGGAGCGCTCACGGCCGAGCGGGTGGCCGAGTACCAGGGGGAATTGGTGCGGGCCACTCGGCGCGACGGGCAGCCCCTCTCGATCGGGACCCGCTACGAGCATCTGGTTGCGTTGCGCGGCTTCTTGATCTGGGCGAGCGAGCGAGGGTCGGTATCTCGTCTCTCTCTGGCCGGGATCAGCCTGCCCCGACGTCCCGTCACCATTCCACGCGGCATTCTTTCACTGGGTGCCCTCGAGGCCGTCCTGGCGCAGCCCGATGTCCGGTGGCCGCTCGGCAT
>JBEPVA010000112.1:0-12754 GCA_041691295.1 Gemmatimonadota bacterium
GTCCGAGGCCGAGCGGTTTGGCGCGCTGAGTAGCGAGTATGCCACTCGCAACATCGCACTGGCCCGGGCGTCAGGGGCCTTCAGCCCGCTGCTCACCCTCCTCGGAGGATTGGGCGGTGTGGTCGTGCTTTATTATGGCGGCCGGGATGTGATGACCGGCCAGGTGTCGGTCGGAAACTTCGTGGCCTTCGGGGTCTACCTGGCCTCATTCATCTGGCCGCTGATCGCGCTTGGCTGGGTGGTCAACCTGGTCAACCGGGGCGAGGCGTCGATGGGCCGGCTCAATGAACTGCTGGAGATCAAGCCGGCCATTGTCACCCCGGCGGGGCCTCTGGCGCTGCCCGACCAGCCACGCGCGCGACGGCTGACCTTCGAGGGGGTGTGGTTCCGCTATCCCGGGGCGCTGGAGCGGGGCTGGGTGTTGTCAAATATCAGTTTCGAGCTGGCCGCCGGCCGCTCCCTGGCCATCGTCGGCGCCACCGGCAGCGGCAAGTCCACGCTGGCCGAGCTGATCGTCCGCTCTTACGAACCCGACAAGGGCCGGATCCTGCTCGACGGGATCGACATCCGGAACCTTGACCTCCGCCAGCTGCGCCAGGCCATCGGCTTCGTGCCGCAGGAAACCTTCCTGTTCAGCGAGACGCTCCGGGAGAATGTCCTGCTGGGCGCCCCGGACAGCCGGCTGGAGCAGGCGGCCGAAGTGTCCCAGCTCTCAGAGGCCATTCCTGACCTGCCCAACGGCTTCGACACCATGCTCGGCGAGCGCGGCATCAATCTCTCCGGCGGCCAGAAGCAGCGCGCCGCCATTGCCCGGGCGCTGGCCCAGCAGCCGCCGGTGTTCGTGCTTGACGATGCGCTTTCCGCCGTCGATGCAACCACCGAAGCCCGGATTCTCCACGCCCTCCGCAGCGCCCTCGCCGGCCGAACCACCATCGTGATTTCCCACCGCCTGGCGGCGGTGCGAGATGCCGACTGGATCCTGGTGCTGGATGAAGGCAAGGTCGTGGAGCAAGGCAGGCACGCCCAGCTGGTGGCCAGCAAGGGGCGGTACTGGGAGTTGCTGCGGCGGCAGGAGGCGGAGGAGGAACTGGAGGAGGGAGCCTTAAGCCTGAAGCCTTAAGCTGCCCCCCGGCCCCCCTGCCCCCCCATTACAGTCTTTCCCGTAAGAAATCGGGCGTCAGCCCCTGCATCCACGTCGCCAGCCGGGTGAACTCACCGGACACCATCAGCACCCCGACCAGCACCAGCATGGCGCCGGACAGCCGCATGACCCAGGGCAGGTATTTCCGGAACCGCTGGAACCAGGCCAGGAACGAGCCCAGTGCCCAGGCGGCGATCAGGAATGGCACCGCCAGCCCCGCCGAGTAGGCGCCGAGCAGCATCATGCCGCGGCGGACGTCGGTGGAACTGCTGGCCAGGCCCAGTACGCCGCCGAGCACCGGCCCGATGCATGGCGTCCAGCCGGCCGCAAAGGTCATCCCCACCAGCACCGAACCCAGGTATCCCAGCGGCTTGTCGGCCAGGTGCACCCGCTTGTCCGCCATCAGCGTCGGCATTTTGAACACGCCGAGGCAGATCAGGCCGAACACGATGATCAGCACCCCGCCGAGCTTCTGGACCAATCCCTGGTGCTGCTTGAGCGCAAAGCCCAGCGCGGTGGCGGAGGCGCCGAGAGCCAGGAAGATCAGCGAGAATCCGATCACGAAGCAGAACGCGTGAGACAGCGCCAGCCAGCGCTTGCCTTCCATCTCGTCCAGGTTCATGCCGGTGAGGAAGCCCAGGTAGGAGGGCACCAGCGGCAGGACGCAGGGAGAGAGAAAGCTGAGCAGCCCCGCCAGGAAGGCGACTGTGGCGTCGAGCGAACCTGGTTCGTTCATCCCAGCTCTCCGAGGTCGAGCCGCTGGCAGTCATGACACAGGCCGAACACTTCGACCCGGTGGCGCTGGTGCTGGAAATGGTGTTCGTCGGCAATCACTGGCAGCATCCGCTCCAATCGCTCGTTGGTGAACTCTTCGACCTTGCCGCACCGGATACAGATCAGGTGCTCGTGGTCCGACTGCCCCGGCGTCGGCTCGTACCGCCGGAATCCCTCGCCGAAATCGTGGGCCCGGGCTACCCCGCTCTGCACCAGCAAGTCCAGGGTGCGGTACACCGTGGCGGTGCCGACCCGCTCTCCCTTTTCCTCCAGCCGCTTGAGGATGGCATCGGCTGAGAGGTGCTCACTGGAGTACAGCACGATCTCCGCCAGCAGTTCGCGCTGACGGGTGACCGGCTGCCGATGATCACGGAGGTGACGCCGGAACCTCTCGAGCAACGCCTCGCCATCAGCTCGGCTGAGGTTGGCCATCGGCTTCGGGGGGCAAGGCCTCTTCGGCGGGCAGTGCCAGCGGTGGTACATGGGCAAACCAGCGGGCCGGCTCGACCAACTCCGGAATCTCGTCATCCATCCGGCGGCGGACCCCGGCCATCAGCTCACCGACGGCATCCAGCGGACCGCTGCCGATTTCGGCGACAGTCGCCTCGAACTTGCCGCGTTCCTTGCCCTTTTGGGTCACGGCAAACCGTGCGGTGTAGATCCGGCGGCGCTCTCCCTCGGTCCGGGAAATCACCGCGGTGCCAAACTCCTTACCCTCATGCTTGATGGCACGGAAGATCCAGACCGCGTCGACATCGGCCACGGGGATCTCACGCGCCACCTGTTCCGCCAGCTGTTCCCAGCCGGTGGCGGGCGGGTTCAGGACGCCGCCGCTGCGCATTTCTCGACGTAGAAACGGAGCACGTGCATGAAGTCCTGCGCGTTGGTCACCACGCCGTAGGCCTGGTGAGTGCCGCGATCCTTGAGCTTGTTGACCACGAACTCGGTCTGGTCAACGCAGATGGTCATCAGCGGCGTGGGTACCCCGCCAAAATTGGTGTGGTAGGCCGGCAGCATGTTGCCGACCGCGATCGCGTGCAGCGCCGAAGCGACCAGGATGGCGCCGGTGGCCTTGACCGCATGCTCACGCATCGCGTCCTGGGCTTCGAGGCTGTTGCTGAATACGCCCGGCAGCGGGCCGTCGTCCCGGATCGAGCCGGCCAGCACGAACGGCACCTTCTGCGAGACCACCGCATGCATGATCCCCGACTTGATCAGGCCGGTCTCGACCGCCTTTTCGATCGACCCCAGGGCCCGGACCTTGTTGATGGCCCGCATATGCAGGCCGTGGCCGCCCTCGGTGGGCTGGCCGGTGTTGGTCATTCCGAGCGTGGTGCCGAAGATGGCGGCTTCGATGTCGTGGACCGCAACCGCGTTGCCGGCCAGGACGGCCTGGACGTAGCCCTGGTTGATGAACCACTCGAAATCGCTCCGGGCCCGCGAATGGACCAGCGCCGGGCCGGCCACCCACACCAGGTAGCCGCCCCGGGTCTTTTCCTCGACCAGCTTGGCGGCCAGCTCCTCGTAGTTGACCGGCCGCTCCCGGCTGACCTCGGTCGACATGAATCGGAATTCGTTGGCGCTGTGCGCGCCGCCCAGGAAACCGGCGGTGTGGACGAAGATCCCCTGGGTTCCGTCCTCGGCCTCACCCATTGCCACCTGGTCGGCCTGCTTCAGCCGGCGAGGCTCGATGGCCTCGACAGCATTGCCCCGCCGAACCAGGACGCAATCCATCCGGGGCCGGGCGGGCAGCTGCCACCGGCCACCCAGCTTGACGTAGGTCGGCAGGTTGGAGGTCGAGAAAAAGCCTTCGGGAAGGACGCCGTCGGCAGCGAGTGGAGCGAAACTGGCTTCCGGTGCGCCCTGAAACGGCGGGCCGGAAAAGTCGGGTGCGCTGTACGCGGAATGTGTCATGAGGTGCGGGAATCTAGGCCGACAGGAAAGGGGATTCAAGCTAAACGAACTGAGCCTGTTCAGTTACAATTCGCGCCATGCCAATCCCAATTTCCGCTCGTGGCGCCCTGGGCGCAGTGCTCCTCTTCCCCGCCCTGCTGGCCGCCCAGCAGCCGGCCGACACGACCCATCACGACTCCACCGCCATCCTGCTCCCTGATATCGTGTCGGTGACCCGGACGCCGGAGCCGCTCCGCAAGGTGCCGACCGCCGTGGCGGTGCTCGATTCCACCAGCGTACAACGAGGCCGGACCACGATCGGTTTGAGCGAGGCGCTCAACGACATCCCCGGCGTCTACATCGCCAATCGCTACAACTTCTCGCTGGATGAACGGATCAGCATCCGTGGCGCGGGTGCCCGGGCCAATTTCGGCACCCGGGGCGTGAAGATCCTGCTCGATGGCGTGCCCCTGACCATGCCTGACGGCCAGAGCACCCTGATCAATCTCGATCTGTCCGACATTCGCAGGATCGAGGTCCTGCGAGGGTCAGCTGCGTCGCTTTATGGCAACGCGTCGGGTGGCGTGGTCAGCCTGACATCGGAAGCCGCCGGCCCAGGACCGTTCGACATCACCGCTCGTGCCGAAGGGGGCGACAACAGCCTGTTCAAGGCCGGGGTCCAGGCCGGCGGCCGCATTGGTACGGCGGCAGGCACATTGTCACTCTCTCGCCTCTCGACCGACGGCTTCCGCCAGCACAGCGCCACCGATCTCACTCAGCTCAACCTGGGCGGAATCTGGGCGGCCACTGGCCATACCACGCTCGAAGCCCACATCCGTTACGCTGACCAGCCCAAGGCCCAGAACCCCGGCGCGTTAACCTATGCCGAGTGGCAGGCCAATCCTGATTCCGCCGCGGGCAATAATCTCCGCCGCGGAGCCGACAAGGACGTCTCGCAGACGATGGGCTCCGTCTCGGCCCGCTATGTCACCGATGGCGGCAACAGCTACCAGGCCACCGTCTTCGGATTGAGCCGCACCCTGCGCAATCCGCTGTCTGCGCCGCCGCCGGACGGCACCGGTCCCACGGCCGGCACTTATGTCTCGATTGACCGGGTGGCGGGCGGACTGCGACTCAGTGGCCTCGATCAGCTCACGACCTCGGGCTCGGTCCGCCTCACCTATGGCATCGACCTGCAGCGGATGCGGGACGATCGTTCCAACGCGCGAGCCGTCAGCGGCGTCCCCGACACCCTGATTCTTGACCAGACAGAAAAGGTCACTGAATTCGGCCCCTTTGCGCAGCTGTCCTGGGACCTGACCTCACGCCTGACCGCTCTCGCCGCGGCCCGCTATGACTGGGTCCACTTTCAGGTGGCGGATCACCATCTGAGCGATGGGGTCGACAATTCCGGCGGCCGCACCATGCGCGCCCCCAGCGCTTCGATCGGCGTGAGTCTCGACCTCGGCCGCGCCCTGGTGCCGTACGCCAGCCTCTCGACTGCATTCGATACACCAACCACGACCGAACTGGCCAACCAGCCCAACAGCTCTGGTGGATTCAATACCGGGCTCAATCCGCAAAAGGCCGTGACCTACGAACTCGGCGCCCGGGGCCGCAGTGGCCGGTTCGGCTATTCGATCGCCGGATACTTTATCCAGTACAAGGACGCCATCACCCAGTACAGCGAGGTGGGCGGGCGGGCCTACTACACCAACGCCGGCAAGAGCCGCAACCACGGCGTCGAGATTGGCCTCGACGTCACTCCTGTCAACGGCCTCAAGATCTTCGGCACCTATTCCTACGCCGACTACAAGTTCACCGACTATCGGCTGGTGTCAGGCACCAATACCACGGTGCTCGATGGCAACCTGGTTGCTGGCGTCCCCAAGGCGTTCATCCGCCTCGGCGCCCGCGGCACGGTCCTGCGTGACGGCTGGTTCGACATCGACCAGAGCTTCAGCTCGTCGTATTTCGCCGATGACGCCAACACCCAGCTGGTCGATGGCTGGGGCGGCAAGACCAACCACACCCCCGCCGGCGTCGGTGGCGGCGTCACCGCGCTCAGGCTGGGCTGGAATTTTCATCCCGGCTCGGCCCGGATCGCACCATTCCTTGGCATCGACAACCTGTTCGACCGGACCTACATCGGTGCGGTAACAGTCAACGGCGCGGTTGGCAGGGTGTACGAACCGGCGCCGGGCCGGACCTTCTATGCCGGCGCTGAGATCGGGTGGGCCCGGAACCGGTAATTGCCAGACCCCGCGCGTTCATCACCCGGTTCGCGTTGAAATTCGGCTGGGTGGTGCGGTTCGACAACGAGCCGCAGCCGGGGTTCAACAAGATGGATCGGTATCTGATACCGGTGCTGCAGGCATCTGTAGAGCGGGTCAGCATTGGCGGGACCGGCCTTTGAGAGGCGTCGGTCGGTCGAAATTGCCTGGCCGTCTTCAGGCAGCAAGTGCTGGTCACCGACCAGAAATTGCATTTCGCCGGTTCAAACTCGCGTTTCCCCTTTCAACGCGCCGGGTTGACCCGGTCCCGGACTGCGTGGGGCGACGCGCCTCCTTGCCCGGACCCTGAATTCCTTCCCGGAGCCATCCAACCCGGCCGAAGAATCCCCCTCCTTTCTCCCCTTTTTCCGGAAGAAGCCGCCTCACAGCCGGCAGAGCCCATCTCCCGGACCACCCTCGCCGCCCGCATTCCTTTCCCAATTGGCCCGGTTCTTGACTATCCACGGTCGGCGCGTCGATTGTCGTCTCGATCGCGGCGCTGGTCGGCAGTCATGGCAGTTCACGAATTCCCTGCGGACTAGTGATGCAACCTCTCACCTCCTTGGCGCAGCCCTGGGCGGGACGCCTTTTCGGCGTGCTCCTGCTCATTGGCGTATTCCAGTCCCAGCGCCTGGAGAGTCAGGTGGTGCGAAATTTCGGGGTGCGCTACGGCGCGAACGACAATGGCGACATCCTGATCATCGGTAACACCAGCATGACCTGTCAGACGGCCATTGCCAACTGCACCTTGGCCCAGGGCGGCGGCAACTTCAACAACAATAATTTCTCGATGGTCGACGTCGATATCGACGGGGTGGCGGGAACCTTCAACTCCAGCGCAGCGACCCTCACCCTGCCCAGTGGCAGCCAGGTACTGTTTGCGGGGCTGTACTGGGGTGGCGCCTCGATCGCGGCGGCCCGCAACCAGGTCATGTTCCAGACCCCGGCCTCCGGCGGCTACCTCACCCTTACAGCCACGCAGGTCGATGCGATCGCGGGCTCGGGCAGTCAGGTCTACCAGGGCCTGGTGGACGTCACCAGCCTGGTCCAGTCCGGCGGCAGTGGGTCGTACACCGTGGCCAACGTTCAGCGAACCATCGGGACCAACCTGCACGCCGGCTGGGCCATGATCGTCGTGGTCCGCGACCTCACCCAGCCATCCCGCAACCTGACCGTGTTCGACGGATTTGCTTCGGTGACCACCAGTTCGGGATCGGTCAGCGCAACCGTCTCCGGCTTCGTGACCCCGCCGTCCGGTGCGGTCAAATCACGGGTCGGTGTGGTGGCCTACGAGGGCGACCTGGCAACCGTCGGCGATTCGCTCCGCTTCAACTCGACCTATCTGACCGACAGCCGCAACGCGGTCAACAACTTCTTCAATTCCACGATCGAGCAGCTGGGCAGCGACATCACCACCAAGACACCCAACTACGTCAATCAGCTCGGTTTCGATGCCGACATCGTTGATGCCAGCGGCATCCTGGCCAACGGCGCCACCAGCGAAACCGTCTCGCTTTCGACCGGGGGCGATTTCTACTACCCCGGCGTGATCACGATCGCAACGGACATTTACGCGCCCCAGATCAGCGGCTCCTCGTTCACCAAGACCGCCACCGATCTGAATGGCGGGACGCTGCTGCCGGGCGACACCGTCCAGTACGACATCTCGATGACCAACAGTGGACTGGATCCCGCCACGCTGGTCACCCTGTACGACACCATCCCCGCCAACGCCACGTTTGCCGCAGGCTCGATGCAGATCTCCTCAGGCGCCGGCGCCGGCACCAAGACCGATGCGGCCGGCGACGACCAGGGGCGCTACGAAGCGGGCGCCAACCGGATCGTGGTGAATGTCGGGTCGGCGGCTACCGCCACGCAGGGCGGTGTCCTCGGCATCGGGAGCAGTGCCTCGATCCGGTTCCAGGCTGTGGTCACCGCCCCCGCGGCGGCCGGCTCCAAGGTCAGCAACCAGGGCACCCTGACCTACCGGGGCCAGACCCTCGGCACCGACTACACCGCCTTGACCGATGGGGACCCGGCGACCGCAGGGCAGCAGCCGACCACGCTCACCGTGACCAGGCCGGATCTGGCGATCACGACGAGTCACAGCGGCACCTTCCTGATCGGTGTTAACCAGAGCTACACCCTGCAGATCACCAACAGCGGCACCGCGGCGACCTCGTCCGCCATCACCCTCCTCGATACCCTCCCGACCGGGCTGTCCTTCGTCTCGGGCACCGGAACCGGCTGGGCCTGTGCGGCCACCGGCCAGGTGGTCAGCTGCACCGCTGCCGGCTCGCTGGCGGTGGGCTCGAGCAGCTCGATCATCCTGACCGTCCTGCCCGCCGCGGCGGCTTTTCCGTCTGTGACCAACCGGGCCCGAGTCAGTAACGCGCTCGATGTGAATACCGCCAACAACGTCTCGAGCGACCCGACCAGCATCGGCAGCATTCCCGATCTCAGCATCGCCAAGAGCCACACCGGATCGTTCGTGGCAGGAGGGAACGCGGTCTGGAGCCTGCTGGTCACCAATGGGGTATCGGGCCCGACCACCGGCGCGCTCACCATCACCGACACGCTGCCAGCGGGCGCCACCTACGTCTCGGCGACTGGGACCGGTTGGACCTGCGTGGCGACCGGCCAGGTCGTCACCTGCACCAACCCGGGCCCGATCGCCGCCAGCGGCACCACCACCGTGACCCTGACCGCCGCGCTCGGCCCCACTTCGCTGCCCAGCATCTCCAACACGGCGCGTATCGCGACGCCCGGCGATCTGGTCACCTCGAACAATGCCAGCACGGACGGCCCGACGCCGGTGATGTCCACCGTGGATGTGGCGATCGCCAAGAGTCACAGTGGCAGCATCACCGTCGGCAGCAACGCCGTCTGGACCCTGACGGTCAGCAATCAGTCGCTGGGGGCCACCACCGGAACCATCACGGTGACCGATACGCTGGCCGCCGGGCTGACCTTCGTGAGCGGCACCGGAGCGAGCTGGAGCTGCACCGCGACCGGACAGGTCGTTACCTGCGTCCGGGCGGCGGCGCTGGCGCCGGGCGCCACTTCCCCCATTACCCTGACCGCGAGCGTCGGCGCCGCGGCCTATCCCAGCCTCAGCAACACCGCGCGGGTCACGACACCGGGCGACAGCGCCACCACCAATAACAGCGCCACCGATGGTCCGACCGCGGTGGGCAGTGTGCCCGATCTGTCGATCGTGAAGAGCCACGCCGGGAGCTTTACCCAGGGCACCCCGGCGGTTTTCACCCTCAGCGTCAGCAATACATCCGCCGGACCGACCACCGGGGCAATCACGGTGCTCGATACGCTGCCCACCGGACTCAGCTTCACCTCGGGGACCGGCACCGGCTGGGCCTGCAGCGCCACCGGCCAGGTGGTGACCTGCACCAATCCCGGACCGATCGCCGCCGCTGCCACCGGCACGATCACGCTGACCGTCGGGGTCGCTGCGGCCGCGATCCCCTCGGTGACCAACCGTGCCCGCGTGTCTACCGCCGGGGATCTCAACACGGCCAACAATGTGGCCAGTGATGGACCGGCCGCCGTGGCCGGCATTCCCGACCTGGCGCTGACCAAGAGTCACAGCGGCAACTTCATGGTCGGCCAGACGGCGGTCTACACCCTCAAGCTGAAGAACGTCGGTACCGGATCGACCACCGGCGCGATCGCCGTCCTCGACAACCTGCCGACCGGCATGTCCTTCGTGTCCGGCAGCGGAACCGGATTCAGCTGCAGCACCTCGGGACAGAACGTGAGCTGCAGCAGCGCCGGCCCCATTGTGGCGGGCGATTCGGTCCTGATCACGCTCAATGTCTCGGTCGGTGCGGCGGCGATCGGCGCGACGACGAACACCGCCACGGTGAGCACCCCCGGCGATGCCAGCAGCGCCAACGATGCGGCATCCGATCCGACCACGACCAGCGGCGCTCCCGACCTGTCGCTGACCAAGTCGCACAGCGGCACCTTACTCGTGGGTCAGAACGGCGTTTTCACGATCGCGGTCACCAACATCGGCAGCGGCGCGTCGACCCTTCCATCCACGGTGGTCGACACCCTCCACGCGGGACTGACCTTCGTCTCCGCCACCGGCGCCGGCTGGGTCTGCTCCGCCAGCGGCCAGGTGGTCACCTGCATCCATGCCCTCGGCCTCGCGGCCTCCGCGACGTCAACGATCACCCTGACCGTGAGCGTGTCGGCCGCCGCGCTGCCGGCCACCAGCAACAGCGCCACCGTCACCACCTCCGGCGACCTTGCCCCGGGCAACAACACGGGCACCGACGCCCCGGTCAACGTCACCAGTGTGCCGGACCTGTCGATCGAGAAGCGGCACACGGGCAGCTTCACCGTGGGACAGCCGGGCGTGTACACGATCACCCTCACCAACGTGGCGCCTGGTCCGACGACCGGTGCTATCACGGTCAGGGACACCCTGCCGACTGGCTTGACCTTCACGTCGGGAGTCGGTACCGGATGGACCTGCAGCGCCGCCGGCCAGATCGTCACCTGCACCAATCCGGGCGCCATCGCGGCCTCGGGCGTCAGCACCATCACCCTGACGGTCACCCCGACTTCCGCGGCGATCGGCAGCGTCAGCAACGGCGCGACGGTGTCCACACCCGGTGACCTGAACAGCTCGAACAACAGCTGGCTCGACCAGCCGACCACAGTCAGCTACATCGACCTCGCCCTCGATGTGAGCCACAGCGGCAACTTTGCGGTCGGCGCGGCAGGGGTCTACACCGCCGGCATCACCAACACCGGAACCACGGCTACAACCGGCGCCCTCGGCTTCGTTGACACCTTGCCGACCGGGCTCACCTTCACCAGTGCCACCGGCACGGGCTGGAGCTGCTCGGCCGCTGCTCAAGTGGTCAGCTGCACCAGCGCAGGACCGCTGCTTGCCGGTGCGTCGACCACCATCAGCCTGACCGTCGGTGTGACGGCTGCGGCGCGGCCCAGTGTCATTAACCGCGGGCATGTGGCCACCCCCAGCGACCCCTTCCCCGCCAACGACGTCGATCCCGACCCCACGACCGTGGTGGCACCCGACCTGTCGCTGGCCAAGAGTCACAGCGGCACCTTTATCGTCGCACAGCCCGGCAGCTACACGCTGACGGTCACCAACGCCGGCACCGGCGCCACGACCGGTACCGTGACCCTCGTCGACACCCTCCCCACTGGGCTTGGCTTTACCAGCGGAACGGGCACCGGCTGGACATGCAGTGCGGCGGCCCAGATCGTCACCTGCACCACGCCGGGTCCGATCGCGGCAAGTGCGTCATCCGTGCTGACTCTGTCCGTGACCGTGGCCGCGGCCGCGGCACCGAGCGTGACAAACTCGGCGACGGTGTCGACGCCGAACGACCCGACGGCCGGGAACAACAGGTCGACCGATACCCCGACCACCGTGAGCAACGTCAACCTCACCCTGGCCAAGACCCACACCGGCGCCTTCACCGCCGGCGCTCCAGGCAGCTACCTGCTGACGGTGCAGAACACCGGCACCACGGCGACCACCGCGGTCATCACCGTGCTGGATACCCTGCCAGCGGGGCTGAGCTATGCCAGTGCCGCAGGCACTGGTTGGAGCTGCAGCGCGGCCGGCCAGGTCGTCAGCTGCACCAACGTCGGCCCGATCGCGGGCGGTGGCAGCAGTGCATTGACGCTGACGGTTGGTGTGGCCGCCGCCGCGGCGCCGACCGTGACCAACGGCGCAGGGGTGAGAACGGCTGGGGAGCGCGACACCACCGACAACGGATCGCTCGACGTGCCAACCACGGTGGTGCTCATCGACCTGGCCGCGATCCTCAGTCACACCGGCAACTTCACCGTCGGGAGCCCGGGCGTCTTTGCCGTCGGGATCAGCAATGCCGGCACCGGCGCCACCACCGGCACCCTGACCCTGACCGACACCTTGCCCAGCGGGCTGACTTTCACCAGTGGAGTGGGCACCGGCTGGACCTGTTCGGCGACGGGCCAGATCGTCACCTGCACCAATCCGGGCCCCGTTGCGGCCGGCGCCAATGCGGGGCTCACCCTTACGACGGCGGTCGCGGTCGGCGCGGTGCCCGGAGTGACCGATCGGATCTGGATCGCGGTCCCCAACGATGTCGCGGCGGGCAACAACAGCGCGAGCGATGGGGTGACGATCGGCGCGATCGATCTGTCGCTGGCCAAGACCCATGCCGGCTCCTTTACCGTCGGCAGCAGCAGCAGCTTCACCCTCACGGTCACCAACGCCGGCAGCGCGGCGACCACCGGCACCGTGATCGTGACCGACACCCTGAGGACCGGATTGGGCTTCACCGGTGCCGCCGGCGCCGGCTGGACCTGCTCGGCCACGGCCCAGGTCGTCAGCTGCACCAACCCCGGCCCCATTGCGGCGAGTGCCACCAGCGCCGTGACCCTCAACGTGACGGTGGGGGCGGCGGCGCAGCCGTCGCTCATCAACACGGCGCACCTCGCCACGCCGAACGATGTCGGCGCGGCCAACAACGATGCGACGGACGGGCCCGTCGCGATCAATGCGACCGATCTGGCGGTGACCCTCAGTCATACCGGCAGCCTCGTGGCGGGGCAGCCCGGCGTCTACACCATCGCCGTCTCCAACCCCGGCACGGCGGCCACCACCGGCGGCATCACGCTCACCGAC
>JBEPVA010000113.1:0-12649 GCA_041691295.1 Gemmatimonadota bacterium
ATGTCGCCGTTTCAGCACGGCGAGGTGTTCGTCACCGACGATGGCGCCGAGACGGACCTGGACCTGGGGCACTACGAGCGGTTCATCGACCGGTCGCTGTCCAAGATCAACAACATCACGACCGGGCGGATCTACCAGGAAGTGATCAACAAGGAGCGCCGCGGCGAGTACCTGGGCTCCACGGTGCAGGTCATTCCGCACATCACCGACGAGATCAAGAACTGCATCCGGCGTACCGCGCCGGGGCACGATGTGGTCATCACCGAAATCGGCGGCACCGTTGGCGACATCGAATCGCTGCCATTCCTTGAGGCCATCAGGCAATTTCGCCAGGAAGTCGGCCGGGACAATTCCCTGTTCATTCACCTCACCCTGGTACCGTACATCGCGGCGGCCGGTGAAGTAAAGACCAAGCCGACTCAGCATTCCGTTCGCGAACTGATGGAAATCGGCATTCAGCCCGACATCCTGATCTGCCGCAGCGAGCGGCCGATCTCGGCCGACATCAAGCGCAAGATCGCGCTGTTCTGCAACGTTGATTTCGGGTGCGTGGTCGAAAGCCCCGACGTCCGCTCGATCTACGAGATCCCGCTCCGGTTCCTCGACCAGGGGCTCGATCGCGAAGTCTGTCAGCGGCTCAAGCTGGAAACCAAGGAGCCCGATCTCCGCAGCTGGAAGCTGATCGTGGACCGGATTCTCAATCCAACCGAACGGGTGAAGATCGCGGTGGTCGGCAAGTACACCGAGCTGCACGATGCCTACAAGTCGGTGGCCGAAGCGTTGCTGCACGGCGGCGTGCCGCACGAGGTGGGAGTCGACATCGACTGGATCAGCAGCGACAAATTCACCGACCAGGCAGCGGCGGCCGAGCTGCTGGCGGGGCACGACGGCCTGCTGATTCCCGGCGGGTTCGGGGTCCGCGGCATCGACGGGATGATCGAGGCGATCCGCTACGCCCGCGAACACGACATGCCGTTCTTCGGAATCTGTCTCGGACTGCAGATCGCGATCATCGAGTTTGCCCGGCACGTCTGCGGCATGACCAACACCAACAGCACCGAGTTCGAGCCCGAGTGTGACATGCCGGTGATTGCGCTGATGGCGTCGCAGAAGAATGTCACCGACATGGGTGGCACCATGCGCCTGGGGGCGTACCCGGCCCGCCTCCGGGCCGGGTCCAAGGCGGCGCTGGCCTACGGCAGCTCTGAAATCAGCGAGCGGCACCGCCATCGCTGGGAAGTCAGCAACGCCTACCGCGATGTCCTGGCGGAACACGGTCTCAGGCTCTCCGGTCAGTCGCCCGATGGCGGCCTGATTGAAGTCATCGAGCTGCCCAACCATCCCTGGTTCCTGGGCTGTCAGTTCCATCCCGAGCTCAAGTCCCGCCCCAACCGGGCCCATCCGCTATTCAGCGGATTCATTGCTGCGGCGCTCAAATGGCAGCGCGCCCACGAAGCCCGGCCGACCCAGTCCAACGCGCCGATGGTGGCGACCCGAACCTGATGAGCTGGACCTTTGCGCGGTCGCCGTTTCTGATTGCCGGCCCGTGCATGGTCGAGCCTGGAGATGTCCTGCCGCAAGTGGCCGAGCGATTGGCCCTCATCAGTCAGCGCCTGGCGCTGCCCATCTGTTTCAAGGCCAGCTTCGACAAGGCCAACCGCTCCCGGGCGGGAAGCGCCCGTGGACCGGGACTTGAGGAAGGACTTCGGGCGCTCGAAAAGATCCGCAACCACAGCGGTCTCCCCATCCTGACCGACATCCATGAAGCCGCCCAGGCAGAACCGGCGGCCGAGGTGGTCGATGTGCTGCAGATCCCGGCCTTTCTCTCCCGCCAGACCGACCTGCTGCTGGCCGCCGGCCGGACCGGACGGCCAGTCAATATCAAGAAGGGTCAGTGGATGGCCGCGGATGCCATGACCGGCGCGGTTGAAAAGGTCCGCCAGAGTGGCGCCAGCGAGGTGGCCGTGACCGAGCGCGGCACGTTCTTCGGCTACGGCGATCTGGTCGTCGACATGCGCAACTTCGACCGGATGCGTGAGGCCACCGGTGTACCGGTGATCTTCGACGCCACCCACAGCGTGCAGCAGCCGGGTCGGGCCGAGGGCGGGGCCAGCGGAGGAACTCGAGAGTGCATTCCCGGGTTGCTGGCCGCGGCCGCCGCCGCGGGCGCCGATGGTTTCTTCATCGAGACCCATCCGGATCCGGCTCACGCCCTCAGCGACGCCGCCACCCAGTGGCCGCTCGACAGGCTGGAACCGCTGCTGTCACGGACACTCGAGATCTGGCAGGCGGCTCGTTCCGGTGGTTGACCCCGCCACGGCCCGGCGGGTCCGGTTGCTGGGACTCGATGTCGACGGGGTGCTGACCGACAATGGTGTCTACATCGGTGCCATCGGCGGCCAGACCATCGAACTCAAGAAGTTCGACATCCAGGATGGACTCGGTCTCGCCGTGTGCCGGTCGATTGGATTGGAAGTCGTCTGGGTCAGTGGTCGCGCGTCGCCCGCCACGACGGTTCGGGCCGAAGAGCTGGGCATCGAGATGGTACAGGACTCCAGCGCCCGGAAGCTGCCACTGATCGAGCGGATGCTGGCCCGGCGGAACCTGGAGTGGAACCAGATGGCGTTCGTGGGCGACGACCTGGCCGATGTTCCGGTGTTCAGGCGAGTGGGATTGCCCATTGCGGTCGCCAACGCAGTCGCCGAGGTCAAGGCGCTGGCAGCGCATGTGACCATCGCGCGGGGCGGAGCGGGTGCCGTCCGTGAGGCGATCGAAGCGCTGTTGGGTGCCCGGGGCGAGTGGGATGAAGGGGTGCGACGCTTTCTCAAGGAACGGGATCCCGATGGCGAGCCTGTCACCCGCTGACATCGGGCGCCGGGTGCTCCGGCTCGAGGCCAGTGAACTGTCCCGGGCAGCAGACCGCCTGGATGAACGGTTTGCCGACGCGGTCCGGCTACTGGCCGAGGTCAGGGGCCGGGTCATCGTGACCGGGGTAGGCAAATCGGGGCTGATCGCCCGGAAGATTGCGGCAACGCTGACCTCGACCGGCACATCAGCCACCTATCTGCACCCGGTCGACAGCCTCCACGGCGATCTGGGCCTGGTCGGCCGCGATGACGCCGCCATCGTGCTCAGCAAGAGTGGCGCGAGCGATGAATTGTCGGGATTGCTGGTAGCGCTGGAGCGGCTCGGGGTGCCGGTCATCGCCATTACCGGCGGCGGCGAATCGATGCTGAGCCGGCTGGCCAGGGTCACGCTCGATGG
This sequence comes from Gemmatimonadota bacterium, assembly GCA_041691295.1. Lineage (GTDB taxonomy): Bacteria > Gemmatimonadota > Gemmatimonadetes > Gemmatimonadales > GWC2-71-9 > DATEHG01. Next base: position 3,265 of record JBEPVA010000113.1, read on the forward strand.
ATCGGTGACTGAGGAGGCCTGTCCGCTCGACCTGGCGCCCACCTCCAGCACCACGCTGGCGCTGGCACTCGGTGACGCGCTCGCCGTGGCCCTGATGGAAATCAAGGGATTCAAGCGTGACGATTTTGCCGCGCTCCACCCTGGCGGTGCACTTGGCCGCAAGCTCCTGCTCAGAGTAAAGGACGTCATGATCACCGCCCAGCCGCTGCCGCAGAGTGCCACCATGCGTGAGGTCATCCTCGCGCTGGCGCACCAGCGCGGGCTGGCGATTGTGGCCGACGGTGGCACGCTGGTCGGAGTACTCTCGGCAGGAGATCTGTCCCGCCTCGCGACCGCCGGCGCCGACTTGATGAACGGATTGGCCTCGGCCCACATGACCCGCACGCCGAGGACGGCCGCTCCCGATGATCTGGCCGCCTCGGCGCTCGGCAAGATGGAGCGGTTCGGCATCATGGCACTGCCGGTCGTCGACGGCGCCGACGCGGTGGTCGGCGTGGTGCATCTGCACGACCTGATGCGGGCGGGGGCGGTGTGATGCGCTCCGCGAGGGGGGGCAGGGCGGCAGGGGGGCGGCGAAACCCATCCGTCTTACCCGTCTTATCCATTCTCTCCGTCCTGGCGATCGCCTGTGCCGACCAGGGCGCCAAGCCGCCAACCGCCGCCACCGCGGCCGACAGCGCCGATCAGGTCCTGATCAACATGCAGCACTACCTGGGTCAGGACGGGCTCCGCAAAAGCGTGGTCTTTGCCGATACGGCATTTATCTATGAGGCCAGCCACCTGATCGACATGCGGAGGGTCCGGGTGGTCTTCTTCACCAGCAACGGCGACACCAGTTCGGTCATCACCGGTGAGCGCGGCCTCTACCGGACGCAGGATGGCACCATGACCGCCACCGGTCACGTGATTGCCAAGACGCCGGACGGCCGGGTGCTGCAGACCGAGAAACTGGACTACGACAAGGCGAAGAACCAGATCCTGTCGGAGGTGCCGTTCGTGTACGACAAGGGCCAGGAGCACCTCGAGGGCAATGGCTTCACTACCGATCCGTCCTTCGTGAATGTCGTGACCCAGCAGCCCAAGGGTGGCGAACGCAAGGGCGGCAAGCCAGCCAGCGGTATTCCGCTGCCGGGGCAGTGAGCGGTCGTGTCGATGCGCCGACTGCCTGGAGTCCTGGTCGTGGGGATGGCCGTCGCCATGATGCCTGACCGCGCCAACGCCCAGGATCAGCCCTGCAAATTCCAGATCGGCCATGTCGACCGGACCGGGTCGCAGGTAACGGCATCACCCGGGGTGGTAAACTATTTTGCCGGCGGCGATGTGTTCCTGTACTGCCAGGGCACCACGACCTCGATGCGCAGCGACAGCGTGGCGTCCTACGGCGCCACCCGCACGGTGGAATTTGTCGGCCATGTGGTCTACACCGACACCGGCTCGATCGTGATGAAGGCGGATCGCGGCACCTACTACCGCGACGGTGACCGCTGGGAGGCCCGGGGCAACGTCCAGACCCAGACCATCAAGAGCGGCTCCACGATGACCGGGCCTTCGCTCGACTATTTCCGGGCCCTCAAGGGGGTGCGCGATACCGCGGAGCTGTACGCCGTGGCGCGGCCCACGATTCACTTCGTGCCGCGGGACAGTGCCGGTGGCAGCGGCAAACAGGAGCCGTACATCATCGTGGCCGATCGGGTCAGGATGAAGGGGGAAGACCGGGTCTGGGCCGGCGGAAAGGTCACCATCGACCGCAGTGATTTCGCCGCCCGCAGCGATTCGTTGCGACTCGATACCGGGGCCGGCAGCGACGGCACCCTGCTCGGCTCGCCGATCCTGCGCGGCCTCGGCAAGGATTCATTCAACCTGACCGGGGCGCGGATCGACCTTCGGTTTCTCAATCGAGCGCTCGATTATCTCACTGCCAAGGGGAACGGCCACGCAGTGAGTTCCAATCTCGATCTCAAGGCGGACACCATTGGCCTCGATCTCGAGAAGGACAAGCTGGTCCAGACCCTGGCCTGGGGAGATTCGCTGCGGCCCGACGCGCTGTCGGCCGACTACCGGCTGCGTGGCGATTCAATGGCCTTCGATACGCCCGGTGAGCATCTCACCGAAACCCGCGCCTTTGGCAATGCCTGGGCTGGTGGACGACCGGACACCACGGAGGACAGCCGCGATCAGCTCTGGGGCGACACCCTGATCGCCCGATTTGACACCGAGGACTCAGCGGGCACCCAGCGCACCGCCGTCCATGAGCTGGAATCGCGGACCAATGCCCGGTCGTTCTACCGGCTGCCGGACAGCAAGAAGAAGGTGCGCCCTTCGTTGAGCTATGTGCGGGGTGATCACATCCTGATCACCATGAAGAAGAAGGTCGAAGGGGTGGCGAGAGTGGATGTTCGGGGACAGGTGGAAGGGGTCCAGCTTGAGCCGGTCGAGGTCAAGCCGGATACCACCGCGGCCGACAGCACCGCCAAACCGAAGGAGTCAAGGTGAGCGGCGACTGGCTGGCATCCCTGTCCCCGCGGGATCCCTCGATCCCGCTGGCGCTGGCGGCGCTGGTGCGTGATGCTTCCAGGGACGGCACGCTGGCCATTGCCGATCTCATCATGGGGTACCGCGAAGCGTTTCTGGTGGCCCATCGCGAGATATTCGGCGGGTCCGATCCCGAGCTCAGTGGCGACCAGGTCAGGGAAAACCTGCTGAATTCGCTGCTGCCTCGGCTGGCCGATGACGGATGGATTGCTCCCGGGGCGGCCAACGGCTGGGCCGTGGTGCAGGCCACGCCGCGGTGGTGGACCGATGCGGTCGAGAACCGGGCCGAGATACGGGCCCGGCTGCGGATGCTGGCGGAGCAGGGCTTTCGGCTGCCGGAGCAGGAGGCCGGCCCGGCTGGACCAGGGCGGGTGGCGCCCTCGGGCAGCGTGCTTGAAGGCACCGGCCTGATGAAGAGCTTTCGTCGCCGCACGGTCGTGAACGATGTCAGTGTCCGGGTCCAGCAGGGGGAAATCGTCGGCCTGCTGGGCCCGAACGGCGCCGGCAAGACCACGACGTTTTACCTGATTACCGGCCTGATCCAGCCGGATGGCGGCCAGGTGAGGCTCGATGACCGCGATCTGACCAAGGCGCCGATGTACAAGCGGGCCCGGGCCGGAATCGGATACCTGGCCCAGGAGCCGTCCGTGTTCCGGCGACTGACGGTCGAAGAGAACATCCTGGCCATTCTTGAAATGCTGCCGATTGGCCGGGACGAGCGGCGCCGCCGCCTGGAACAGCTGCTGGACGAGCTCTCGCTCAAGCACCTCAGGAAAAACCGGGCCTACTCGCTCTCCGGTGGCGAGCGGCGGCGGCTCGAGATTACCAGGGCGCTGGTCACCAGCCCCAAGTTCATGCTGCTGGACGAACCGTTCGCCGGCGTCGACCCGATCGCGGTCCACGACATCCAGACCATCGTGGCCGGGCTGCGCCACCGCGGCATCGGCGTGCTGATCACCGACCATAACGTGGAGCAGACCCTGGATATCGTCGACCGGGCCTACATCATGTTCGAAGGACGAGTCCAGGTTTCCGGGCCGGTCCGTGACCTGGTCTTCGATGACCGGGTCGCCGAGCTGTATCTCGGCCCGACCCTCGCCGCCCGGCTCCGCGCCAGGCTGGAAGCGGTCGCATGAAGACCTCGCTGTCGCAGAACATTTCGCTTCGGCAGGATCTCCGGATCAACCCGCGGCTGTACCAGGCCATGGACATGCTCTACATGCCCATGCTGGACCTGCAGCAGCATCTCAAACAGGAGCTGCTCAGCAATCCGTTCCTGGAACTGGTTGAGCCGGAAGAAGAGGACGCCCAGGTCGAGTCGACCCAGGACCAGAAGGAGCGGGAAAAAGAAGCTACCGAGAAGAAGGAGGAAACCGACTGGGAGGAGATCCTGCTCAACGGTTTCGAGGTGCCTGGCGGGGCCCGCGAGGAATTCGAGTCGAAGGAATACATCGAACCGGTCACGGTCGAGCGCCAGGGATTGGACGACTACTTGCGCGAACAGCTGACCATGCTCGACCTGACCCCGCGCCAGATGCTCCTGGCCGAAGAGTTCATCGGCAACATCAAGGAAGACGGCTATCTGGCCGCCAACCTCGAAGAACTGCTTGGCTCGGCCAATGAGCTGGTGGCCGAGCATGCGGAACAGCAGGAAATCACCGAGAACATCCCTTTTTTCAGCATGGCGGAAGTCGAAGAGATGCTGCAGGTCATGCAGCGGCTCGATCCCGCCGGCATTGCGGCCCGAGACCTCCGCGAATGCCTGCTGCTCCAGATGAAGGACCTCGGCGACACCGACAGCCTGACCTACCGGCTGGTCAGCGACGCCTTTCATGACCTCATTGCCCACCGATGGAATGAACTGGGCCGCCGGTTCAGCGTCGAGCCGCAGAAGGTCCAGGAGGCGGCGGACCAGCTGGCCCGCTACGATCCCAAGCCGGGCCTCAAGCATTCGATTCAGGGCGAGGGCTATATCACCCCGGATCTCGTAGTCGACAAGATTGACGGGCGGTATCTCGTGTTCCTGAACGACACCGGGATGCCCAGGCTCCGGATCAGCAAGAGTTACCAGGACCTGGCCCGTGATCGCAAGCGGTTCACCACCGAGCAGCGTGATTTCATCGCCACTCGGATGAACAGCGCCAACTGGCTGGTCCAGGCCATCGAACAGCGCCGCCAGACCATGCTCAAGGTGATGAACTTCATCGTCGACCGGCAGCGGGATTTCTTCGAGAAGGGGATCGAGTACCTGAAGCCGCTGACCCTCAGGGAGGTCGCCGAGGTCATCAGCATGCACGAGTCGACGGTCAGCCGGGTGACCAACGAGAAGTACGTCCAGACTCCGCGGGGCGTGCTGCCGCTCAAGTTCTTCTTCTCGAGTGCCCTGTCCACCTCGAGCGGCGAGGACGCCAGTGCCCGGTCGATCCGGGCCAAGCTGGAGAAGCTGGTGGCCGAGGAATCACCAGCGGCACCAATTACCGATCAGCAGATCGTGCAACTGTTCAAGGAGCAGGGCATTCAGATCGCCCGCCGCACCGTCGCCAAGTACCGGGACCAGCTTGGCATCCTGTCGGCCCGGATGCGCAAGCGGGTATGAGCCGGCAGCCGGTGGCGCCTCACCTCGATGTCAGCATCCTGGTTCCGGCCAAGGACGAGGCCGAAAACCTGCCCGAGTTTCTCCGGCTCTGCCAGGAGTCGCTGGCCAAGGCGTCGTTCAGCTTCGAGGTCGTCGTGGTCAACGATGGCTCCCGGGATGCCACGGCCCAGGTCCTGGAGGAACTGAGCGCCAGCTATCCGTTCCTGCAGGTCGTCACCCATCGGCGCCAGCGCGGCATTGCCGATGCGCTCCGGTCAGCCGGGGACGCCGCCCGCGGCGACATCTTCGTCTTCTACCCCGCCGACCTGCAGTACCTGCCCGAGGATATTCCTGCCCTGGTCGCACCGATCCTGGCTGATGAAGCCGACATCGTCACCGGCACCAAGCAGGGCAAGTACGAAAAGGCCTTTGTCTCCGGGGTCTACAATACGCTCTGCCGTGTGCTGTTTGGAGTCGATGCCACCGATCTCAACTCAGTCAAGGCCTATCGTCGAGAAATCATGCTCGGCGTGCCGCTCAGGCCCGACTGGCATCGCTATATGGTCGTGATTGCCGTGGCCGATGGCTTCCGGCTTGCCTCCCGGCCGGTCCCGCTGTATCCGAGGCGAGCGGGGGTGTCGAAGTTCACCTGGCGCCGGATTCCCGGCGGGGTGCTCGACCTGGTGTCGGTCTGGTTCCAGCTCCGGTTCGGGCGGAAGCCGATGCTTTTCTTCGGGATGGCGGGGGCGGTGCTGTTTGCCATCGGACTGATCACCGGCATCATCGCCCTGGTCCTGCGGTTTGGCTTCGACTTCGGCTTCCGGCCTTTTCTCAACCTGGTCGAGACCATGGTCATCAGCGGCATTGCGCTGTTCGGCTTCGGCTTCGTCGGGGAAATGATTGCCGGGATGCGGGAGGAGATGATCGAGCTGGCCCGGCAGAATCGGAAGGATTGACGACCACGACCCTCGATGGTAGTGGCGCCCTCCCGAATGCCAGACGATATTTCGAACGACAACGGCTGAGTCGATGTCATGAACTAATGGCTGGAATGCGACTCGGCTGCCTCGCTCAGTCCCGGACCAGCCGGATGCCGTAGCGGCCGAGAAAGCTGTGCAGCTCCTCAGTCAGTGGACTGCCCCCACGCGAACGACTCTTGCCTCCCAGGTCGAGCCAGTGCACTCCAGCATTTCGCAGCGCCACTATCTGGGGAGCATCTAGGGCGGATTCGGTCAGCAGGGTATCGTCCGGCAAGATATCTCCCGGAACACTCCCGCCCGGCCCGATCCAGGCCAGCCGCCATTTCGCGCTGCCTCGGCGGTACGATCGGTACGGCGCCGACCGATCGATACTCACTCCATCGTACTCCACGTAGCGCTCGAACTCCGACATCATGTCCCGGATCTTGGCCGCCCGCTTGTCGGGTGACAGCGGCTGCGGCCAGTTTTCCCGGATGACCTTGGCTGGTGATCCGACTGCGAGACTGTTGGGCGGGATGGTGCCCTGGACCAGTGAGTTGGCTCCGATGACCGAGCCGTCGCCGATGGTCGTACCGGGCATCACGAAGATCCGCCAGGGCAGCCAGACGCTGTTGCCCAGCGTCACGCCCTGGTAGGTCACCGGAAATCCATCCAGCACGTTCAGCCAGGCGCTGTGGGTGAAGATCAGGCAATGGCCCCCGATGCCGGTGTCATGGCCGATGACCACCGGCTTGGTCGGATTGATGAAGGCCATCTGCAGCACTATCGTGCGATCACCGAGGGCAAAGCGCGATTCCGGCAGCTGTGGACCGCCGACATACACCTGTTCCCGGATCCGGGCATCCTCACCGATCTCGATCCGTTCGCATGCCACGTAACTCATGGTGCCGACGCTCGAATGCCGGCCCACCGAGATGTGGCGCCCTGAGACAACCGCCAGGAATCCGATCTCTACCGCATCGCCGAGTGAGACCTCCTGGCCGACGACCACCCCGCCGAACGCGATCTTGACCCGTTTTCCGATCTTGTAGCCCAGCACCACCCGGTACGTCAGCACCTTGAGCCAGCTCGGCATCCACCCGAACAACAGGAGATGACCCCACGGGACCCGCTTCTTGCGAACCAGCAGCTCGGACATGATGGGGACCGGGAGTGGGAGGTGCCGCGAGTCTAGGGCAGGGCGGCAGGAGGGAGTAGATTACCGGGGACACGCGAGCAGCGTCAAGCGGCGCAACTTTTCCCGGACCTCACTTCTGATCCAGCTTCCTCCCAGAGAAGCCAGCGGGACCCCACGCCAGCGGTTCGGGCTCGAACGGCTGGTGGATTTCTCCCGCCTCCTGCCGGCCCACCCTTCCATTCCAGGCATCGTCCGACTCGGCCTCGATCCGCGAGCACCGGCGCCCGATCTCGCGGCGCTGGCGCATGGAGCGGTCGGATGGGCCGAATCCGAGGGCACCATTGCAGTGTCTCCGGCATTCCTCGACCTGGTGACGGACATCGTCTCGGCCGACTCCGAGCAGCGCTCCGATCTGCGGGATCGGCACGACCGGGTGCCGCCCCAGGAAAATGCCCTGGTACGCGGCGGTGCCGAACGCGAACTCGTGCTGCAGTCAGTCGCCGGGCGCCTGCGCGATGCCGTAGTCCGCCTGGCGGATGGAGCGCCGGTTCGGTTGGTGGCACCCTGGCCCGAGAATCACCGGTGGGCTGTCGGGTTGTCCCACGATCTCGACGTAGTCGCCCTCTGGCCGCTCTTCACGGGGCTGCGCCTTGCCGAACTGGTGCGCCACTCGGCAATCGCTCAGGCGGGACGTACCGTGCTCGCGGCCCTGGGCGCCACCTTCGGCGATCCGGTCAGCGGCGGTGTGGCCACGCTGCTGGGACAGGAATTCGCCGCGCAGGTGAGTTCGACCTGGTTCGTCCTCTGCGGCACGCCCACCCTATCGACATTTCGTGCCGGAGACTTGACCTATAGTCCCGAGAGCGTTCGTGCCCGGGCAATTGTCGAGCGACTGGCCGCCGCGGGTCATGAGATCGGACTGCACGGCAGCTTCGAGACCAGTCGCCGTCCTGCGGCTTTTTCCGAACAGCGCGCCCGCTTGGCTCGGCTCACCGGTTCCAGGGCGCTGGGCGTACGCCAGCATTTCGTCCGGCTGCGCATGGGTACCACCCACGTCAGCATGGCCGAGGCCGGCTTTGAGTACGACGCCAGCATGGGATTTTCTGACCGCAACGGCTTTCGGCTTGGAGTCGCGGATGTCGTGCCTGGCTGGAGCGCCGAGCGGCAATCGGTTGCCGGTCCTGATCTGGTGCCATTCGCCTGGATGGACCGGGCGCTCAGCAAGTACAGCGGCGTGGAAGATCCGTCCGCCTGGATTGCCGACGGACTCGAACTGGCCGAACGTTCGCGAGTGGCTGAAGGCCTGTGGGCCGGGATCTGGCATCCCAATCTGGTCCCCGCACTCGGGTATCCGGGTGCACCGGACGCCAACGCCGAACTGATGAAGCAGCTGCTGCGGTCCAATCCGTGGGTCGCGACCCACCAAGACCTCGTGGCCTGGCGGCGGGCCCGACGGTCTGCGATGGCGGTGGCCATCGATGCTGACGGCCGGGTGACCGCCGAGTCGAGGGGCCAGGTCGTCCCGCGGCTGGGACTCGAGTCGCCGCTGGCCGAGCCACGCGAGCCAGTACTGTCCGCCGCATGAAAGTACTCTGCGTGGCTCACTCCTATCCCCGGTTTGCCTCGGATCCCGTCGGTTCATTCGTGCTGCGGCTCGCGGTGGCGCTCAGGGCCGAGGGAATCGACACGATGACGCTGGCTCCGGCGGCGGCAGGACTGCTGACGGACGAATCGTACGAGGGAATTCCAGTCCACCGCTATCACTACGCGCCGCGCAGCTGGGAAACTCTCGCCTATACCGGCACCATGGCCGACCAGGTCCGGGGCGGATGGCGTGCCAAGGCGGCGCTGCTCGGACTGATCTGGTCCACCCGATCGTCGATTCACAGTGCCATCCGAAATTTCAAGCCGGACCTGGTGCACGCCCACTGGTGGTTTCCCGGTGGCTTGGCCGCCAGCTATGCGCTGAGCCCCGGCGGCATCCCGCTGGTCGTTACTTCACACGGCTCTGATCTGGTGGTCGCAGCTGGGAATGCCCTGGGCGCGCGATTGTACCGGAGAGTGGCACGGCGGGCAGCGGTCTATACCGTCGTCTCTTCCTGGCTCGGTGAGCGGGCGGTGGCGCTTGCTCCCGGGCTCAAGCCCATCGCCGTCCAGGCGCGCGACCTGGATCGCCGGCCG
>JBEPVA010000114.1:0-12603 GCA_041691295.1 Gemmatimonadota bacterium
CATTTTCGGACTGGAGACCGGCATGTATCCAACCGCCCGATTGCTCGCGCTGTCTCTGGCGCTCACTGCCTGCCCGCTCGGGTTGGCCGCCCAAACCGCGGCGGAACATGTGGCCATGGGAGTCCAGGAGCTGACCCAGAAATTCGATCCCCGGGCTGCACTCCAGCACTACGAAGCGGCGCTGGCGGTCGACTCGCTGGATCCCACGGCCAACTGGCGGGCGGCCCAGGCCCTGGTGGATATCGGCAAGCAGACGCCGGACAGCGTGAAGAGCGCCGACCGCGATTCGCTGTACGCCCGCGCCGAGTGGCTGGCGCGCCGGTCGGTGGCGATCGATTCGACCAGTTCCAAGTCGCACTACATCCTGGCGGCGGCCATCGGACGCGCCTCGCTGACCAAGGGCAAGAAGGAACGGGTCAAGCGGGCCTCCGAAATCAGGGCGGAGGCGCTGCGTTCGATCGAATTGAACCCGGAGGAGGATGGCGCCTATCATGTGCTGGGCCGGTGGAATGCGGAGATCATGCGACTGTCGGGGCTGACCCGTTTTTTCGCCAAGAGCTTCATGGGCGCCGGCATTTTCAATGAGGCGTCATGGCAGGGCGCGCTCGACAACATGAACAAGGCGATCCAGTACCACCCGGACTGGATCTATCATCACCTCGATCTGGCCGAGATCCTGATCGACCGGGACCGGTACACCGAGGCCCGGGTGCAGCTCAATCTGGTCGAGACCCTGCCGGTGGCCGATGCCATGGACCCGCATTACAAGCAGGACGCCCAGCTCTACCTGAGCCAGATCGAAGGCAAGAAGGACAAGAACGACGACTGATCTGGTCCGGCCCGCTCAGTCGAAGCGGTCCTCCAGCGCCTCGCGGACTCCCCGGGCCGCCTTGCCGGCCCGCTGCCTGACCCGCTTGGCCTGACGGCCCAATTCCCGGCCCGCCTCCACTCGCCAGTCGTCAAATTCTTCCCGGACGTACTGGCCCACCCTTCGCCCGCGGGAAGAATTGAAGAACAGCGCGGCGCCGACGCCCAGAACGGTGCCCAGCGCCAGTCCGGCAAAGAAGATTCCGGCCCCGGGTCCCTCGCCCCGGGCGGGGCGCTGAGAGGGCAGCTGGGAGTCTTCCTCGAATGGTTTGCGATCATCCGGCATGGTGGCCTCCTGACAAACGGTTGATCCTGTCGTGAAGCTAGTCGTCCGGGCGCGGGAGGCAATTCTGGCCGGTCGCTTGACCCCCCGGATGCTGCTGACGAGCTTTGGGCCAGCCCCTTCCCACGGTACCCATGACCAACCCGGCTTTGTCCGCGCCCAACGCAGAAGAGATGGAACGCCTGACGCATCGCAATCAGGAGCTGGAGCGCGAGCGCAAACACCTGCTCGCCACCATCGAGATCCTGCAGGAAATTTCCGGATCGCTCAACTTTGTCGATGTGGTCCAGTCGGTTGCCGGCCGGCTCGGCGAAGCGTTCGGACTTGACCGCTGCTCGATCTTCCTGGTCGAGAAGAACGACCAGACAGTGCGGCTGGTGGCCAGCTACGAGGACCCCAGCATCCGGAATTACGTCGTCGACCTGGACCGCTACCCTGAACTCAAACGGGCGCTGCGCTCGGGGCGGACCGTGTTCATCCCGGATGTGGCCAGCGACCCCTCGCTGACCAATGCCCGGGGCACGCTGGCCCACCGCCGGGTCAAGTCGATCACGGTGGTGCCGATCACCTGGAGAGGGGTAGCCATCGGGGCGATGTTCCTGCGGACCTTCCGGGATGGCCCGGCCTTTACCGAGTCCGACGTCCATTTCTGCCAGGTCATTGCCAGCCTCACCGCCAAGGCGCTGCGGAATGCCCACCGGTTCGAGCGGTTGCAGGAGCGCACCGGTCTGGCGGCGACCGGTCCGGCCCGCGCGCGCGAGCGGGAGCGGGTGGCGCTGATCGGTTTCCTCCGCCGGTTGCTGGACGACTTTGCCGCCAAGGAAGGGCCGTGGGACGAGGGGATCCTGGCCCGGGCCAGCGCCGAGGAAATCGACCGGCTGGTCGGCGTGGCCATGACCGTGCTGGCGCAGGAAGCGGCGGCTCGCTGACGCGAGCCTTCAGCCGTTAGCTCTTGGCCGTTAGTCCATGCATCTTCATATCGGAGCCGTGAGGTACCACACCCCGCGGCTCTTTCCGTTTTCGCTAAAGGCTAACGGCTAATGGCTAATGGCCAGAGCGCTTCCCAGCGCTCCTCCGAACTCCGCACCCTGCTCAAGCGCGCCAACCACGCCTACTACGTCCTCGATGCGCCGGACATCAGCGACGCCGAGTATGATCTGCTGCTGCGCGAGCTGCAGGCAATCGAACGAGCCCATCCCGAATTGCAGGTCCCGGACAGCCCCACTCTTCGAGTCGGAGCCGAGCCGGCCAGTGCACTCACCAAACAGCATCATCGCCGGCCGATGCTGTCCCTGGCCAATGCGTTCACTCCCGAAGAGCTGCAGGGCTGGGAAGACCGCAACGCGGGAATCAACGCCGATGTCCGCCGGGCGGGCTACACCACCGAGGTGAAGATCGACGGTTCGGCCGTCAGCCTGACTTACGAGCATGGCCGGCTGGCCAGCGGCGCCACCCGCGGCAACGGGCAAGTCGGCGAGATCATCACCGCCAACCTGCGGACCATCTCCGACGTGCCGCTGGCGCTGGCCGGCACAAATCACCCGGCCCTGATGGAAATCAGGGGCGAGGTCTATTTCACTCGCGAGGCCTTTGCCAAGGTCAATGCCGAGCGGGAGCGAGAGGCGGAGCCGCTGTTTGCCAATCCGCGGAATGCGGCCGCTGGCGCCCTGCGCCAACTGGATGCCAGGATCACCCGGCGGCGCCGGCTGCGGATGTTTGCCTTCCACGTCGAGATCATCGAGGGCAAGAGCCCCTTTGCCCTGCAAGCGGATGTCCTGAAGCAGCTGGGTGCGTGGGGCTTCCAGGTCGAGCCCCACTGGCAGCGGGCCACGGACCTGTCTCAGGTGCAGCAGCAGGTGGCGGAACTGGAATCACTGCTGCCGACTCTGCCGTTCGACGCCGACGGCGTGGTCATCAAGATCGACCGGCTGGCCCTGCATGAAGACCTGGGCGTGGTCGGTGACCGGGAACCACGCTGGGCCATTGCCCGGAAATTCGCGCCTGAAGTCGCGATTACCCGGCTGCTCGAGATCCGGGTCAATGTGGGCCGCACCGGTGCGCTCAACCCGTACGCGGTGCTCGAACCGGTGGAAGTCGGCGGGGTGACCGTTTCCAACGCGACGCTTCATAACGAGGACCAGATCGAGCAGAAGGGTATCCTGATCGGGGATTGGGTCGAGGTCATCCGGGCCGGTGAAGTGATTCCCCAGGTCCTCGGTCCGCTCCGCGACCGGCGCGATGGCAGCGAGACGAAATTCGTGATGCCCGATCGCTGTCCGGCCTGCGGCACCCCGGTCGAGCGCCCCGCCGATGAAGCGATGCGCTACTGCCCCAACGCCAGTTGTGCCGGCCGGGTTCTCGAAGGCATCGTGCACTTTGCCAGCCGCGACGCGATGGATATCCGCGGCCTGGGCTACGAACGGGTGAAGCAGCTGCTGGCAGCGGGATTGATCGAGAATGTGGCCGACCTCTACCGCCTCACCGCCGCGCAGCTGGTCGATCTGGAGCGGTTTGCCGAGCAGTCGGCGGAGCAACTGGTCGCGGCGATTGCGACATCCAGGCAGCAGCCACTGTCGATCCTGCTGTTCGGACTCGGTATCCGTCATGTCGGGAAAACGGTAGCCCAGGTCCTGGCCCGGCGCTTCGGGACGCTCGATGCCCTGAGGTCCGCTGACCAGGACGCGATCGGCGCGGTGCCCGGTATCGGGCCCGCGATCGCGGAAGCGGCAGTCCACTTCTTTGCCGAGCCACGGAACCAGCAGCTGCTGCAGAAATTGATCGATGCCGAATTGACCACGACGGAACCGGAAGCCATCTCGGCCGGCGGGCCACTGGAGGGAAAGAATTACGTCCTGACTGGCTCCCTACCCACGCTGAGCCGGGGTGAGGCCGCCAGGCTGATCGAGCAGGCCGGCGGGCGGGTGACGGCGAGTGTGACCAAAAAGACTGATACCGTGGTGGCTGGTACCGAAGCCGGCAGCAAACTGGAACGGGCCCAGACCCTCAAAATCGAAGTGATCGATGAGGCGGAACTCGTTCGCCGAGTTGGAGATAAAGCCTTGCGTCAACCGACTTTGGAAGCCTAGTTTCCAGCATCTTCTGACGAGCCGCTCATGAACGCTCCTACCCTGCTGGTGTCACACCATTGCGTCCCGGTCGGTCGCCGCGCGCTGCATCAGCTGCGCGCCAGCCTCGAGCGTGACACCGGGCTCCAGTCGGCCACCTATCTGCAGGAAGCGGGATTCGCCGGCGGCGAAGAGATCTTCAACGGCTTTCTCCCCTGGCTCAAGCAGTCCCACGGTGTCGATCATCCGCGTGAGCTCGACAGCCGCCACTTCGGCGAGGTGTTGTCCCGCTTCTTTGCCGAGTCGGGATGGGGCAGCCTGGCCAGCAGCAAGCTCACACCGGCGGTCATGGCCCTCGATTCGACCGACTGGTCCGAGGCCGATGCCGGCGCCGGTGCCACGTATCCCTCCTGCCACCTCACCAGCGGAATGCTGGCTGATTTCTTCGGCCGGGTGGCGGGAGGCGTTGTCGGCGTGATGGAAGTCGAATGCATGTCCCGCGGCGATGCCCGCTGCCGCTTCCTGGCCGGTTCGCCCGACACGCTACAGACGATGTACGAGCGCATGGCGCAGGGCCAGACCTACAGCCAGGCGCTGGGCCAGCCGGCCTGAGTACCGACCCGGGCGGCGGTTCGACCGCCCGTCTCCCCTCATGATGGACATTCAAGAGCGGCTTCGGGCCGCACTGGGCACCAGCTACCGGCTCGAGCGCGAGCTCGGCGGCGGCGGGATGAGTCGTGTCTTCGTGGCCGAGGAGATTGCACTGGGCCGCCGGGTAGTCATCAAGGTGCTGCCGCCGGAGTTGGGCAGCGGCATTGCCGCCGACCGATTCCGCCAGGAAGTGCAGGTGGCGGCCCAGCTCCAGCATCCACACATCGTACCGGTGCTGCAGACCGGCGAGGCGGATGGATTGCTGTATTACACCATGCCGTTCGTCGAAGGGGAATCACTCAAGGAACGGCTGCAACGGGACGGCAGGCTGTCGGTGACCGAAACCGTCCGGATCCTGCGCGACGTGGCGGATGCCCTGGCCGATGCCCATGCGCATGGACTGGTCCACCGCGATATCAAGCCGGGCAATATCCTGATCTCCAAGCAGCACGCCGTGGTCACCGATTTCGGGGTGGCCAAGGCGCTCAAGGCCGCGGCGGAGCGCGGAGCCATTGCGGCGCCGGGGACCGGCCTCACCACCATCGGCCTGGCCATCGGTACCCCTTCGTACATGGCGCCCGAACAGGCGGCAGCCGACCCCGACGCCGATCACCGGATGGATCTCTATGCCCTCGGTGTCGTGGCGTATGAGATGTTGTCCGGCAAACCGCCGTTCGGAGGCTCCTCCCCGCAGGCCGTGCTGGCGGCGCAGCTGACCCAGATTCAGCGGCCGATTCGCGAGGTCAGGCCTGAAGTTCCTGCTGACCTCTCGGCGCTGATCGACCGGCTGCTGAAAAAGCAGGCCGCCGAGCGATTTGCCAGTGCGGCGGAACTGAGGCAGCGACTCGAGCAGCCGGGCTTCGCGACCACTGGCAGTCTCGCGGCCATTACTACCGCGTCGGGCGGCTGGCTGACACCGGGCCGGCTGATGATCGGCTGCGGGGTGCTGGCCGCACTCCTGGTCGGGCTGAAACTCACTGGGGTGCTGGGCGGGCAGTCACTGGTGGCGCAGGGCCTGCTCAACGAGCGCGATGCCATCCTGATTGCCGATATGAACGGTCACGGGGCGGATTCGGCCATCGCGGCCTCGTTGACCGAGGCATTGCGAATTGACCTGACCCAGTCCAAGACGATCCGGCTGGTCGATGCACCCCAGATTGCTCAGACGCTGGCGCTGATGCAGCGGCCAGCGGACACGAAGATGACCTTTCCGGTGGCCCGGGAGGTGGCCCAGCGAAGTGGCGCCAAGGCGGTGCTGGGTGGAGACCTGCAGCCGGTTGGGCGGGGGTACCTGATCACGGCGCAGCTGGTCACGCCTGACAGCGGTGTGACGTTGGCTGCCTTCCGGGAAACCGCGGCCGATTCCAGCGAGGTCCTGCCGGCGCTTGACCGGCTGAGCCATGAACTGCGGCGGAAGATCGGTGAATCGCTCAGGTCGGTGAATGCCAGTACGCCGCTCCAGCAGGTCTCGACCTCCTCGCTCGAGGCGCTGCGCAAATATTCCCAGGCCATCCGCGGCTTCGACATGCGGACCAACTCCCAGCAATCGATCGCCCTGCTGGAGGAATCGGTACGGCTCGACTCCGGCTTTGCGATGGCGTGGCGGAAGCTCGGCGTAGCCTACCAGGCCATCGGAGACCAGGACAAGTCACAGGAAGCGCTCAGCCGCGCCTTTGCCAACAAGGACCGGCTGACCGAGCGGGAGCGGTACCTGACCATCGGGTCGTACTACTCCACGTTCGACGGCGAGGAGCCCAAGGCGGTCCAGGCCTACCGGGCACTACTGGAGGGAACACCCAATGATCCATGGGCCCTCAACAACCTGGCGCTGCTGTACATCCAGCAGCGGCAATTCCCCCAGGCCGATTCGGTGCTCAACCGGGCGTTGCAGGCGGACTCCAGCACCTTCACCGCCTTTTCCAACCTGATCACCTCGCAGATCAACCAGAGCAGGATTCAGCAGGCCCAGGAACTGGTGGCCGCCATGCGCCGCCACTTTCCCGGCAACACCGGAGTCGATTTCCTGGCGGCCGATGTCCAGTACGCCGCCGGCGATCAGGCCGGCTACCAGCGAACCATCGAACTGCTGGCCAGTCAGTCCGGCTCCGATCCGTTCATCCAGCTGGGCAGCCTCAATTCGCTGGCCGACCTCGACCTGTCCCATGGCCACATTGCCAAGGCGGACCAGAAGCTGGCCCAGATGGCCGTGATCACCGACAAGCTCGGCCGCAGCGAGTTCTCGCTCAACTCGAAGCTGCGGCAGGCCCAGGTCCAGCTCTGGTTGAGTGACGACCGGGTCGGAGCGCTCAAGACGATCGACCAGGCGCTGAGCCAGCACCCGATGGCCTCGATTCCAGTGGCCAACCGGCCCTATCTCTTCACCGCCTATCTGCTGGCCTATGCCGGTGAACCGGCCCGGTCCCGCTCGATGCTGGCCGAGAACGCCAGGCTGCAGACGCCACCAGCCCAGGGAACTGGCAGCTTCCGGCTGATCATCGAAGCGGCCAACGCCATCTCGGAACACCGGCCGGCCGATGCGCCGGACCAGGTGGAGCAGGCCATGCAGCGGGGTGGCTGCCAGGTCTGCAATCTCCCCGAACTGGCCCGGGCCTGGGCCGCCGCCGGCCAGCCCGACTCGGCCCGAAGTGCCTATGAACGGTTCGTCTCGACTCCGGAGTCGAACCGGGCCAGTACGGACGCGCTCGACCTGCCCCTAGCGTGGCAGCACCTTGGAGTGCTATATGAGCAAGCGGGCGACCGGGAAAAAGCCCGGAATGCCTGGGGTCAGGTCGTCGAACAGTGGCGCGACGCTGACCCGGAGCTGCAGCCGAGGGTGCAGGAAGCCAAACGCCGCCTCGCGGCACTGAGCGGAGAATCGAGTGCCCGTTAAGGAACGCTGGGGAATGGCCGCCTACCACATTCGCTACAAACGGACCCCCGATATCGAGCCGCCCACCGGGCCTCGGCGGCGCATACATCTGGTTCAGGAATTCGCGACCTTCGCGATCAGCGCGCTGGTGATGTACGGGATGTGGATGTTTGTGCGGAAGTTGTGGCACTGACTGCGGGAACAGCGAAATGCGAACCGCTTCGAGCAAAGCCCCACCGTATTCGAATCGACCCTGGCTACGCTCGGGATGAGATCTCAATAACCGGGGCTTTTCCCCTCTCCCCTCTTCTATCTCCCTTCTCCTGTAGTTGGTTCAGCCCCCCACCACCGCCACTCCATCGACCACGATATGCGGCGCCGCATGGCTGCCGTGCCAGCGCACCTCCCGACCCAGTCCCTTGATCCGGTCGAGCAGGTCATAGGCGTTGCCGGCCACCTGGGTGGCGTTCACCCGCCCCACGATTTCACCATTCACGACTCGGTAAGCCAGGGCCACCGGATAGGCAAAAGCGCCGCTGATCGCGTTGCCGTGACCCACACCGTGCAGTTCATCGACCAGCAGTCCGTCATCGATCAGGGCCAGCAGTTGCGAATGATCCAGGGCACCCGCGCCCACCACCAGATTGGTGTAGGCTGGCTGTGGCTTGCCAAAGGTGGTGCGGCGGGCGTGTCCCGTCGGGGTCACCCCGGCCCGGGTCGCGGTCTCCGCATCGTAGATGAACCCGCGGACGGTGCCGCCCTCCACCAGCGGAAACCGCCGGCTGGGCACCCCTTCATCATCCATGGGCCGGGAGCCGCTGCGGCCATTGAGCAACGGATCGTCGACCAGTGAAAAGGCGGTGTCGAAGCGATGCTGGTCGAGCCGGTTGGCCAGCGGCGAGCTGCCCTGCAGGGCGGTTTTGCCGATGCAGGCCAGCTGGACCGGCAGCAGCAGGCTCTGCGCCGCCCTGGGGCTGAAACAGACCGGCCGGCGTCCATCCGGCGCATCGGCGGTCCTGCCCGCCCATTTCAGCCGCCGCTGAATCCCGCTGACCATTCGCTCGAGATCGGCCAGCTCGGGCAAATCGGCGCCGGCCAACTGGTCCTCGATCACGATGACCTGATCATCAACCACCTTGACCAGCTGGGCCCAGACGCTGACGCCAGACACTTCGTACGCCGCCTCGATGCCGCGGGTATTGGCCACCCGCACGATGCCGAGCGATCGCTCGACGGTCAGGTTGACCTGGCAATCGTCCAGCATCAGCCGGTCGGCCAGCCCACGACCGAGATCGGTGAGCGTGGCGACGGTTGCCGAGGCGGCACCGACGTAATGGGTGATGACAGAAGGGAGCGGTGCCGGAGCCGGCAGCACCAGTTCGGCGGGCTCTCCGGAGCGGGCCGACGCCAGGGCTCCCTCGAGCAGTGGTTCGAGTTCATCACCGGTGCTGCCGGCAACGCCGAGTCGGCCTTCCGCCAGGATGCGGAGATTGACCCCGCGCTCCTGGGCCCAGCCCACCTGCTTGAGTCGCCCGCCCTCGAATCGCAGGGTGACGGTCTCGTCAGTCTTTTCCGACGCATCGGCCACGGTTGCCATCCGGATGGCCCGGGCCAGCAGGGCGCCGATCACCGGGCATCACCCCCGACCAGTATTTCGCTGAGCCGCACGTGGGGCGCCCCTTCACTCACCGCCAGCGGCACCTGGCCATTCTTGCCGCAGCCGCCTCCCATCTCGTTCCAGCGGAAATCGCCACCGATCCGCTCGATCCGCTCCAGAGTCTCGAACAGTTTCCCGGCCAGGGTCACCGGCTTCACCATCTCGGCCACCTTGCCATTGCGAATCATGTGGGCGTAGCCGGAGGTCAGTGAGAAGTCCTCCAGATGGGAGCGTCCACCGGTGGCGTCGCAGGCATAGATGCCGAGCTTGATGTCGCGGATCAGGTCATCGAAGCTGCCGCGTCCATTGGCGATGTAGGTGTTGGTCAGCCGGACGATCGGCGGATACCGGAACGAGAGCGCCCGGGCGTTTCCGGTCGGAGGCTCGC
The DNA here is from genome assembly GCA_041691295.1 of Gemmatimonadota bacterium. GTDB lineage: Bacteria > Gemmatimonadota > Gemmatimonadetes > Gemmatimonadales > GWC2-71-9 > DATEHG01. The sequence goes on from JBEPVA010000114.1 coordinate 9,781, forward strand.
CGGCGCGGGCCGCTGTCTCCCGGTTGTGCAGCCGGCCGACCACCACGCCGTTCTGGATCAGGGTGGTGTTCCGGGTCGGAGTGCCTTCATCGTCGTACGGCAGGGTGCCGCGACGGCCGCTGGCGCTGCCGTCGTCGCCGACGTTCAGGTCATCGGGCCCGACCCGGCGTCCCAGCTTCATCAAGGTACGGGCCGCCGGATTCTCGGCGAGGAAATCGGCCTCGCTCAGGTGACCGATCGATTCGTGAATGAACACACCGGCCAGGCGCGGATCGAGAACCACCGGGTAGCGCCCGCCGGGCGCCCGTGGCGCCTTGAGCAGATCCACCGCCCGCTCCGCGGCCTGACGGAACATCCCTTCCCGGCCGTGGACCGACAGCCAGCCCCGACGGAGCCCCAGCGATTCGAGCCCCCGCTCGATGATGTCTCCCTCGCGAGCCACCGCCACCGCCGAAAGGGTGATCTCGGGGCGGAGCTCATGCAGCAGGATTCCGTCGCTGTTGCCGTACCACCACTCGGTGACCTCATCGCGATAGGCCGCCTGAGTCTCGACGATCCGGCGGTCAACCGCCAGCATTTCGTTGTTGAGCCCGACCAGCAGCGCCACTTTCTGGTCCAGCGGGATGCCGCGGGCATCACCGTCCAGATCCTCCCTGACATCATCCTGGCGCAGTGGAATCTCGGCCAGCCTGATCGGCTGCTCGAGCCTCACCGCGAGCGAAAGCTCGTGGGCCCGGGCCACCATGGCACTGAGATCGTCGAAGCCGGTGAAGGTGGCGGCGCCCCAGCCGCAGCCGCGGTTGAGGCAGCGAACGAAGCCGCCACAATCAAAGGCGGTCTGAGCCCCCTCGATCCGCCGGCCACGCAGGGCCACGGTGGAGGACCAGGACCGCTCCAGGCGTATTTCGGTGTAGTCGGCGCGGGAGGCGCGCAGCGCGTCGCTGAGCTGCTGCTTCACGGCGTGGGGTCAGCGTGGGTCAGTCGGCCCCCTTGAGGTGCGCGGCGTAGTCGGGCCGGATCACCAGCTCACCGTTGAGTACCACCTCACGATCCCAAGGCAGGATGATGAAGCTGGAGGTTTCAAAGGCGTGGAAGTCGGGTTGATACAGGCCGGTCCGGAACGAGACGGCCGTCTGCACCGCCGCAGGGCGGGCGGCCCGCACTTCACGCAGCGCCAGCACCATGGTGCTGCCGGTATCGCAGGTCTCGTCGACCAGCAGCACCCGCCGCCCCTCGATGGTGTACGGCGGCCCCGCCACCAGGACCGGCTCGCCACCGACCTCGGTGCGAGCCACCGTCATCGAGGCAATTTCGCGCTGCAGGATCGAGGCGACGACCACCGCGGGCATGACCCCCGCGCGGGCGATGCCGAGCACCACCTCCGGATCGTATTCCCGGGCCACCTTGAGTGCCAGCGAACGACAGATCTCACCGAAGAAGGGCCAGTCGACTTCGAATACCCCTCGGGGGCCGGGCAAAGGCGTCCTGCGCATGGTTCCTCCACTGCTGATTCGGGGCCTGGAATTCCGTTGCCAGCTATCGGCCCCCGGGCTATCTTACTGTATCTTCGCCACTTGGACAACATCCGGGGAACTCCCATCAGCCTCATGAGTTTCTGGCGCCGGCTGTTCGGATCAGAGCCATCGAAGTCCCTCCGCCCCCAGCGCCTCGACTACCTGAATGAGGCGCTCGCACTGGAACGTCAGGGCGACTACGAGGCGGCGCTCACCAGCTACCGGCTGGCGCTCCGGGATCATCCCACCGATCCCAAGATCCTGCAGAACATGGCCATCGCCTTTACCAAGACCGGGCAGACCGACGAGGCGCTGCGGCACTATCGCCGCGCCCTCGATTTTGACCCCACCCTGGTCGGGGCCCATTACGGCATGGCCTTCCTGCTGATCAAGAAGGCCGACCCCGGCACCGCCGCCACCCATCTCCGTACCTTCCTGGCCCGGCCTCCGCGGGGACCGGATGCCGACCGCTGGATCAAGCACGCCGAGAGTACGCTGCGCCAGCTGGAAGCGGATGGAGAACCGGAGGCCACATGATCGGCCGGCAGCGCGCGATGGTGCTGCTCGCGCTGGTGGCGGGCTGCAGTTCACTGGCGGGCGACACCACGGGAGTGGTGGCCATCGAGGTGGTCTCGCCCCAGTTCCCGACCATGGAAGACCGGGACACCATCAACCTCGTCACCCCGACGCTGCATGCGAGGGCTTTGAATCTCCAGGGCGACAGCATCGACGGCAACATCAAATGGACCAGTGCCGATACCCTGGCGGTGGTCATCGATTCGGCCATTCCGTATATCGTCGGGGCCGGCACCTCAGGTTCTCCCCGGATCCAGGCCCGGGTCGGCACCCTCGGCTCCACCGTCATCACGTATTCACTGAGTGCCCGCAGCGACACGATTGCGCTGACCGGCAGCGATTCGATCACCGTCGATGGCAATACCGTGGTGTCCGATTCGCTGCAGGTGTCACTCCAGAGCTTTCAGCCGGCTGGACCGATCGCCAACCGGCGATTGATCTTCACGATCACCAGCCCGGCCTTTGCCACCCCGGCCGATCGGACCGTCGAATTCCCCGGCCACGGGCTGGTCGATACCGCGACGACCGGAATCAACGGTGGGCCGCAGACCGCGGTGACCCTGACCCGGATCACGGGAACAATTGCTCCGGACAGCGTCGTGGTGACGGTGACGGCTCACCGGCCGAGTGGCCGTGAGGTGCCGGGGCTGGTGCGGCCGATCGTGGTGCATTTCGAGCCGCTGATTGGAGCTATCAGCCATTAGCAGTTAGCCGTTGGCCGTTGGCCGTTGGC
>JBEPVA010000115.1:0-12140 GCA_041691295.1 Gemmatimonadota bacterium
CCCCCCCCCCCCCCCCCCCCCCCCCCCCCCCCCCCCCCCCCCCCCCCCCCAATTACGTCATGCTCTACTGGGACGGCACCCGCTGGTGGATCAGCGCCGCTTCTTGGGACGATGAGCGCCCCGACAATCCGATTCCGGCCTCCTGGATCGGGGTCCACGAGCACGCTCCCTGACCGGGTGGCACCCCCTCCTTGACGTCGGCCGATTCGTCGCCATGATGTAGCTGGCCCGATTCCATTGTCCACCCTGCGACCGACGCGAGACCATGATCGACCTCTACGATACCTCGACCAACGCCCTGGTCGGCAGCATCACCGATGCGGAGATGCAGTATCTCAGAGAAGTGCTGGAGGAGGAGTCCATGGGAGACATCGACTACTACTTCACCGCCGACACCATCGACCTCCTGACCAAGGACGGGGAAGCCACCGATCACCTGCTCGAGGTGCTGCGTGACGCCCTCGGAGATGCCGAAGGGGTCGAGCTGCGCTGGCACGAGCGGTGACGCCAGGCCCCCGTTCCTCCGGGCCGCTGCCATTCGGGGACTGGGGCTTCAGTTGTCTGTACAGCGGGGTGGCGGGGTTCGTGGACACCGCCGGCTTCGTGGTGCTGGCCGGCCTCTTCACCGCCCACGTCACCGGCAACCTGGTCCTGGCCGGCGCCGCAGTCGGCACCCGTGACGGCTCCGCCGTCCTCACTCGCCTCCTGATGATCCCCAACTTCATGATCGGTGTCGCCATGGCCGCGCTGATGGTGGACGCCGCTCGACGGGGGGCGGCCTCGCCGGCCCGGCGCCTGCTGATGGCGCAGGCCGTCGGCCTGATGGTCTTTCTCGCCGCCGGGCTGATGGTCGAATCGGGCCACCTCCGCGCCACCGCCCTGCCCACCGAGTCGGTCGTGCTGGTCGGCGGAATCGGGGTGGTGGCCATGGCCTTTCAGAACGCCTTCATGCGGGAAATCGTCCCTGCCTTTCCCGCGTCGACCGTGATGACCGGCAACCTGACCCAGGTGACACTCGACCTGGTGCGGGCTATCCGCGGTGCCGCGCCGGAGGCCCGGAGCCGGCTGCACAAACAGCTCCCGGCCCTCACCGGTTTCCTGGCCGGAGCGGCACTCAGCGCCTTTGCCATCCTCCATTTGGGCTTCGCGGCGCGGGCATTGCCGGCGGCCCTGGTGGCACTCCTCGCGGTACGCTGTCCCGGCACGGCGGCCGCCTGAACCTCCGGTCAGCAGGTCTGATCCTGGGATTGATGCCGCTCCTCGCCGCTCGGCTCGACGCCCAGCGTCCGGCCACCCCCGATGATTTCCCAGGCCTCACCTTCTGTGAGGACGACAAGCCCGCCACCCGTCTTCGACCGGATATCACCGACTCGCTGATGCTGGCTCAGCTTCGGGCCCACGAGGCGGTGCACCGGGCCCAGGCCAGCGCCTTTGGCAGTTGCGATAAATTCCTGGCCAGCCTGACCAGCGCCCGCCGGATCGTCGAGGTCGAGCTGCCGGCCTACTGCGCCCAGTGGCGGGTGGCCGTCAGCCAGGGAGAGGATTCGGTGAGCTCTCGACGGGATTTTGCCTGGCGGCTGGCCGCGCAGTCAGGCGCCATGGAAAACCGGCTGCAGGTCACCCAGCGGATGGAGCAGGAGTGTCCCCTGGTTCCGGAGCCCGGGGATTCGACCAAGCCACAACCTTGACGGCCGCCTCCTGTCACGGGACCTTTTTCCATTTCCCAACCCCCATCTCCCATCTTCTATCTGCCTTGTCACCCGTCTTCGAAACTCCACGGCTTGTCGTCCGCCGGCTGACGCTGGCCGATGCACCGTTCGCCTTTGACCTGGTGAACACACCCGACTTTGTCCGCTACATCGGCGACAAGGGCGTCTGCGATATCCTCGGCGCTGAGCGGTACTTGCGTGAAGGGGCGATTGCGAGCTATGAGAAGAATGGATTCGGGCTCTATCTCGTGCTGCGGAAAACCGACCAGCAACCGTTGGGAATTGCCGGGCTGGTCAAGCGGGACAGTCTCGAATTCGCCGACCTCGGTTACGCCTTCATGCCCGAGTACTGGGGTCACGGCTATGCCGCGGAAGCCGCGCGCGGCGTCCTTGAGTACGCCAGCCATCAGCTCGGCCTCGGTCCCCTGCTGGCCATCACCTCGCCAGACAACGACGGCTCGATCAAGCTGCTGGTCCGGCTGGGATTCCGGGATGATGGATTAAAGGAACTGACCCCGGGAGACATGGTCCGGCTCTTTTCGCTCGGCGTGGCGTGATGCCCAGGCTGTTTGCCTTCCTGCGCGGAATGAACCTCGGCGGCCGCCGTGTGACCAACGCCGAGCTCAACCGAATCTTCAAGTCGGTGGGCGTATCGGGCGTGGAGAGCTTCATTGCCAGCGGTAACCTGATCTTCGACGCGCCGACGAAGAATGCCGCCACGCTCCAGGCCAGGCTGGAGAAGAAGCTCGAGGCCGAACTCGGCTACACCGTCCCGATCTTTCTGCGTTCCGAGGCGGAGCTCAGGGCCCTGGCGGCACACCAGCCCTTCAAGCCAGCGCGTCAGAAGACGGCGGGCACCATGAACGTCGGCCTGCTCGAGGAGCCGCTCAGCGCCGCCGGCATCAAGGCGCTGGCCGAGCACAATTCGGACGATGATGATTTTGTGGTGAAGGGGCGAGAGGTGTACTGGCTCTGCCAGACCAAAATGAGCGAATCGGTGTTCTTCAAGGTGCCATTCGATCGCCGGTTCAAGACCAGTTCGACCTGGCGGAATATCAATACGGTGAATCGGTTGGTTGTGAAGTACCTTGAGTAGCGAACAGCGAACAGCGAACAGCGAACCGCGAAAAGCGAAAAGCGAACCGCGAAAAGCGAAAAGCGAAAAGCGAAAAGCGAAAAGCGAAAAGCGAAATAGCACATCGGCTTCGATATGGTTCCTGGCGAAAGTTTCATTGGACGATTTGTCGATGCGCCTCATCTGCGAAGTCTGTGTTCAAGACAGAGCCAGAACCCGAGCAGCGGAATCGGACCTATCACATGAACTCGCGTCCCCGATGATTGTTCTGCATACGAACCCCGTCCCAAGGACCCTCTCATGATCCACGCGAACTGGCCCGCCATCCTCGTCGCCGCCCTCGCCGCCTGGTTCATCGGGGCGCTGTGGTATTCACCGGTCCTCTTTGCCAAGCCGTGGGTCAAGGCGCACGGCTTCACCCCCGAACAGCTCACAACCATGAAGGCCCGGGCCCCGATGGCCTATGGGGGGTCGTTTGTCGCCTTCATCCTGATCGCCTTTGTGCTCAATCTGTTGCTGAATCACCTCGGTGCCGACTCGCTCCGCGATGGTCTGGGCTGGGGCTTCCACGCCTGGGTCGGCTTTGCGCTTCCAATCACCTTCATCGCCACGATGTACCAGAACAAATCGATGGCCTCGTTGCTCATCGATACCGGTTACCAGCTCATCTACCTGTGTGCGATGGGGGCGATACTCGGCGCGTGGAGGTGAGAGGTGAAGGGTGAAAGGTAAGAGGTGAGAGGTGACAGGTAATTGAGGAGCCAGGTTGGGACCGGTGACCCGCGAACCATGAACCGTGAATCATGCACCGTGAACCGAACCTGAAGCCGGCCCTGGGACTCGGTCCAGGCTACGTCAACCAGGCACTGGGGTTCGTGTCGTACGGCATCGAACTGGATGCCTGTCGCCAGTTGGGCGAGAGCTATTCCAGCGAGTACATGGGGCTCCGGCTCCGGTGATGCAGAAGTCATTGACCGCCGCCGAGGCAGATGCCCTGGTGACCGAACTCCGCGCCATGGCGCTTCGAGAACCGGGCGCGGACAACTTGTCCCTCTCCCGTGCTGCCGAGATCTGTACATTGCTGCGGGGGGTCGATCCTGCTGGCCGCCACGTTGGGACCGCCGGCGATCGTGCCTGTGCCCAGCTCGAGATCCTGCTGAGCAAACGGCGGTGGAAGACCGAGGTCAGCAGTGTCGAGGCGCTGCGCAAGGAGATCAAGGGCGCCTGTGACCGCCTGCGGGTGGCAGTGGCAGCGGCCCTGCATGGCCAGGCCGCCAGGCCCATAAGGTGACGTTCGTCAGGCTTGGTTCACTGACACCGTGCCGAGCGGCTGGCAAGCTTGGCGCAGCCGATTCGGAATCGATGCCCTCGCCACTCGAGCGGTGCTCGACGGGAGCCATCATCGCAATTGCATGACAGTCCTGTTGGCGCCGGCGAGTTAGGTATCATGGCACCGGGGGATTTGCCCCGGACCCATCGCAAGGAGGCGGTCATGAGACCACCGGCATTGTTAGCGGCGGCATTCGTTGCGGCGGTCGGGCTGGCAGGTTGTGATGACTCGGCCCCGGCGGTCGGCTGCGGGGCTGGCGCACTCTGCGCCCAGAAACCGGGCGTCGTGGTCACCGGCAGGGTGACCGCCAGCCTCAATCCCATTTCAGGGGTCGAAGTCACGGTGGCGGCCTACCGCGATAGCTGCGGCGGCATCCTGGCCAGCTATAGCCCGAGTCCGGCCATTGATACCACCGACGCCAACGGTCGGTACGCCATCGGCATTTACCCAGCCGACTCAGTTGCCGGCGCCTGTGTCAGGGTGTCCTACTCCACGGCCCTGTTTGCCGATCGGACCGGGATCCAGCTCGTGTCGAATCCGGTCGTGCCCGAGTCGCTGCGTGTCGATCTGACGGGACCGTGATCCTCCGTGACCCTGAAGGTCAGAGTGCGGGCCTCTCAGCCAGTCGGAGACGCCCATAGTCGGCGTGGCTGCAGAAGGAGCTGCAGGCGGTTGCCGATGCCGGCGTCCTCGTGCGGTGGGCTACGGCAACAGCCATCCACAGATGACACGGAAGGCACTGAAGATGGTTCCGAATCATTCGTGGGGATCATCTCGCTGGCGGGCGCCTGTTATTTGGTAAACAACAACAGCAACAGCCATTCCCGCATACTCTCCGAAAGCTGCGCAATCTGCGGATAGCTGTTGCAGTTGCAGGTTTCCCATCAACCGACGCCAGCGTGCGTGACGTGCCCCTCGGCAGGGTCACGACCCATCCTCAGTGTATTCTATGTCATCTGTGGAAGGCAGTTGCTGTTCAATCAGACAGCTGAAGATTGCTGGGCGCAACGACGGTCAGGAATGATCCGGCGCTATCATCTCTGAAATCTGCGCAATCTGCGGGTAGCTCTTGCCGTTGCAGTTTCTCAATCAATTGATGCTGTTGTGAGTGATGCGTGCTCGGCATGCTTACGACCCATCCTCGGTGGATTCTGTGTCATCTGTGGAAGGCTGTTGCAGTTCACCAATTGTGGATAGCTGTTGCAGGTCCCCCGCCTGAATCTTCCCGGAACCCCGCCCCGTATCATATATTCGACTAAGTCGACTATATGGAGCCGCCCGTGCCCGTCCGACTCGGTGAACTCGAACAGCTCGTCCTCCTGGCCCTGCTCCGCCTCGGCCACCAAGCCTACGGCGTAACGGTCCAGCAGGAAATAGCGGCCCGGGCCGGCCGAGACCTCAGCTTTGCCACCATTTATACCACCCTTGGCCGCCTGGAGTCGAAGGGGCTGATTGCGGCCCGGCTCGGAGAGGCCACGGCCGAACGCGGCGGCCGGCGGAAGACCCACTACACCGTGAGCCGAGATGGCCGGGCTGCGGTCAAGGACAGCCTCCGCGCCCTCCGCACCATGACCGCCGGACTCGGCGCCGCCTGGGAACTGTCATGAGACCCGACTCTCCTCCCGCTCAAGCAGTCGCCCTGCTGGAACGGCTGCTGCCGGGTGAATTGCGTGAGGCGGTCCTGGGCGACCTCGAAGAACAGTTCGCTCAGCGCCTGCGGGCACAGTCACCCGCCAGCGCCCGCCGCTGGTTCTGGCGCGAGGCAGTCTTTGCTTCAGTCGCCCTGGCCTTCCGCGGCGCTCGCCGGGCCGCCACCTCGTCTGGAGATCCCCTCATGACCTCGTTGCTCTCCGACCTGCGGCATGCGGTCCGCCTGCTCTGGAACCGCCCCGGCTTTTCGGTGCTGGCCATCGCCACCCTGGCCATCGGCATCGGCGCCACCACCGCCATCTACAGCGTGATCAACCCGATCCTGCTGGCCCCGCTGCCCTATCCACATCCCGAGCGGATTGTCTCGCTCTGGGAGGGCGCAGACGTCGCCGGCCGGGACAACCTTGGCTACGCGACCTGGGACGATATCCGGCGTGAATCCCATTCGTTCGAGGCCACCGCGGTCTTCAAGAGCTGGCAGGCCACGCTCTCTGGCCGCGCCGAGCCTGAGCGACTGGCCGGTCAGCGGGTGACCCACGACTATTTCAAGGTACTGGGCGCCGCTCCGGCGCTCGGCCGTGATTTTGCCGCGGACGATGACGTCAAGAACGGCCCCACCGTGGCCATTCTTTCCAATTCTCTCTGGCGTGCACGGTTCGGTGGCGATCCCGCCATCATCGGGACCACCGTCCACTTCAACGGCTTTCCCTACACCATCATCGGCGTGATGCCGGCCAGGTTCGAAAACCTGGTGGATCCCACGGCCAGGCTCTGGGCCCCGATGCAGTACGACCTGACCCTGCCGTGGGCCTGCCGAACCTGTCATCACCTCCGCGGCATCGCCCGTCTCAAGTCCACCGCGACGGTTGCCCAGGCCGCGGCGGAGTTGAATGCGCTGTCGGCCGCGATGGTGCGGGAGCACCCAACCGATTACGCCAAGGCCGGTCTGCTCACGATTCCGCTTCGCGAGGACCTGACCAGTGGGGTCCGTCCGTTGCTGCTCGCGATCGTGGCGGCTGTCGCCCTGGTACTGCTGATCGCCTGCGCCAATGTGATGAACCTGCTCCTGGCGCAGGGGGCCCTCCGCCAGGGTGAGTTTGCCCTGCGCGCGGCGCTGGGCGCCAGCCGGGGACGGGTCATCCGCCAGTTGCTCACCGAAAGTGTGACCCTCGCCGTGGCCGGTGGCGCCGGCGGAATTCTGCTGGCGGTCGGCGGGGTCAAGGCGCTGGTACTGCTCAGCCCTCCAATGCTGCCGAGGCTGTCGGAGGTCGGAGTCCATGGCAGCACCCTGCTGTTTGCCCTGGCCCTCACCACGCTGGTCGGGATCGGGTTCGGGCTGGTGCCCGCGTTCCATGCCTCGCGCCGCGATCTCAATCGGGGGATCCGGCAGGGGACTCGCCGGATCGGTGGCCGCTCCCACCTGGCCCGCTCATCGCTGGTCATCGGGGAAGTCGCGCTGGCGCTGACCCTGCTCATCGGTACGGGGCTGCTGCTGCAGAGTGTGCGGCGGCTGCTGGCGGTCTCGCCCGGCTTCGAGACCGCTGAGCTGCTCACCATGCAGGTCCAGACCAGCGGCGCCCGGTACACCGCCGACAGCGCCACCTTTGATTTCTTCGATCGGACGCTCCGTGCGGCGCGGGCAGTCCCCGGCGTCGAATCCGCCGCGCTCACCAGCCAACTGCCGCTGAGCGACGATTTCGACAAGTACGGTATCCACCTGGAGGCGCATCCACGGGCCAATCCGGAAGAGGATCCGAGTTCGCATCGCTACGCCATCACGCCGGGCTACCTGGCCACCATGAAGATTCCACTCCTGGCCGGCCGGGACATCGACGAGCACGACGTGGCGGCTGCGCCGGCCGTGGTGCTGGTCAACCAGTCGTTCGCCAAGCGGGTATGGCCCACCGAGAACCCGCTCGGCCAGCGGATCCGCACCGGCAGCCCGACCGACGGTCCCTGGCGTACCGTGGTCGGGGTGGTCGGCGACATCCACCAGGTCACTCTCTCCGAGGAGCCACCCGACGCCGTCTACCTTCCCGAGGTTCAGTGGGACGGCGCCGACGGCGCGCTCACCCTGGTCGTCAGATCCAGGTCCGATCCGACTCCGCTGGCTGCCGCGCTGCGCCAGGCTATCTGGAGCGTCGATCCCGATCAGCCGATCGTGCGAGTCGCGACGATGGAGCAGCTGGTCGAGGCATCTGCCGCCGAGCGACGGTTTGCCCTGGTGCTGTTCGAGGCCTTTGGGGTGGTGGCGCTGGTCCTGGCCGCGGCGGGCGTCTACGGGGTGCTGGCCGGCGTGGTCACCGAGCGGTTCCGCGAAATCGGTGTTCGCTCGGCGCTCGGCGCCACCCGAGCGAATATCATCGGCATGATCATGGGTCAAGGACTCGGGCTCACCGCCATCGGCGCGGCGGCGGGAGTGCTCCTGGCGCTGGCGGGGACACGACTCATCGAGGGATTGTTGTTCGGGATCGGGGGCAGCGATGCGATGACCTATGTCGTGGTGACCTTCGTCCTCGCCGCCGTGGCCATGCTGGCGTGCCTGGTCCCGGCGTGGCGGGCGGCTGGCATCGATCCGGCGCAGTCGTTGAGATCCGAATAGCTGCAACCGCCATCCACAGATGACACTGAGGGCACTGAAGATGGTTCCGATATATTTGTCGGGACCATCGCTCGGGCGGACACTGGTTATTTGGCAAACGGCAACTGCAACCGCTATCCGCAGATTGCGCTGATTACAATGATCGGCTCGTCGCATGCCTTAGTCGGTGCCTCACCGATACAGGCCTTTTTCTAGTGAACCGCAACAGCACTCTTCCCCGAGATCGAAACGCCTTTGCTGTTTACCAATAACCCGAAGCTGATCGAGCCAGTGTTCTTGATTTGCCCATCGGAGTCATCATCTGTGAAATCTGCGAAATCTGCGGATCCAGTTTTAGTTGCCCTTCTCGGTGCCGTCAGTGCCCTCAGTGGATTTCAGGTCTGTTATTTCAAGAACCGGAACCCCGCATGAACCGTTGGCTGACGTCTGCCCTGCTCGGAGCGCTGGCATGTGGCCACCCAGCACCATCCGCGCCCGTGCCAGCCAAGCCCCCGGCGGAGCTGCTTGGCAGCTTCGGCGACGACTACGGTGATGAATTCTCCGTCACCCCGACCGAATGGACCCATCACCCCCAGTCCCGCTACCACATCGTGCGCTGGGTGCCAACCGGTCAGTACCTGATCGCCCGGAACGATTCCACTAACCCCAGCGCCAGGGGAAAGTGGACCCGGATCGACTGGATCATCCTCCCCGGCATGGCGCCCTACACCTGGGGTTTCTGCTACAGCGCCTTTGATGCGCCAACCTCGGAGGCGGCCGAGTCGACGCATGTTGTCGCACGTGAAACGCCAAGGACCGGCTGCAATGGGCATCCTTTTTCCCGGATGAAGCCGATCACTGCGGCCCCCTGAAACGCCAAACGCCCGCCGCGCGGACTCGCGCGACGGGCGTTGCGGCACCCGGTCCGGCTACTTGGCCAGGCCGAACAGCGTCGACGGCACCCAGCCCTCGTTGCCAAGCTCATCGGTGCACTTCCACCAGAGACCATCCTTCTCGCCGCTGGGATACAACGTCATCCCCGGGTCGAGATCGCGCACCACCTTCGATTTCACGTCGGCCTTTTCATACATCTTGCCCGGCTTGGACATCGTCACCGACTGGCTGACATTGGCCGCCTTGGAATCCGGTGCGTTGGCCTTCAGATCCGCCACCAGCTTGATGTAGGCATCGAGGTAGGCCTTGGTCACCACCTGGCCGATCTCGGTGTTGGCGTAGCTGCTGGCTCCGGCCGCCGCAAAGCCGCCGAAAAAAGCGCCGCCGCCGCCGCCCCAGCCCAGGTCGCTCTTCTTGGCGTGACCCTGCTCCAGCGCCACCTGCTCGGTCGAACGGACGTCCGTCAGGGTCAGGACCACGTCGGCCGTCTTCTTCTTCACGCTGATGCCGCCGGCCAGGACCCCGGCGCCGCCGCCGATCAGGCCTCCCACGATGCCGCCGACCTTGTGGCCGCCGGCGTTGGCGTTCTGGTTGACCAGGTCAGGGACCAGCACGTAGTCGGCCGCCTTCATCTGCCCCTTGCCTAGGTTGGAGCCGCCCCGTACTTCGCCACTCGAGGCCAGCGCCCGTTCCTGCTGGGCCGCCGCCAGTCCCTTGCCGCGGTCCAGCAGGGTAAAGCACTTCGATTCCGACACGAACACCTTGATCAGCGCTTCCGGCGATTCGAGATTGAGCGCGGTCCACCACTTGTTCTCCGGCTCCGTCACCGCCAGCGTGCCGATCTTCTTGTCGCAGGTCGGAATCTGCGGCTCATTCTTGTCCTGGGCCATCGCCGGCCGGGCCGCACCCAGCCCGAGTACCGTGAGCAGCGCCAGCAGCCCCGGCTTCATAGTCTCACGCACCATCGTGTAGCCCTCCCTCGGAAGTGAATGCCACGCAGTCGGCTGTCAGGGATTGAGGCGGGATCGCGCTTTGCGTCAGTCAAAGCCAGGTCCCCGGCCAGGAGGACCGGGCTTTCAGATTGGCAAGTATACCGGTGGCCACAGGCGGGTCAAGCTGGCGCCTCGGCGCCGGGACGGTAACCTTGCTTCTGCTCTATTTGCGCAGGAATGTCCCGGAAACCGTCACGGCGGTCCAGAGTCTGGAGTCGAGACACCGCGATCATTCGGCGCCACGCGAAACCCGGAACGCGGAACCTGTTAACCAGATCCCTCGCTCCGCTCGGGACGAACCGTGAACCGTGAACCCTTCTACCGTGAACCATGACCAACCTCCCATGATCCGAGCCGCCTTCCGTTCCTTCGCCGAGTCGGACCGGGACGCCTGCCTCCGGCTGTTCGACGGCAACTGCCCGACCCACTTTGCCATCAACGAACGCGCGGATTACCAAACGTTCATGTCGGAAAAGCCGGGCGACTACCAGGTCTGCCTGCTGGATGACGAACTCGTCGGTGCCTACGGCGTCCTGTCTGAAGGTCCCACCAGCTTGGCGCTCCGCTGGATCCTCGTTTCCAATCAGCACCAGGGCAGTGGACTGGGCCGAGCCATCATGGAGCGGGTGTCCGACCGGCTCCGGAATTCGGGTGCGGGGGCCCGGCTCTATATCGGCGCCAGCCACATATCGGCCCCCTTTTTTGCCCGCTTCGGCGCCACCGAAACGGGCAGGATTCCCGATGGCTGGGGTCCTGGCATGCACCGTATCGACATGGAACTGGTGGCCTGAGTTCGTCCTCCTGCGCAGGGCAGTTCCGCGCACTATCTTCTGCCCGTTCGTTCACCCGTTCTGGCGCATAACCAGGAGTCACGTTGACCTCCGCCCTGTGCCGTTCCAGCCTCGTCGCTGTCCTGCTGATCGCGCCACTCAGCTCCCTCGCCGCCCAGGGCGATTCGGTCTTTTCCCGTGCCGATACCCTGCGCGGCTCGCTGACCGCACCCGAGCGCAACTGGTGGGACGTGACCTACTACGACCTGCACGTGAAGGTCATGCCGGCAGACAGCAGCATCCGGGGCTGGAACGGGATCAGTTACAAGGTCGTCGGCCCCTCAACCGCCATGCAGATCGACCTGCAGGAACCAATGCAGGTGGATAGCATGACCCAGGACGGGCAGCCACTCGAATACAAACGGGATGGCAACGCCCTTTTCGTCTCCCTCAAGTCGGCTCAGACTATCGGCACCATCAAGACCATCACCATCTTTTACCACGGCCAGCCCCGGGCCGCCAAGCGTCCGCCTTGGGACGGCGGCTACATCTGGGCCCATGATTCCCTCGACCGCCGCTGGATTGCCACGGCCAACCAGGGACTCGGCGCCAGCGTATGGTGGCCCAACAAGGACAGCCAGGCCGACGAGCCCGACAGCCAGCGCGTCGTGGTCACCATGCCCGATCCGATGATCGACGTGTCCAACGGGCGGCTCCGCGATACCACGAAGAACCCTGATGGCTCCACCACCTACGACTGGTTCGTGGCCAGTCCGATCAACAATTACGATGTGTCGGTCAATGCCGCCCAGTACGCCCACATCAGCGACAGCTACAAGGGCGAGGCCGGCACCATCACCATGGATTTCTGGCCGCTTGACTACCACACGGCCGCCGCCCGGACCGAGTTTGCCCAGGCCAAGCCGATGATGAAGTGCTTCGAGCACTGGTTCGGCCCGTACCCCTGGTACAAGGACGGCTACAAGCTGATCGAGACTCCCCACCTCGGCATGGAACACCAGAGTGCGGTCGCCTATGGCAACCACTACCAGAACGGCTATCTGGGCCGGGACTTGAGCCGCACCGGCTGGGGCAACAAGTGGGACTTCATCATCGTGCACGAGCTGTCTCTTATACAC
>JBEPVA010000116.1:0-12039 GCA_041691295.1 Gemmatimonadota bacterium
GGTCGAGCCAGTTGATCGGCCGGGGAATCTGCCCTAGTGGAACGGCCTTTCCGGGGGCGGTCACCCGCCAGACAGCAACGGTTTCTCGGTTGAGGAAGAGGGCGACCAGCACTGAGCCCGCAGCCGAATAGCCGGCCGAGCCCCTCGACCCTGCGCCCTGGTACCAGTGTTCCACTCCACCAGAGGCCAGGTCGACCTGATCGACCAGAACGGAATCAAGGCCCCGGTTGAGGGCCACCGTCAGCATTCGGGTTCCGTCAGGTGAGGGGTGGAGTTCGAGAATCACCGTTTCACCCGGCTGGGCCGGATAGTGACGCGATGCCGCCCCGCCAATCCCGCTGACCCAGAATCCATCACTCTGCGATACATCCCACGCGAAGCCGCCACCCGGCATCGACTCGAGGTCGCTGATTCCCGACTCAGGAATCGTGAGGGCGGTCCGCGGGTGCCCGAACCCCGAGTCAACGACCGTCACGGCGACATGATTCCCCGACCGCGCCGCAAAGGCCGCCCCGCCGCCGTCCGCCAGCCACGCCATCCCTTGCACCGGACCGGGCACCGAGAAATCCAGTCCCTGACCGCCCCCTGCCGGATAGACGGTCACTCCATCCTGGTTCTGAGGGGATGCAGTCGAAGCACGCATCACCAGCAGGCGGTGTCCATCGGGTGACGGCGCCCCCATAATGATGGGCGCCGTCGAGGAGGCGACCCGGTGGTCGGGCGGGAATTGCCCGGCCAGCGCCGAGGCGAGGCCTACCGACCAGAGTTCGTAGAGATGTGAACCCTCGACATAGACGAGGGTGGAGCCGTCGGCCGAGACGTCAAAGGCGCCAATCGAGGCATCGAAGGCGGTATCCGCCACCCGGGAAACGCGCCCCAGGACCGTATCGAATTGGAAGCGGACGATGGCCATACGATCGGAGTGGCCCAGGCGGGCCCTGATCCAGACGGCGTGGTCCGACATCCTGGGTGCGTCCCCTTCATAACCATTCTCGGGAGTCAGGACATCAGTCACCTTGCCGTGCCGATCCATTACCCTCGCCTCGGGCCCCGATTTTCCCTCTACCCCAGCGATGAGCCACTTGCCCCCGGCCAGCGCCAACGCGCCGTCGATGCCGGTGCCCGCCGGCAGGATGGGAACGCTGTCCACCACTCGGCCCTCGAGGGTGGCGATGCGGATCCACTGTTGCCCGGTCGCCTCGGCAAAGGTGGTGAGGACGATCGAATCGCCCCTGGGCAGGAACGAGGCCGAATAGGCGCCGAGATACTTGGCAGGCCCTCCGACCGTGGAGACCAGAAAACTGCCGGCGTCCCCGCCAAGCTGACCCAGGAAAACCAGGTAACGGTGGTCGGGACTCCAGAAGATGAGACTGATGGCGGCGGCGCCTTCGAGAACCGTGCGGGCCTGCCCCCCTTCGACATCCTGAACCACGATGGCGTAACTGCAGGGATAGGCGGCGCAATTCCTGGTAGTGTAGGCCACCGTCTTGCCATCACCGGAGAGCGCCGGGCTGGCGACGTTACCAGTCGAGGTCAGCTGACCCTGGGTGCGGAAAATTTCAGCGGAGCGAGGCCGGTGGGCACGGAGCAGGGCTCCAGCAGCGAGGGCCAGAATCAGGGCCAATCCGCCGACCACAAAGGCGAGCCGGCTCCGTGCCACCGATTTCCCGGCGGTGCTCCCCTCCCGCCCAGCGACTTGGCTTCCGGGCCTTTCAACCAGGGCTCGGGCCAGCGCGCCCGCCGTGGCAAAGCGGTCGGCCGGAACTTTCTGCAGCGCGCGCTGCACGGCGGAATCGAGACAAGATGAAATCCCCGGGCGGACGACCGAGAGCTTGACCGGCACCTCGGTCATCAATTTGGCGATCACCGAGTGGGCGGTGGGACCCGAGAAGGGAGGCTCACCCGCCAGCATCTCGTACACGACAGCCCCGAGGGAGTAGATATCGCTGCGGGCATCGACCAGCCGCTCCCCGGTTGCCTGTTCCGGACTCATGTATTGGGGAGTGCCAAGGGACAGGCCGGTCTCGGTCAGGCGCTGGCCGCCGGCCTGCTTGAGGGCAAGCGCAATACCGAAATCCGACAGCATCGCCTCACCTTCGTGCAGCAGGATGTTTTCCGGCTTGATATCCCGATGAATGACCCCCTTGCCATGGGCATAGTCGAGCGCTCCGGCGACTTGCGCCGCAATGCGGACCGCGTCGGCCTCCTCGAGCTGTGGTTCGCGGGTCAGCCGGTCGCGCAGTGTCTCGCCCCGGACGAATGGCAACACATAATAGAGGAGACCGCCGGCCTCACCGGAGTCGAGCAGCGTCATGATGTGCGGGTGATCGAGACCGGCCGTGACCCTGATCTCGGCGAGGAAGCGCTCGGTACCGAGCATGGCACCAAGCTCCGGACGCAGCACCTTGAGCGCGACCTGACGATCATGCTTGAGGTCCCGGGCCAGGTACACGGTCGCCATGCCGCCACGGCCCAGCTCGCGCTCGATCTGGTAGCGCTCAGACAGGGTGTCCGGCAGGGGAGAAGTCATCAATTCGAAGGTAGGGTGTCGCAGCCCCTCCGCCAGCGGTGACCGAAAATGCGCTGGGGGACGGAGAACGAAAGCGGTGGGACGAGAGTCGAGGGTCGAATCGAATGGGCCCAGCCTGATCCTCAACCCCTCCACAGCAGGGCGGAGAACATGGCCCTCCGCCTCTCTGCGCTCCCATCTGCCATCTCCCATCTTCCAGCTCCCGACTCGTTTATCTTTCACTGGCTTTCACCTAACTATTGATGCCATCCGCACTTCGGAGCTGAATGCGCCACGCTCGCCGCAGCCGGGCCGCCGGACGTGAACAGGCCATCGACGAACTGTTCACTACCCGGGGCCTGGAAGCCGACCCGGTCGGGCGGGCGTTCGATTCGGGCTTTTCCCTCCGCCCGTTTGCCGGGGACATTCCCACCGATCCCGCGCTCGACCCACTGGCCGCTTCGATGCCGGCGGCCGAGCGTGAGTTGCGTCGAGCGCTGGACGCGGCCGCGCGGGGAAGACCACTCGAAGCGATGCAGCGGCTGCAGGAGCTGGTGGGCCGCGAACCTGCGCACGTCACCGCCCGGCGGGAACTGGCTGCTCTGCTGGAAACCGCCGGCGATACCGAGCAGGCGCTCGAGCATCTTGATGCCGCCATCCTGCTGAGTCCCGACGACGCCACCCTGCTCACCGCCCGGGGAACGGTTCACGGCCGGCTCAAGCACTATCCCGAGTCTGAAGCGGATCTCCGCCGGGCGCTCAAGCTGAGCCCCGATTCGGCCCCGACCCATCAGCAGCTCGGCCTGGTGCTGTGGCGCAAAGGGGTTCCGGCCGAGGCTGCCGCGGTCTTCCGGCGGGCCATCGCCCTGCAGCCTGCCACCGCCTCTAGCCACTACTACCTCGGCGAGGCGCTGAGCCAGCTCAACGAGTTGCCGGCAGCGCTCGCGGCCCTGGAGCAGGCGGTGGAACTTGCGCCTACCGAGGCCCGGGCCTTTCAGCTGGCCGGACGGGTGCTCGACCGGCTCAAGCGCCCCGACGAAGCGAGGGAGATGTACCGCCGCGCCCGGGAAGCCAGGCCGGCGTGATCGAGGTGGTGGTGGATGATCTCGCCTTTCTGGCCGTCGATGCCGTGCTCCGGCCGGCCGACGAGCACCTCGAACCCGCTACCCCTGTAGCCGTGCGGCTGGACGCGCAGGCCGGTCCCACCCTCCAGTCCCAGCGCCGGGTCCAGATGCCGCTTGAAGCCGGCGCAGCGGTGGTCACAGGCGGTGGCGATCTGGCCGCACAGTTCGTGATTCACGTGGTGGTCCAAAGCCTGGAACAGCCGGTGAGCCGCGGAACGATTGCCCGGGCCCTGACTTCGGCCTGGCAGCGGGCCGAGGCGTGGCAGTTACGGCGGCTGGCGACCCCGGTAGTCGGTGCCGGACCAGGTGGACTGGCCCTTGAGGAAGCGACCCAACTTATGGTGGCGAGCTGGAGCGCCGGTCCGGCCGACCGGATTCTGCAGATTGTGGTCGAGCAGGAGAGCGACCGGATCATCGTCGAGGGAATCGTGGGGCGACGCGGATCATGAAGCGGCGCAGCATCGGTTTCCTGGTTCTCCTGGCCTGGCTCTGCACCCTGGGCTGGCTGGGCTGGCGGCAGTTTACCGGCGACCGCCCCCGGATCAACCAGCGGCTGCCCTGGCTGGTGCAGCCCGGATCGTCGTTCCTGGCCGCGACGATCGCCGATAGCCAGATGGGGCTCGCATCGGTGATTGTCGACACCGGCGAAGCCGGTCTGCGGGTCGACGAACTGATGCGGCTCGACCCGGTGCCCCCCTACGGCGCTCCTTCCCGCCAGCTGATCAAGAGCTCGGCCCGGTTCACCAGGGATTTTCACCTGCGGAGCTGGGAAGGCAATGTCACCGAACGGCTGACGGTCACCACCACCTCGGGCAAGGTTGAGGGTGATTCATTGTTGACCGTGATTACCACCAGCAACAACCGGGTCGATACCCTGCACCGGCGCATCGGCGGACCAGTTATTACCCCGGCGGTGATCGGACTGCGGCTGGCCGCCAAGCGGGACATCCAGCTGGGCGACACGCTGCAGGTCCGGGTGTTCGACCATAGCGACCTCAGCGTGCGGCTGCAGCTGGAGACCGTGGCGGCCGAATCGACCTTCATCGTGGCCGACAGCGCTGTCGGCGACTCAGTGCGGGACCGCTGGGTCATCGCGCGGTTCGACACCGTGCACGCCTGGCGGCTCGATGCCATCGAGGATGGGTTGCCGATCCAGCGCTGGATTGATCCCAACGGCCTGCCGGTCAAGATCCGGACGCCGATGGGGCTGACTCTACTGCGGGGGTCGTACGAAATCCTGGCCATCAATTACCGGATCGAGCGGGGCCTCAGGCCCGCCGATGCCAAGGCGCAACCGGTGGCGGCCCGCCTCGAGGATGTTCCCAGGAACCGACCCAGCGCCTCGAGCTCCGGCTTCAGACTCGACATGTATGGTGGGGAACAGCTCAGCCTGCGGCCGATCCCGGCACTGGCCGACGGCGGGCAGCAGCGCTTCGGGGATACGGTGCTGAGCGCCGGCTCGGCCCGCGCCCGGGCGACGCAGGCCCGTGACACCCTGGAGGCGCTGGGGGAGCAGTTGCTGATCCCGGTCGCGGACACCGCCATCGAACGAGCGGCCGCCGCAGCCATCGGCAGCGAGAGGAGCGCGGCCGGCAAGGCGGCGGCACTCATCGCCTGGATCGGCTCGACGATCAAGCTCGGGAGTGGCGATGGCGTGACCCTGGTCGATCCGGTCCGCACCCTGCGAGATGGCAGCGGCGATCTCCACGCCCGCCTGCTGCTGTTCCTGGCCATGGCCCGAGCCGTGGATCTGCCAGCCCGCAGTGTGGCCGGCCTGCTGTCGACACCGACCGGACTCAAATATCACGACTGGGCCGAGGTCTACGATTCAGGCTGGCTGGCTGTCGACCCGGGCCTCGGGCAGGCCATTGCCGGTCCGGGCCGGATCCGTCTGGTCACTGGACGGCTGGGTCGGGAGAGTGACCTGGTCTGGCGCCTTGCCGGACTGAGACCCCAACCGCTGCGAGCGGGTGAGTTGCACTGATGATTCGACTGACCGGACTGACCAAGCGCTACGGCACCTTCACGGCGGTTGACAATATCGACCTCGATATTCCCGCTGGCTGCCTGTACGGCCTGCTGGGGCCAAATGGCGCCGGCAAGACCACCACGATGCGGATGATTGCGGGGATCCTGCAGCCCACCGCCGGCACCATCACCATCGGCGGAGATGACGTGAACCGCGAACCGATGAAGGCCAAGAGCCGGCTCGGATTCATTCCGGACCGGCCCTACGTCTACGACAAGCTGACCGGGGCGGAGTTTCTGCGGTTCGTGGCGGCGCTGTATGGCCAGGAGGGACCGTCGATCGAACGGCGGATGGATGAGCTGCTCGACCTGTTCGAGCTGACCGACTGGAAGCACGAGCTGGTCGAATCGTACAGTCATGGGATGCGGCAGAAGCTGATCATCTCCAGCGCCATACTGCACCGGCCCGAGTTCATTGTGGTCGATGAGCCCATGGTCGGGCTCGATCCCAAGGGCGCCAAGTTCCTCAAGGACCTGTTCCGGGCCTTTGTGAAGCGGGGCGGCACCGTGCTGATGAGCACCCACACACTCGAGGTGGCCGAAGGCATGTGCGACCAGATCGCGATCATCCGGAACGGGACGATTGCGGCGCGGGGCACCATGGCCGAACTGCGGATCCAGACCGCTTCCGGCGATGCCACGCTGGAGGAGCTGTTCCTCAAGCTCACTGGCGGAATCGTCGATCGCGAACTGGACTCGATTCTTGAAGCCTGAGTCGAGCCTGCCGCAGCCCAGTCTCTGGACCGTCCTGACCCCCAAGTGGCGGGGGGCGCTGGCCCGGATCCGCCAGGAGCGCGAAGGCTCAGGCCCGAGGGTGCTGTTGCTGATCCTGATCGGGGCGGGATTCTGGACAGCGGCGTTCGGCATTGCCTACCGGGTGCTGCGCTATTTCCACGAGCAGCAGGAGGTCGGTGCCTTCCTGGCGGCCAAGGGGCTGAGCGTGGTGCTGCTCAGCTTTGCCAGCCTGCTGCTGCTGTCCAATATCATCACCTCGCTGTCGGCATTCTTCCTGGCCCGCGATCTCGACCTGCTGGTTTCCTCACCGGTTGACTGGCTCCGCCTCTACCTGGCCAAGCTCGGCGAAACCATGGTCCATTCATCATGGATGGTGGTGCTGATGGCGGTGCCGATCTTCACCGCCTACGGGATCGTCTATCATGGCGGATGGCTCTTTCCGTTCGTGGCGGCGGCGGCCTTCCTGCCCTATCTCGTCCTGCCGGCCGTCGTCGGATCGGCGGTGACCCTGTTGCTGGTCAACATCTTTCCGGCTCGCCGGGCCCGGGACATCCTGAGCCTGGTGGCGCTCGGCGCTGCCGCCGGACTCGTGCTGCTGTTCCGGATCATCCGGCCCGAGCGGCTGGCCCGGCCGGAGGAGATGCGCAATCTGCTGGACTACCTGGTCACGCTGCAGGCACCGACCTCGCCGCTGCTGCCGAGCGAGTGGGCCACCCACATGGTGATGAACTGGCTGACCCAGGTGGCCGACCCGCTGCCGGTGCTGCTGCTCTGGACCACGGCGCCGGCCTTTGTGGTGATGGGCGCAATGCTGCACCGGCGGTACTACGCCCACGGATTCACCAAGGCGCAGGAGGGTGCGGGACGGACCACCGGCGGCCGGGGACTGGACCTGACCGTGGGCAAGCTGCTCGGCGCGCTGACTCCGTCCAAGCGGGAGTTCATCCTCAAGGACCTCAGGATCTTCTTCCGCGACACCCAGCAGTGGAGCCAGCTGATCCTGCTGGCCGTGCTGCTGGTCGTCTACCTGTTCAACATTAAGTCGCTGCCGCTGTTCTCCGGGGAAAAGACACCGGTCTTCCTGGTGACACTGCTGGTCTTCCTCAATCAGGGGCTGGCGGGTTTCGTCCTGGCGGCCATTGCGGCCCGGTTCATCTTTCCCGCCGTATCCCTCGAGGGCAAGCAGATGTGGCTGCTGCGTTCGAGTCCGCTCGACCTCAGTTCATTGCTCTGGAGTAAGTACTGGACCGGCACCCTGCCGCTGCTGGCGCTGGCGGTGGCCATCACGGCGGGGACCAACCTGCTGCTTCGAGCCAGCGATTTCATGATGATCCTGAGCCTGGTCACGGTGGTGCTGCTCACCTTTGCGATTGCGGCGCTGGCCCTGGCCTTCGGGGCCTACTACCCCCGATTTGATACCGAGAACACCGCCCAGATCCCGACCGGAATCGGCGGCCTGATGTTCATGATGACCGCCATCATCCTGCTGGGCGCGGTCATCACGATCGAGGCGTATCCGGTCCTGTCGCATGTGCGGGCGGAAGTCTCCGGCGGCCCCACCCCGATCGGCACCCACATGATCCTGCCACTGGCGATCGTTGCGGTGGTGTGCGGCTTCTGCACCATCATGCCACTCAGGATCGGACTCAAGCGGATGGCGGAGATGGAGTTCTGATCCACGAACAGCAAGCGGCTGCGGACGAGCGCGGATACACGCGGATCAGCCCGTCTCGAGATGAGTACCCAGCCCCTCGCCAGGCCAGGTGTGTGTGATTGAACGGCACCAGCACCTCAGGCCCGATCCCTTACCAGCTGTTTATCCGCGTTCTTCAGCGGGCTTCTCCGCGTGGTTCCGCGGCTGGTTTTTCAGGTAGGGATGGACGACCAGAATCTCCATCAGCGATTCCGGCCTGGCCACCGGCTTGAACCCGAACTGGGCGTACAGCCCGTGGGCATCGCGGGTCGCCAGCATCCAGCGCCTCAGACCCTGCAGTTCGGGATGTGACCCGATCACCTCCATCAGCCACTTCGACAGTCCCAGCCCCCGGTGCGATTCGAGTACGTAGACGTCGGCCAGGTAGGCGAACGTGGCCCGATCGCTGATCACCCGCGCAAAACCCACCTGCGCATCGCCATGATAGATCCCGAACGCCACTGCTCCCGCAATCGAACTGGCCACCAGCTCGATCGGGATAGACTCAGCCCAGTAGGACTGGCTGAGATAGTCGTGGACCGCCTTGAGATCGATCCGGGCCGGGTCGGTGGAAATGGAGTAGGCGTCGCGTTGCCAGGTGTGGTGCATGAGGGTCGGGAGTCGAGGTCGGAGGTCGAGAGTCGAGGGTCGAGGGTCGAGGGTCTGGAGTCCAAAGCCGGGAGACGAGAGGCGCGAGACAACAGTCGAGCCAATTGTAAACTGCGGATCGTGAACCGTGAACCGTTGGACCATTGAACCGCAGAACCGCTCCCTCGCTTCGCGAGCGATACGCCTGGAACCGATCCCGAAAATCGAGTTCGCACTTTCCCGCCCCATCCCGCCTTGAATTGGTCACGGAGATCGTTGTAGCTGGTTCTACAGTGGTGTGCCGTCGTCACCGGCGCCTTCACATGGCGCCAACACACCCTGGAGGTACCTCATGTCCGCTCGACCCTGGCTCGCTATTCCGGTTCTGCTCGCCGCACTCTCGGCCTGCGCCGACCGTGAAGCCCCCACCCCGCCCCACGCCACCCAGCTCGCCGCGACGCCGCCGGCCGCGGGGCGGGCCCAGCTCCCCCGGATGGAGCGGCTGGCCCGACGCTTTGCCGTCGCCATGCACGACCCCGGCTTCCGGGCCTACGTCCGGCACCGGCTGGATGGTTCACAGTACCGGGAGCACAAGCTTCCGTTCCGCCGATTCCTCGGTGAGGACAACCGCACCGGACTGGCGGCGCTTTCCGCCAACCTGCCCGCCATCCGTGACAGCGTGACCGACGAAGCCACCGGCGCGCCGGAGATGGAATTCTACTTCCCGGTGGCCGAACATCGCCGCCGCTGGCAGGGCGATGAACAGATCCTCGTCGCCACCGCCTGGGCCGACCGGGACCAGCCGATCGCATTCGATACCCGGGGCAACCGGATCGTCCTCAGCGCCGAGCGGCCGCCCAACATCCCGGTCCTGGCCCTGGTACCGGCGGAACAGGACTTCAATAGTCCGTCGGCACTGGCCCGCCCTGCGGCCACGGTTTGCGACTACCCCTGCCTGCCGAACGGCGGGTCCGGTGGCACCACCGGTGAGTCGGGAAATGGTCCGGGTAAGCCGGCCGCCAGCCCGCCGCCGGCCGGGTTGTACCTCCTCAAGTCCCACTTCACCGAGTCATTTGAGGGTTGGTTGAAGGGGGATCCCGAATTTGAATTTCACATCCTCGGCCAGGCCGGCACCACCGACTCGCTGACCGACTACCAGTGCGCCGGGGAAAAGCAGCTGGCTCCCTACTACTTCGACCAGAACAATCTCGACTGGAGCGGACGGATCATGCTGATGACCGGACTGCAGCTCGACAGCTACAAGGCCAGACACCCGAACCAGCCGTTCCGGATCTTTGCGGTCGAGGACGACAACGAATCCTGCGTCATCCGCACCGACCAGCCCTCGTTCGCCGAGGTGCTGGCGGGGGTCAGCAAGACCTACAAGGACCTGACCGGGGTGATCGACACTTTCAACGTCAGCAAGACGCTGGTCATGAAAACTGACCTGCAGAAGCTCTTCACCCTGGTCTCCAACTTCATCCTGACCAACGATGAACTGCCAGGGACTGCCATTCGCGACAGCACGGCGATCGAGTTTCACCCGGGCTACAATTTCGTGATCAAGGGGAAGGGCAACAAGACCAACGGCTGGAGCCAGATCGAGATTCGCTGACATCCATCAGCGGGGGCGGCACCGCCGTCCCCGCCTTTTCCCCACGCCAGGAGGAGCCGTGTCCACTTTTCTGTGTCGGGTACTCGCCATGACGGCGACGGGCTTCGGCCTCACCACTCCCCTCGCGGCCCAGTGGTCGCTGGGTGCGGCCGGCAGCTATACGGATTTTCATGGAGGAGCCCGTGACCAGCCAGGGGTTACCGCTGAACCAAGCAGCCGATTCGAGTCCGGGATTTCCGTGAGACACAGTTCGCCCCACTGGGAGTTCGGTCTCAGTGTGTCCTGGGCGCCAGGCCACCTGAGCACCCGTGACAGCACTGGACAGGCCCTCCAGATTGACGCGCTCAGCGTGGGGTTCACGCGCTATCGGCTAGCCCCCTCCATCAGCCGGAAACTGTTTGGCGTCGGAGCGGGCAGGGTCATGGCGGTGCTCGGCCCGGTGCTCGATCTCTGGAACGGAGACGACCAGGCCAGACCGCGACTGGGGGGGCAGATCGGCGCCGCGCTGGAAGCGCCCCTCGGGTCCTGGGTACTGCGGAACTTCGTGATGTTCGGAGTGGAAGAGAGTCCATTCAACGCCGATGAATTCGGACCGACCATCCGCCGCCCCGCACTCCAGGCGTTCTCGATCGGGATGGAGCTGCAGCTAAAGCTCTGATCTTGCGGGGCAGCCGGGCCGATCCCTTCGGAGGAGCGGGCGGCTTCCGCGTCGATCACATCTACGACTACTGAGCACAGCGAAGGGAGAAGCAAGGAGGGAGGAAGCAGCCGCACGAACGACCAATGACTAGCGACTCATGACCACCGCCTCACCGCAGCTCTCGCAGAACCGGCTGCCGGCCGAGATGATTCCGTGGCAGCGCCGGCACCCATTGCCGCCGCCAAGCAGCCGGCCGCAGTCGGAGCAGAACAGTGCGTCGGTCTCCGGGCGCGGGCCACAGCTGGGGCAGCTCTGCGCCCGGTCGGCGGCGGCCCGAAGGGCTGCGACCCTGGCCGCGACCTGTGATTCGAGATCGCCGGTGAGGGCTGGTACCACCGCGGCAGCATGACGCTCCTCGACCCGCAGTGCGTCGAGGGCCACGTTGGTGTAGCGGCGCTTGAGCGCCTCGTAATCGGCATCGGACAGCTTGCCGGTGGCCCGGTCGAACTCGATTTCCTTGAGCGCGGTGAGTGCCTGCCCCTTAGCCGATTCCTCGGCCTCTTCCGGATCGGTGACCATGACCGGCATGGCCTCGACCCGGATCAGCGGTTCGAGCACCAGGACCAGGATGGCCGTGCCGACCATCAGCGCCGCGATAGCCTCGAGCAGCATCAGTCGTTCTCCCGCAGGGCGCGGTCGAGCCGATCGAGTTCTTCCTGAGTGGCGCCATCAGCGCGGGCCGAGGGGCCGGTCGTCTTTGGCCGCTCCGCCGCGGCGACCATCTCCCGCCGGCGGAGGTAGAAGGTCAGGGCACCGGCCGCGAGCAGCAGCAGGCTGCCCGGTACCAGGTAGCCGGCCAGGTTGAACCCGACCGGCTTGGGCGCCATGAGGACCACTTCGCCATAGTTGGCCACAAAGGCATCAACGATCTGCTGCGGTCCCTTGCCCTGGTCCTGCAGCGCCAGCACTTCACGGTGCATTCGCGGACTGACGGTGCAGACAAAATCGGTAGTCCGGCAGGTGTAGACGTCGAGACCACAGCCGCAGGTGCAGCGCAACCGGTGCTCGACGCCGCCAATGCCGTGATCGGTCTCGCCACCGAGCGCT
>JBEPVA010000117.1:0-11980 GCA_041691295.1 Gemmatimonadota bacterium
ATCTGGCGGACCGGCTTCTCGATCCGGGTCGCGGCCAGGTCGCGGACGTGATAGCCCTGGCGGTTGAGGACCGCCATTTCGCCATCGTCGAGATAGACCACCGACCGGGTGTGGGCCAGGATGGCTGACGCGTCGGAGGCGACGAACAGTTCGCCATCACCGACGCCGACCAGCAGCGGCGAACCCTTGCGCGCCGCCACCAGGGTGTCGGGCTGGTCGGCCGCGACCACTGCGATGCCGTAGGCACCATCCACTTCGCGCAGCGCCGCGGCCACAGCCTCCTCCAGGCCGCCTTCAAAGTATTCGCCTACCAGGTGGGCCAGGACCTCGGTATCGGTTTCCGACTTGAAGGTATGACCGCGCAGCTCCAGCGCCTTGCGGATGACGCCGCTGTTCTCGATGATGCCGTTGTGAATCAGCGCGATCCGGCCGCTCTGATCAGTATGCGGATGGGCGTTGCGGGTGTTGGGGGCGCCATGAGTGGCCCAGCGGGTGTGGCCGATGCCGAGGGTGCCGACGGGCATCACACCATTGAGCGACTTCTCGAGGACGGATAGCTTGCCGGCCTGCTTGACGACGGTCAGTTCGCCCCGGTCGACCACCGCGAGACCGGCGGAGTCGTAACCCCGGTACTCCAGGCGCTTGAGGCCAGCCAGCAGAATTTCGGCGGCCTGACGCGGCCCGACATACCCCACGATGCCACACATTCGATCAGATGCTCCGGCTCAATTTGATAAGGATCGGCATGCGTCGATCAGTCCTTCCGCCGCGGCCCGGTCAGGCGCCTCGGCGATGTACCGGATGATGGGTTCGGTTCCGGATGGGCGGACGTGCACCCAGCGGTCCGGCCACGCGAGTCGCAAACCGTCACGGCTGTCCGCCTGAGCCTCGGGAAATCGCTGCATGAGGGCGGCGAATACCGGGCTCAAGTCCTTGCCCCGTGGTGATTTGGCCTTGACTATCGTGTACCGTGGAGAGTCACTGACCAGCTCGGAAACCGGCCGTCCAGAACGCGCCATTAGGTGCAAGATAAACGCCACGCCGACCGGTGCATCCCTGCCGATATGGAGCGCCGGAAGGATGACGCCGCCGTTGCCTTCACCACCGATAATGGCCTTCGATTCCGCGATGACCCGGGCCACGTTGGCTTCGCCAACCGGGGCCCGCAGGAATTCGGCGCCAGAGTCCCGAGCCGCATCCTCTACCACCAGACTGGTCGACAGGTTGGCCACCACGACCTGGTTTCTGCCACCCTGCCCCCCTGCCCCCCCAAGCATGGCACGCACGGCAAATGCCAGGGTGTAGTCCTCGCCGATGGGCCGCCCGGTTTCATCCACCAGTGCCAACCGATCGACATCGGGGTCCACCGCCATGCCGATATCGGCACCGGACTGTTTGACGAGCTCACAGAGATCGCCGAGGTTTTCGGGCACCGGCTCAGGCGGGTGCGGAAAGTGGCCATCGGTTTCCAGGTTGATGGCCACCACCACGCAGCCAAGCTGCTCGAGCAGCTGTGGAATCGTGGTGCCGCCGGCGCCCCGTACGCAGTCGAGAGCCACCGTGAACTTCCGCTTGCGGATGGCGGCCAGATCGAGCAGCGGAAGGGCCAGCACCTGCTTCAGATGCCGCGCGATCGCATCAGGGTCCTTCCGGATGACACCCACCCCTTCCCACCCCGTCCTGGGCGGGCCGCTTTCAGCCAGCGCACGCACGGCGGCTCCGGCATCGCCGTCAAGGAAGATCCCGTCGGGCCCGACGAACTTGAGGGCGTTCCATTCGATCGGATTGTGACTGGCGGTGAGGATCAGCCCGCCGCCGGCGTGATGATGCTCGACCGCCAGCTGGACCGTCGGGGTGGGCACCATGCCGACGTCGATCACATCGGCCCCGACCGACATCAGCCCCGCGGTCGCGGCCAGCGCGTACATCGGGCCGCTGGTGCGGGCATCACGACCGAGTACCACCGACGGCTTGCCGTTGGCCCGGGCCCAGGCACCGAGGGCGGCGGCGTGGCGAGCCACCAGCTCCGGCGTGAGGTCCTTGCCCACGATCCCGCGCATTCCGGAAACACTGATCATCAGGGTGTCAGACATGGAGGGCAAACTAAGGGGGTGAAGTTCGGGTGGAAGTGGCAACGAGACGAATCGGGATGGGGAGATGCACGAAAGGGGAGACGAACAGACTGCGACGTGTGCCGAAGCTCATAGTCAACCCATTCTCCCCAGTCCCCCCTACTCAGGACATCACCCCATTGCTACAGGCTCAGCGGCAACTGCGCCGGATCCGGAAACGCCGAGAGAAACGCCGCCACGACCACCGGGTCAAATTGCGAACCCGACATCATTCGGAGCTCGGCGATGGCCTCGACCGCGGTCATCGAGTCACGGTATGGCCGGCTCGTGGTCATGGCGTCGAACGCATCCGCCACTCCCACGATGCGAGCCTCAAGCGGGATCTGGTCGCCGATCAGCCCGTCGGGAAATCCCCGGCCGTCCACCCGCTCGTGGTGTGACCGGACGATGGCCAGGACCAGCGGCGTCTCCCGAGCCAGCGGCGCCAGGATTTTTTCGCCCAGGACCGTGTGCTCAGCGATATGAGCAAACTCTTCCGGAGTCAGCGGACCCGGTTTGTGCAGCACCGACTCCCGGGTACCGATCTTCCCGATGTCGTGAAGTTCGGCGCCCAGCCGGATTTCCTGCAGCCGGTCCTCGATCAGGCCCAGCCGGACGGCGGTGCGGGAGGCGTACTGGCTGACGCGGAGGGAATGGTCGCGGGTGTAGGGATCCTTGGCTTCCAGCGCCTTGGCCAGGGTCTGGACCCCTTCGAGAAACAGCTCCTTGATCCGCTGGCCCTGCTTCCTGACCCGGTCCTCGAGGGTGCGCTGGTAGTACTGATTGCGCAGCAGCAGTTCGCGCTTTTCGAGGGCCTTGGACACCCGGGCCCGGACCTCCTCAACCAGGGCAGGCTTGCCGATGTAATCGATGGCGCCGCGGTCGAGCGCCGCCACGGCGGTCTTCACGTCCGCCACCCCGGTCAGCATGATGACGGCGGTGTTGGGCCAGCGGCGGCGAACCTCATCCAGCAGCGTCAGCCCGTCGATCCCCGGCATCTGGATGTCGCTGATGATCAGGGGCACCTCGCCCTGGACATCGAGCCAGGCCAGCGCCGCCTCGGCCGAAGGTTGTTCGATCGTTTCGAGCCCCTGGATCCGGAGCAGCTTGGCAATCACCGACCGAACCTGAGCGTCATCGTCCACCACCAGGCACCGGGGCGACATGCTCGCCTGCCCGTCACGATGGGCCGGTTCCCAGGGCAGCAGGGCCAGGGCTGCCGCCCGTGGAACTGGCACCGATGTCGATTCGCTTGCCGACGTGTCACCGGCCCCGTAAGCTTCGCCGCTCATCGAACCCCAAGAGCCATGACGCAGATTCTCCCCGACGACGAGATTCACGGCTTTGCAACCCGCGCGGTGCATGCCGGCCAAGTGGCCGACCCGCTGGCTGGCGCCGTGATGACTCCAATCTATCAGACTTCCACCTACATACAGGAAGGCCTGGGCCGGCACAAAGGGTTCGAGTACGCCCGGACCCAGAACCCGACCCGCCAGGCGCTGGAGCGGAATGTGGCCAGTCTCGAGGGCGCCCGCCATGGATTCGCGTTCGGCTCGGGACTCGCCGCTACCGACGCGATCCTCAAGCTGCTGTCCGCCGGGGACCACGTCGTCTGCGGGGAGAATGTCTACGGTGGCACCCATCGGCTGATGACCCAGGTGTATGCCCGGTTCGGGCTGACGTTCACCTTCGTCGACATGCGCGATATCCGGAACATCGACAAGGCGGTCACCCCCGCCACCAGGATGATCTTCGGCGAGACACCCACCAACCCGATGATGTTCCTGACCGACCTCGCCGCGGTCGGCGACCTGGCCCAGTCCCGCGGCCTGCTGTTCGCGGTGGACAACACCTTTGCCACTCCGTGTTTCCAGCAGCCGCTGCGGCTCGGCGCGGACCTGGTGATGCATTCCACCACCAAGTACCTCAACGGCCACAGCGACATGGTCGGCGGACTGGTGCTCACCACCCGCGACGATCTGGCCGAGCAGCTGGGCTTCCTGCAGAACGCATCTGGCGCGGTGCCCGGTCCGATGGACTGCTGGCTGGCGCTGCGTGGCACCAAGACCCTGGCGCTCCGGATGCGCCAGCACGACGTCAATGGCCGCCGGATCGCCGAGTGGCTGACGACGCAGAAGGGAATCGAGAAGATTTATTATCCCGGCCTGCCGACGCACCCGCAGCACGAGCTGGCCAGGCGCCAGATGAAGGGGTTCGGCGGCATGATTTCACTCGATGTTGGCACGCCGGACCGGGCCCGCCGAGTGGTCGAGGCCACCAGGATTTTCAGATTGGCCGAGTCGCTGGGTGGAGTGGAGAGTCTGATCGGGCACCCGGCCAGCATGACCCACGCATCGGTGCCCGTCGCCATGCGAAAGGCCATGGGATTGACCGACAGCCTGATCCGCTTGTCCTGCGGCATCGAAGAAGTGGACGACCTGATCGCGGACCTTGATCAGGCATTGAAGCAGTAGCAGTGCCTCGAGGGCATTCCATATTGAAACAAGGACTTGAAGCAGGCGTAGGATGCGCCGTCCCCATCGCGTGAGCTGCCCATGACAACGACCCTGCCCGCGGCCCGGCCGCGCCGGACCCTTCCTCAGATTGCTGCCGTCAGCTGGGAGCATCCAGCGGACCGTGCCGCGCTTCAATCGCTGCGCTCGATTCCAGGCTTCGAGGACATCGTCCGGAAGATCCTGGCACTGCTGGGCGGCGAGCGCGGCATCAGACTGCTGTTCCAGGCCAACGCAGTGCGGGTCGGTCCCAGCCAGTTTCCCAAGCTCTGGACCGCCCATATCGAAATGGGCACGACGTTCGACTGGGAGGTAGTGCCCGAGCTGTTCGTCTCGCAGACGCCGGTGTTCAACGCTGGCGCCTACGGCGTGGACCGGCCCTTCATCGTGCTGCACAGCGCCGCGCTCGAACTGCTTGACGAAGATGAAGTGAAGGTCCTGCTGGCCCATGAGCTCGGCCATGTCATGAGCGGGCACGCGCTGTACCGGACCATCGCCGAAATCCTGCTGCAAGTCAGTCTCGGCGCCCTGCCTTTCCTGGCAGGTATTGCCCTGCTGCCCATCCGGCTCGCTATCCTCGAGTGGTCCCGGAAGGCCGAGCTGTCGTCGGACCGCGCCGGCCTGCTCGGCAGCCAGGATCCGATCGTGGCGCAGCGGCTCTACATGAAAATGGCGGGTGGAGTACGGGAAGGGGCCTTCAGCGGCCAGCTCGACGTCGATTCCTTCATGGTCCAGGCCAATGAATACCTGGGCAGCAACGAGGGACTCGACGTGGTCTACAAGATTCTGCATACCCTCGCGGTGACCCACCCGATGCACACGGTGCGCGCCGCTGAACTGCAGAAGTGGATGGCCACCGGCGATTACGACCGGATCATCCGGGGTGAATATGTCCGCCGTGGCGCCGAGGCGAGTGACCGTCCGCTCAAGGATGATCTGTCGGCGGCGGGCAGCTACTACGCACGGGAGACCCGTGAGACGGTGGGCCACGTGGTTGACGCCGCCAGGAAAGCCGCCGAGCGCGTCGGTGACGCCTTCCGCAAGGGACAGCAATCCTCGTGAGAATTCTGGTCGTCGGCGGCGGGGGGCGGGAGCATGCACTCTGCTGGGCGCTCCGCCGCGAGAACCCCGCCGCCGCCATCTTCTGTGCACCGGGCAATCCGGGTACCGCCGAAGTCGCCACCAACCTCGACATCCCCACGACTGACCTCGATCGACTGGCCGACGTGGCCGATGCCCAGGGCATCGACCTCATCGTGATCGGCCCCGAAACTCCGCTCGCCCTGGGACTGGCGGATCGCTTCCGCGCCGAGGGACGTGCCGTGGTTGGCCCCGGTGCCGCCGGCGCGCAGATCGAGGCGTCCAAGGCCTACTCCAAGGACCTGATGATCCGGGCCCGGGTCCCGACGGCGTCGAGCCAGACCTTTACCGCCCTCGAGCCGGCCCTGGCGTTCATCGCGACCCACGCGGAGCCGCTGGTGGTCAAGGCGTCGGGTCTGGCGTCGGGCAAGGGCGCCGTCGTCTGCGAGACGCGGGCGGAAGCCGGGGCAGCCGTGCGCTCGATGATGGGCGACAAGATTTTCGGGAGCGCTGGCCAGATCGTGGTCATCGAGGAGTTCATGACCGGCGAGGAACTTTCGGTGCTGGCGCTGACCAACGGCACCGAGGTCGAGTTGCTGCCGGCCGCGCAGGACCACAAGCGGATCGGTGAGGGCGATACCGGACCCAACACCGGCGGAATGGGTGCCTACGCGCCGGTGACCCTGGCCACGGCCGAGCTGCTGGCCCGCGCTCGGCGCGATGTCCTGCTGCCAACCCTGAAGCAGCTGGCGATGGAAGGCGCTCCGTACCGCGGGGTGCTCTATGCCGGACTGATGATCGGCGCCAACGGCAGTATCCGGGTAGTCGAATTCAATTGCCGGTTGGGTGATCCCGAGACCCAGGTCGTGCTGCCACTGGTGACCGGTGGGCTGACCGCCTGTTTCGAAGCCATTGCCAGCGGTGAGAAGCCGACTCCGCTCACCATTGCCGATGGCGCCGCCGTGACCACGGTCCTGGCTGCCCGCGGATACCCAGAGGCCCCCGAATTGGGAGCAGCCATCACGATCCCGGCGGAGCTGCCGGCCGGAGTGACAGTCTTTCACGCCGGTACGCGAATGGTGGACGGCACCTTGCGGGTGACCGGTGGCCGGGTACTGGCCGTCACGGCAGTGGCACCGACGTTTGCCGAAGCGCAGGCCCTCAGCCGGGCGGCGGCCGCGGCGATCAGCTTCGACGGCAAGCAGTTCCGCGGCGACATCGGGTGGCGGGAGACCGCGAGGCGGGGGTGAGACGGTGAGGCGGGCCGAAACTACTCATGCATTGAGGTTCTCTCGACTCTCGACCCCGACCCTCGACCCTCGACCCTCGACCCTCGACCCTCGACTCCACTCTAGATTCCCTGCATGCCCGAACTGCCCGAAGTGGAAACCATGGTTCGTGAGGTGCGCTCCGCTCTCGTGGGCCGGACCATCGCGAGTATCCGCCTGACTCATCATGATGTGCTCCGTGGAATCACCGCCAGACGTCTGATCCACGACCTCCGAGGCGCGACGGTTGACGCCGTCACCCGTCGCGCCAAGCATGCCGTGATCCGGATGGGGGATCACCGCCTCGTGGTGCAGCCCGGGATGACGGGATCGCTCCAGACCCAGGATGCACCGCTCGATGCCGACCAGCGCCGCTACTCGGTCCTGCAGGCCACTCTCGACGACGGCCGCCTGCTGATCTATCACGACGTCCGCCGCATCGGCACCCTCCGGCTGCTCGATCAGAAGGGGTGGGATCAATTCTCCGCTCGGCTCGGTCCGGAGCCCCTCGACCCCCGATTTACCCCGGCGCGGATGCTCGAGGCGTTTGCCGGAACCCGGCAAGCGGTGAAGAAGGCATTGATGGACCAGAAGCTGGTGGTCGGGGTCGGCAACATCTACGCAAACGAAGCGCTGTGGGCGGCCAGGATCGATCCGTCGCAACCCGCTTCCACCATCACGCTGGCCCAGGCCAGGCTGCTGCTTCGTCACGCGGTGCGCATTCTCAAGGCCGCCATCAAGTCCGAGGGCAGCACGATCCGGAACTATCGCACCGGCAAGGGAAAGTCCGGAAAGTTCCAGCTCGCCCTGCACGTGTACGGCCGCGAGGGTGAGCCCTGCGATCGGTGCGGCAGCCGGTTAGCCGGTACCCATGCCATCGATGGCCGGATCACGGTGTTCTGCTGGCGATGCCAATCCTCGGGGGGCAGGGGGGCAGGGGGGCAGAAGAAGGCTCGCCTGGCCAGGAAAAAAGTGGCGCCGTGACCGCACGGGCCATGCGGCGATCCAGTGCGCTGGCCCTGCCGGCCACCGATCTCGACGCACTGCGAGAGCGGGTCAAGCGGCTGACCGAGGCCCGGCCCGCGGTCTACCGGATGCTTGATCCACTGGGCCGGGTCATTTACGTCGGCAAGGCCAAGCGGCTGCGCCAGCGGCTGCTTTCCTACTTCCGTGCCAGCTATCCGGAAGACAAGTCGGCCAGGATTCTCTATGCCGCCCAGGACATCCAGTGGGACTACGTCCACAGTGAGTTTGCCGCGGGCGTCACCGAGTTGCGGCAGATCCAGCGCCACCGTCCGATCCTCAACTGGCAGATGAACCGGGTCCGGCGGACGGTGTTCGTCCGGGTGAGTGCCGGACCCGCGCCTCGGGTGAGCAGCGGGCCGGGCGCCGGCAAGCTGGATGGCAGCTGCTACGGTCCGTTCATCTCGGCGGCACGAGTGGCGGAAGGGGTGCGCACGCTCAATGACCTGTTGGGCCTCCGGGATTGCGCCCCCGCCATGCCGATTGTCTTTGCCGACCAGCGGGACCTGTTCGAATCACCGCTCCGCGCCGCCTGCATGCGCCATGACTTCGGCAATTGTACCGGCCCCTGCGCCGGCTTCGTCAGCCAGGCGCAGTATCAATCCCAGGTCGAGGCGGCGCTGGCTTTTCTCGAGGGACGCAGCATCGGACCGATCGACCGCGCCGTTTCCGCCATGCAGCTGGCTTCCGACGCGGCCGAGTTCGAGCGGGCCGCGCGGTGGCGGGAAAAGCTCGACTGCCTGATCTGGCTGCTGTCGGCCACGGCCCGCGCCCGCGCCGCGGTCGAGGCACTGACCTTCGTCTATCACGACCCCGGCGTATTCGGCGATGACCGCGCCTACCTGGTACGTCACGGCGTCATTCGCGCCACCTACCCCTTCCCAACCACGCCACTCGAGCTGGAAGCATTCCGTGGAGTGGTCCGCGAGGAGGTCGCCCGCCCCGCCCCCGAACCGGGCCCCCTGCCGTTCCAGCATCTCGATGAAATCCTGCTGGTCATGGCCTGGTTCCGCCGGCACCCGGATGCCTTTCGGCGGACCACTCCACTGCATAGCTGGTTGAACTAAATCCGGGCGGAATGCGGCAGCCGGGCGGAAGGGTTGAATCGCTGGGGACTGGGCCCGCTCGGCAACGGCTACGGTTCAGCGAGCTATCTGCTCCAAGTCTCTGTCAATCATCCAGTTACAAATGTTCAAGAACGCGACGTTCATCGACTTTGTGTGGCCCGATGGTAGGCCGAATCGATGCCGGCTGGCACGGCCTCTGCTTTTATAGCGGGCAACTCTACCGATACCATGGATATGCACGCATTGCTCTCGATTCTGCTGCTGGTCGCTTCGCCGGGCGCCGATTCGGCCTCTGGACGGGCAGAGCTGCGTGCACCGCTCGTGGCGGCGGCCCCGATCCATGTGACGGTGGGCGGATTCCAGCGTCGTGGCGAGCGCTGGCGTTCACAGGTCATCCGGGTCGAGGGAAGCTTTGCCGTTTCTCTCTATACCTCGCTGGCGGAGGCGCTGCCCGACAGCCTGCTCAACCCCCGGGAACGGGCCCAGATGGCGTGGGAACTGGCCGACCTGTTCCGCTGGGAAGCGGACTTCACCCGTGACCTGCGCAACGGCGAGTCCTATTCGATCCTGTTCGAACGACTGATCGGCCAGGACGGCGAAGTCCGCTTCGGCCGGATGCTGGCGGCCGAAATCACGGTGGCCGGGAAGACCATGGCGGCTTACGAATTCGACGGGCCCGATGGCCGGACCGGCTACTACGACGGAGAAGGCGCCTCCATGCGGCGCAATTTTCTCCGGGTCCCGGTGGAGTTCAAGCGGATCTCGGCGGAATTCAGCAGTGCCCGCTTCCATCCGATCCTGAAATACTGGCGCAAGCACGAGGGAATCGACTATGCCGCCGCGCCCGGTTCACCGGTGATGGCGGTCGGGGATGGCACCGTGCTTCGGGCCTCATGGGCTGGTGGCTACGGCAAGCTGGTGGAGATCGGGCACGCCAATGGGGTGGTCACCCGCTACGGCCATCTCAAGGGGTTTGCCAAGGGACTCAGGGCGGGTGATCGGGTGGTGCAGAGCCAGACCATCGGGTTCGTGGGATCGACCGGGCTGGCGACCGGGCCGCACCTGCACTTCGAGTTCCGGATCAACGGCGCCGCCACCGATCCCAGAGTGGCCATGGCGGGAGAGGCGGGCCAGCCGATCGGTCCCGAGCTGGTCGAGCGATATTCACGGGCGGTGGCGGCCCTGCGCGACGAGCTGCATCCGCCGGTCAGCATGGCTAGCGCGAGCGGCGGTCGCTGAGCCCCAGGCTTACCGCAGAACAATTCCCCACATTGATGGATGATCAGGTAGGGAACCCGGCTGGCGCCCCGCGCTGACCGCAGGCCAGCTGTCCCATCGTCGCAGCCCTTCATCGAAGTTCGCAATCCCGAAGCCAGGCGCAATCCGGCCGCCTTGCGAGAAGAACTCGGGATCGAACCGCACGAGCAGCACCCAGCCCCCGGCCACTTCCTTTTCCTGTACCGACCAGCCGCCCCCTGCGCGGTCATGGCCCAGCCGCCAGTCGGGATCGTCGTGGGGTGGCTGCCAGCGGCCATCGCGCCCGCGGTAAATCACGCTGCTGTCGGCCACCCGATGGAAATCCCATTGAAAATCATCGTGCTGCGGAGAAGTGGCGCGGTCGCCATTGGTATCGAGGGTCAGCACGACCCGGTCGTTCCAGGCAGGACTCGAGTCGGAGAGGCTGAGCACGAGCACGATCGCCGTGCTGTCTTTCAGCAGCCAGACCGATGCGCCACCAGTCAGCGCCAGCGATGGCGCCCCAAGTGCCGCCAGATCAGCACTGGTCTGAATGGCCGGTTCCTGGCTGACGCTGCGGATCCGCAACGTGTCCGCACCGGCCAGCCACATTACCAGGGTCAGCATGGGGAAGGCGGCCACGGATTGACACGGATTGGGCCGATGTGTGAATCTGGTTTCATCACCAGGACTTGCCGCCAGTTTGTGCGTACACCACAACAGGAAGTCCCAGAACCGAAGAAAGTGGTTGAACTGCCTCGGAACAGTCCGGGTTCATCTGTGGCTAGTCTGCGTCGAGATCGGTGAGCGGGACCAGACGGCCGCGAGGGGGAATCCCGGCCTCGAGCTCGATGATTCCCACGCTGGCCGGAAGATCGAACCGCCTCGGCCCTGCCCCACCCGGATTCATGGCCGTGACAACCACATCGACAATCGTGAGCAGCGGCCGGTGAGTGTGGCCGAAGATCAGCAACTCGGCTTCGGGGTACGCGGCGTTCAGCTTCTCAGGCGTGGGGCTGCCAAACTGGTGGCCATGGGTGACCACGATCCGGAAGCCGTCGAGTTCCAGCTGCGCCACCGCCGGCAGCCTGGCCTGGACCTCGAACGCATCGGTATTGCCCCAGACCGCGGTCACCGGGGCGATGGCTTCGAGCTCCCCCAGCAGCTCGAGTGGCCCGAGATCTCCGGCGTGCAGGATGTGATCGACATCCTGGAAGACGTCGAAGACCTCGGGCCTGAGCAGGCCGTGGGTGTCGGAGATGATTCCGAGTCGCATCGAACTTTGTCAGATGGGGAGATGTACGGTTGGGAGACGGGGAGGTCGGCACACCGACCGGCCGGCGGCTTGGAGGATCATCTCCCCAACTCCCCAGTCACCCCATCCCACCGAGCCTGAATGTCGATATCGAGCCCCAGCTGGTCCACCACCCGCTGCACGATGAAATCGACCAGCTGTCCGATCTCGGTGGGGCGATGATAAAAGCCGGGAGCGGCGGGCAGGACCACGGCGCCGGCTTCAGTGACGGTGACGAGATTGCGCAGGTGAATGAGCGAGAGCGGGGTTTCGCGCGGCACCAGGATGAGCTTGCGGCGTTCCTTCAGGATCACGTCGGCGGCGCGCTCGACCAGCGACCGGCTGCTGCCGGCGGCAATGGCGCTGACGGTTCCCATGGAGCAGGGAC
>JBEPVA010000118.1:0-11942 GCA_041691295.1 Gemmatimonadota bacterium
GCTGGGCCGAGTTGAAGGAGCCGTAATACGAACCGCGCACCAAGGCGTGGAACCGGCCATAGTTGTACTGCGGTGTAACCGTGGCGCGCCAGTTGGGCCGTTCCTTCTCGATGCCGACCTGGGTTACGAGATCGAGAATGCTGGTATAGGTCGTGGCGGTACCCTGCAGCACCGCCGGAACCGGGTCGATCCGGGTGATCTTGTTGCGGGTGTAGTTGCCGGTGGCCGTCACCTGGAAGGTTCCCTTGCCGGCCGGAGTCCGCCAGTCGGCAGTGACGTCGACACCATCGGTCTTGGTGTCGAGGCCGTTAGTAAAGAACTGCAGCCCCGACACTCCGGTGATACCCGAATCCGCCAGCACCCGGGCCACGACGCTGTCGCCATTGGCGCCGGTCGGGTCACCGAGGAAGGTGGCGCCCAGCAGGATCCGGTCGTTGATCTTGATGTGGAAGAAGTCGACCGTCAGGGTCAGGTTGTCGGTTGGAGTCACAGCAAAACCGGCGCTCAGGTTCACCGACTTCTCTTCCTTGAGCGGCTTGGCGCCGAGGACCCTGGCAGCGCGGTTGTCGACCGGGAAGTTGCCGACTTCGACCAGATTGCCACCGATGAAGTTGGTGGTCACGTGGCTGAAATAGCTCTGGGCCAGGCCGGGGGCCCGGAAGCCATTGCTCAGCGCGCCGCGTAGCACCAGGCGCTTGGTCGGCTGATAGCGCAGGGCCAGCTTGCCCGAGACGTTGGAGCCGAAGTCGCTGTAGTGCTCGAACCGGCCGGCCGCATTGACCAGGAACTGGGGAGCCAGATTGGTTTCGAGATCCACATAGCCAGCGAAGTTGTTCCGGCTGTGGTTGCTGGCATCCTCCGGCCGGAAGCCGCCGAATACCGAGGAGCCAATCGGGGCCAGCCCGGTGCTGTCCTGGGCCTCCATCCCGCCGTTGACATAGGAAGCAAGTTCACCCTGCTGGATCTTGTAGCGTTCGCCGCGAAAGACCGCGCCGAATGCCACACTGAGCGGGGCCGGTAGGCCGATGGTGAGCGACTTGGCGGCATTGGCGCCGACCAGGTACTCGCTGCGTTCCAGCCGGCCGGCAAAGAACGAAGTCTGATTCGGGATGCCCGGATCATCGGCGTTGCCGAGGATTCCGTCGGGGCCAGGGGCGCAGGGGTTATCGAGACAGGGCCCCAGCGACGGGTTGAGGGTGTGGTCGAGATTATAGTCGAACGTGTTGAGTCCGTACGAGCCGCCAAAATCGAGTGACCAGCCGCCGGCCGACGTTCGAATCCCGGCGACCCCTGAGTAGTCCTGCACCGTCGGATGGAACTCCGGCAGAAAGCCCTGCGGATAGATGGCCTGCCAGTTCTTGCTGCCGTCGAAGTAGCGGAAGAAGCCGTTACCGGTGCCGACCCGGTTGCTGTAGCCGCCGAAGGCGTACAGTTCGGACGTACCGTTTTCATTGAGCGGCATGCGGAAGTTGGCGAAGGTCATCCCATCCTTCTCGAGACCATCGCCCCAGTGGTAGTTGGGCTGCTTGAGCGAGTTATTCTTTTTGATGATAGTGCCGGTCAGGGTGTCGATGACGTCACCGATCCCGTTGGCGTCGACCAGGAACTTGTCGGGCCACGCCCTGTTGGTGGGGTCGCGGTGCTGGAATTCGCCGGTCAGCGCCAGCGAGCCCCGCCCCAGCTTGATCCCAACGCCACCGTTGAGATCGACGGTGGTGCCATCGCCGGGATAATCGGCGGTGAAGTAGCGGCCGGCATCGACATTGAGAAACGGCGTGAACTGGCCGTCCTTCATCACGATGTTGACCACGCCGGCGATGGCATCGGAGCCGTATTCGGCCGAGGCGCCGTCGCGCAGCACTTCGATCCGTTCGATGGCGCCGCCGGGAATCGCGTTGAGGTCGACCCCGCTGGAGCCGGCGCCGCTGCCGTACGGGAAGGTGTTGACCAGCGCCGTCTGATGCCGGCGCCAGCCGTTGACCAGGACCAGCGTATGGTCGGGGCTCAGGCCGCGGAGCGTGAACGGACGCACGATGTCGTTGCCGTCAGTCACACTCTGGTGCGGCACGTTGACCGAGGGGGAGAGCGCCGCCAGGATCTGTCCGGTCTCGGTCGTGCCCTGCGAATGCACTTCCTCGGCGGTGTAGACGTCGACTGGAACTGCGAGTTCATCCGCGGCGGCGTGGTGGGCCCGGGAACCGATCACGACTTCGGTGGGCGCGAGTTCGATCGGATTGCGGGCCAGCACGAAATCGAGGGTGACGATGTCGGTGCGGCTGACAGTCGTTGTCAGGGTCGTCGGGATGTACCCGATGGCCCGGGCCCGGAGTACCACCGTTCCGGCTGGCACTCCTTGCAACTCGTAGGTGCCGCGGGAACTGGCGGTGGTCCGAAGCACCGTTCCCTCGACCGTGATCGTTGCGCCGGCGATCCGCCCTCCGGCGCTGTCGCTGATCTGGCCCTTGATCGTGCCCGATTGGGCCCACAGGCTCCCGGTTGTAACCGAAATAAGTCCCACCAGCAGCATCAGACGAAGAATTTGGCGCACGAGACCTCCCAAAGTGGCAGTCAGCCGAATGGAGCCGCATCCGCTTCGGTAGGAGCGGAGGGACGATGGACTCAATTGTGTCGGTGGATTGGTATCGGACAGGTTACAGGCCGCCGGGGACGGCGTCAAGCGGCCGGGCGCTACGGCGCCCGCCTCCAGGCCAGTGCGGCTCCGCTGTCGGCCAGGTTGGTCGCGAGGCGCTTCATCCCCTCCGGTACCCCCTCACTTCCTCCGGTCCAGTCGACACGGTGCATCGAATCGTTCACGGTGACCCGCATTTCCCAGCCCGGCAAATCGGTGATGCGAAGGGGAAATTCGGCGGGAGACTCGAAGAACCCGGCGGCCACGACCTCGTTCACCATCCGTTCAAAGGCCGCCGAGTCGAACGGTGCCACCCGCTTGCCGGTGTCGGTGGCAAAACGGCCCCCTTCGTAGTGCGCCATCCCGCCGCGGGTAAACTCATAACTGAAAGTGGGGCAGCTGCCGAAGCAGGGGGTGCGGCGGACGGCGATCGACCGGATATCCGGTCTCTGCGCAACTGAGGCTGGCGCCGGGCCGCTCGCGGCGGCGGGCCGGGCCGACTTGGCGGGGCCGCAGGCCAGCACCAACAGCGCTACGACGGCTAGCGCGGATGACCGCATCCGGATCCCCCCGTGCATGGGCCACTCAGATAGAGCGGGTGAGCGAGATGTCCCTGCTCCTGAGTGTAGCACTCCGCACCGGTCGGGGCGATGCCATGCTCTCGACGCATTCCGCTGGCGGCCAAGTTGGCAATCCCACTGCGACTCCGCCAACTTCCGGCATGGCCGACGAGCAGCTGCTGACTCAAATTCGAGCCCGCCATCCTGCGGCGGTCGCCCGGGCCATTTCAATCGTTGAAAACGGACGTCCGGGGTTCGAAGCCCTTCTCGCTGCTATCTTTCCGTCAATCGGGCGGGCGGCTCGAATCGGCATCACCGGCCCTCCGGGTGCTGGAAAATCGACCCTGACGGAGCGCCTGGCCCAGAGCTGGCGGTCGGACGGGCGTTTGGTGGCGGTAGTTGCCGTCGATCCGACCAGCCCGTTCACCGGTGGAGCGCTGCTGGGCGACCGGATCCGGATGGAATCGCTGGCCCTTGACGAGGGTGTCTTCATCCGTTCGATGGCCACCCGGGGCTCACTCGGCGGACTGGCCACCACCACCCGGGAAGTCTGCGATGTGCTCGATGCCGCGGGCTTCGACCGCATCATCATCGAAACCGTCGGGGTTGGGCAGTCCGAACTTGATGTGGCCAGGAGCGCGGACAGCACGATTCTGGTCCTGGTCCCCGAATCGGGAGACGGAATCCAGACTCTCAAGTCCGGGGTGATGGAAATCGCCGACCTGTTCGTGGTCAACAAAGCGGACCGCCCCGGCGCCGACCGGATGCGCCACGAGATCGAAGTCTCACTCGGCATCCGGGCCGGCAACGCCTTCCGCAACGTTCCGGCTCATCACGGGATCAAGGGCCCGACCCGGCCCGTTCCCCCGGCCCGGACGGCACCAGTCCTGGCCACGGTCGCCTCGAAGGGTGAGGGAATCGCCGAGCTGGTCGACATGATTGAATCGCACCACGCTTCGATTTTGGCCTCCGGAGAGCTGGCCGCTCGACGCCGGCGCCGGGTAGCCGAGCGGACTCGCGAGGTGGTCGACCGGGCCGCACGGCGCTGGGTGTGGCACGAGACACGGGCCGATCAACTGATCGGAGAGCATCTCGATCAGCTGGCCAGCGGACAGACCAGTCCGTATGCGGTGGCACAGGAAATCCTCGAGGGATTGAAGGAAGGAAGCCGGACATGAGCGGCTCTGAGACCCCCAGCTCGACCCTACGCACCGCCGCGATGGAAGAAGAACTGACCCGTCTGCGCGCCGAAGTGCGGGCCTGGCGGGACCTGGTCGCGGCGCTGCCGGTCCGGGAGGGTGTTGAGTTCAGCAACGGCTCAGGGACACGGATCGAGCCGATGTACACCGCGCTCGATGTCCAGCGGGATCCGACCGCCGATGGTCTGCCGGGCAGCTTTCCGTATACTCGCGGCATTCATCCGACGATGTACCGCGGCCGGCTCTGGAC
Source organism: Gemmatimonadota bacterium (assembly GCA_041691295.1). Lineage (GTDB taxonomy): Bacteria > Gemmatimonadota > Gemmatimonadetes > Gemmatimonadales > GWC2-71-9 > DATEHG01. Next base: position 4,639 of record JBEPVA010000118.1, read on the forward strand.
CATGCGGCAGTTTGCCGGCTTCGGCACCGCCAGGGACACCAACGCCAGGTACAAGTTCCTGCTGGCGCGGGGCCAGACCGGGTTGTCGGTCGCCTTCGACTTTCCCACGCTGATGGGGTACGACGCCGATCACCCGCGGTCCGAGGGAGAAGTCGGCAAGTGCGGCGTGGCCATCTCGAGCCTGGCCGATATGGAAGATCTGTTCAGCGGTATTCCGCTCGACCAGGTCTCGACCTCGATGACGATCAACGGCCCGGCGGCAATCATTTTCTGCTTCTACGTCGCCGCCGCCGAAAAGCAGGGCGTCCCGATCGGCAAGCTGCAAGGCACCATCCAGAACGACATCCTCAAGGAATACATGGCCCAGCACGCCTGGGTCTTTCCGCCGGAGCCGGCCCTCAAGATCATTGTCGATCTCTTTGCCTGGGCGGCGGAACACACCCCCAAGTGGAACACGATCTCGATTTCAGGCTATCACATCCGAGAGGCCGGCTCCACCGCGGTCCAGGAACTGGCCTTTACTCTGGCGAATGGCTTCAGCTACGTGGAGCATGGCCTGGCTCGCGGTCTCGACATCGACGCCTTCGTCCCTCGGCTATCGTTCTTCTGGGACATTCACAACGATTTCTTCGAGGAAATCGCCAAGCTTCGGGCGGCGCGGCGGATCTGGGCCCGGCACCTGCGCGAACGTTACGGCGCCCGCAATCCGCGCAGCTGGCAGATGCGATTCCACTGTCAGACCGCCGGCGTGACCCTGACCGCCCAGCAGCCGCACAACAACATCGTGCGGGTGGCGTACCAGGCCATGGCCGCGGTGCTGGGTGGCACCCAGTCCCTGCACACCAACGCGCTCGACGAGACCCTGGCGCTCCCGACCGAGCATGCGGTCCGCGTCGCGCTCCGGACCCAGCAGATCCTGGCGGCGGAAACCGGGGTGCCCAATGTGGCCGACCCGCTGGGAGGCTCGTATTACGTCGAGGCGCTGACCGACCGGCTGGAAAAGGAAGCCGAGGAGATCTTCGCCGAGATCGAATCACATGGGGGGGTGGTCGCCGCCATCGAGACCGGCTGGTTCCAGCGCCAGATTGCCCAGTCCGCCTCGCGGTTCCAGACCGAAGTCGAGCAGAATCGCCGGATCATCGTCGGGCTCAACGATTTCGTCGAGGCCGACGAGCATCCGGTCGACATCCTCAAGATCGACGATTCGGCCGAACGGGAGCAGCGGGTCCGGATGGCCGAGCTCCGCGCCAGGCGCGACGATGCATTGGTCCAGGTCCGGCTCGCGGCTCTGCACGCCGTGGCCGCGGCCGAGGTCAACATCATTCCCGCGATGCTCGATTGCGCCCGGGCGTACTGTACCCTGTATGAAATCCGTGCCGTGCTCGAGGGCGTCTACGGCGCCTATCGCGAGCCGGTGTTCTTCTAACCCCCCAGGTCATGCCTCCGCTCGATCCAGCCAAAATTCTCAACCGCCTCGCCCGCATGAAGCCGGGGCGTGATCCCATCGTATCCTGCTATCTCAAGCTCGAACCCAGCGATCGCTCGCGGAACCGTTACCTGGTGAAGTTCAAGAACCGGCAGCGGGAAATCGAGCAGTCGCTCGACGCCCGCTACCCCGACAAGCACGATCGGGACGCGATCCGCCGGGACCTCGGATTGATCCGCGAGTATCTGTCCACTCCAACTCGCCTCCCGGCCACCCAGGGCATTGCCATCTTTGCCTCGAGCGGGCAGGGGCTGTTCGAAGTGCTGCCGCTGCCAAGGGTCCATCGGTCACGGCTGGCGGTGGACCGAACTCCCTTGGTTCGGGAGCTGGCCGCGCTGGAGGACGAAGTCGGCCGGCTTCTCACCGTCGTGGTCGACCGTAACGGCGCCCGCCTCTTCGAGGTCTCGGCCTTCGACGCCAAGGAGGTGGCCGAGGTCAAAGCTGACTCGACTCATCGCGGCCGGTTCCACGGCACCAGGGCCGAGCCAGGCAAAGGCGAGCACGCCTTTCATCAGCGACTCAAACAGGAGCGCCAGCGGCATCTCGACGTGGTGGCCCGGGCCATCTTCGAGCGCCATCAGCGCAATCCGGTGCATGGTCTGGTCATCGCCGGGCCCGGCCCCGAAGCGGCCGCGCTCGAGCCGTTCCTTCATCCGTATCTCACTGAACGTCTGCTTGGCGCCGCCCACCTCAATCCGCGTGAGGCCACCCCCGGACTGGTGCACGCCGCCACGGTGGCGGTGCGGGAGGCCTACCGCGAGGCCGCCGAGCACGACCTGATTCATGACCTGGCGGAGGCCGAGGGGGCGGGGTGGGGGACCAACAGCACTACGGAGGCGCTGCGGGCGCTCTCTCGTGGCCAGGTCCGGACCCTGCTGGTTTCCGAGGAAACCTCGCTGCCAGGATTCCGGTTTGCCGGCAGCGGCCGGCTGTCGCTCATCGACGAAGATGGGCGGTGTGAAGGTGAGGCCGTGCCGGTGATCGACGTGCTCGACGACGCGATCGAAGAGGCGTTGCGCCAGCGGGTCACCGTCGAAGTGCTGACCGACGACAAGTCGCGCGCCAAGGTCGGCGGACTCGCCGCACTATACCGCTTCAAGTGAGTCTGCGGGTCATCCTGTTCGACGCCGGGAACACGCTGCTGTTCCTGGACTACGATCGCCTGGCCCGTGCGGTGGGGCAGAGTACTGGTATTCCACTGACCGGGGCCATGCTTTCCGCGCAGGCCAAACCAGCCGCCCTGGCCCTGGAACGGGCGGATACCACAGATCGGGCCCGCGCCACCGTGTACCTCGAGACTCTCTTTGTGCTGGCCGGCGTGCCGGCCGCAAAGCTGCCCGAGGTCAGGGACGCGCTCTTCCAGTTGCACGGGGAAATGCATCTCTGGAGCGCCCATGACAGCAGTACCCCTGCCGCCCTGGCCCGCCTGCATGAGGCCGGATTTCGGCTCGGCGTGGTTTCGAACAGCGACGGCCGAGCCGACGAAGCGCTGGTGGCTGCCGGACTGCGTGACCACTTCGAAGTCGTGGTAGATTCACAGCTGGTTGGATGCGAAAAGCCCGATCCCCGGATCTTTCTCCTGGCGCTCGAACAGATGGGCGCCCGGCCGGACGAGGCGCTCTACGTCGGGGATATCTACGAAGTCGATGTGGTCGGCGCCCGCCGGGCCGGCATGGATGTGGTGCTGCTCGATCCACTGGGCAATCACGAGGGACGGGACGTGATCACGGTCCGGTCGATTGCCGAGCTGGTCGATCATCTTCTGGCACAACCGAAAGGCTCCTGATGAGTGATGCCATGCCCCGTCCCATCCGCGTTCTGGTCGCCAAGCCGGGGCTGGATGGCCATGATCGCGGTGCCAAGGTCGTGGCGGCGGCGCTGCGTGATGCCGGGATGGAAGTGATCTATACCGGGCTGCACCAGACACCGGAGATGATCGCGGCGGCGGCGGTGCAGGAGGACGTGGATGTGGTCGGCCTGTCGGTGCTGTCGGGCGCTCACATGACACTTTTCCCGAGAGTTCGCAAGCTGCTGGTCGACCAGGGCCGGCCTGATATCCTGCTGACCGGTGGCGGGATCATTCCCGATGAGGACCGGGGTCAGCTCGAAGCCGTCGGGGTTGGCAAGCTGTTCGGGCCGGGCACTCCCACCACCGATCTCATCGCCTACATCGAGCAGTGGGCCAGCTCCCACCTCGAACGCTGAGCCATCCGTGAGCCAAGGCTCCAAGGTGCCCGCGGCAGGGCGGCTCCGCGCCCTGACCACCGAATACCTGGCGCTGGCTGACAAGCTGCGGCAGGGAGGTGGTCCTGCGCGGGTCAAGAAGATGCACGAGAAGGGTCAGCTCGCACCTCGTGAACGAGTGGAGCGACTGCTCGATCCTGTCTCCCCGTGGCTCGAGCTTGGGCTGCTAGCCGCCTACGATCAGTACGAGGGGCAGGCGCCGGCGGCCGGGGTGATCACCGGACTGGGCGTCGTCGAGGGCCGGGACGTGGTGGTGGTGGCCAACGACGCGACGGTCAAGGCTGGCAGCTGGTGGCCCGAGACCATCCGCAAGATCCTGCGGGCGCAGGAAGTGGCCATGCGCCAGCGGATTCCCATCATCTATCTGGTCGACAGCGCCGGGGTCAATCTCCCCTACCAGGGTGGAGTGTTCCCCGGCCAGTATGGCGCGGCCCGAATCTTCTATTACAACTCGATCATGCGGCGGTACCTCCGGGTGCCGCAGATCAGCGCCGTTATGGGCAGCTGCATCGCGGGCGGCGCCTATCTCCCGGCGCTGTCCGATGTGATCTTCATGGTCGAAGGCACCAGCTTCATGGGACTGGGTGGACCGAATCTGGTCAAGGGTGCCACCGGCCAGACCGTCGAAGCCGAGACGCTCGGCGGCGCCGCGATGCACACCAGTGTGAGTGCGGTGGCCCACTACCGAGCCGCCACCGATGCCGACTGTCTGGTCCGGATCCGGGAGTACGTCGCCCGGTTGCCGGACAGCCAGCCGGTGGCCCATCGGGTGGTCCCTGCCGTTCCTCCCAGCCGGCCGGCCACCGATCTCTATTCGCTGCTCCCGGCCGATCATCGGATGTCCTACGACGCGCACGCGGTACTGGCCTGCCTGCTCGATGGCGGCACGCTCGGTGAATTCCAGCCTGATCACGCCAGGGAAATGATCTGTGGCCATGGACGGATCGAGGGTCGGCCCGTCGCGGTCCTCGCCAACGCGCGGGGGCTGATCAAGGCACCGGAGGGAGAGCGGCCTCGTTTCGGCGGCATCATCTACACCGAGAGCGCGGAAAAGGCGGCCTTTTTCATCGAGACCGCCGCCCGGGAGCGCCTGCCACTCCTCTTTGTGCAGGATGTCAGCGGCTTCATGGTCGGGCCTGAGGCCGAGCAGTCGGGAATCATCCGGGCCGGAGCGCATTTCGTGGAGGCCATGGCCACCGCCCCTGTTCCCAAGATCGTGCTGACCATCAACCACGCATCCGGCGCCGGCTATTACGCCATGGCCGGCCAGGGCTTCGACCCCGATTTCATCGTGAGCTGGCCGACCGGGCGGATGGGTGTCATGGAAGGCGAGGCCGCGGTTGAGGCGGTCCACGGTGCCGAGCTGGCCAAGGCTCGGAAGGCGGGCGGCAAGCCGCCCGAAGCAGTGCAGGAATCGATCGGCGCCATGAAGGCCGATTACGATCACCAGCTCGATGCCCGATACGCCGCCGCCCGCGGCTTCGTCGATGCGCTCGTCACCCCCGAGGAAACCAGGGCCCAGTTGGCTTTCCTTCTGCGGGTCAGCAGTAACTGGGGCGGACCTCACCTCGGACCCTTCGTCATTCCGCCGCTCGATGCGACCCAATCCCGGTGAACTGATGTCACGCCTTACGTGGTACGGGACGGTGCTCTGCGGTGTGCTGGCCGGCTGCGGTGGCCACCAGAAGAGCCCGGACGTGGCGCCGGCCCCAACGGCCGCGCCAAAATCTTCCCAGCCCACCGTCGCCGCTCGGACCGATTCCTCTACCGGAGCACTGGTTCGCCCCGGTGGCCCATTGCCGATACTGCCACCGGCCGACGCATTCAGTCGTGGCTGGATGCCGCTCAAGAGCACCGGCATCCCGGATTTCCGCAAGGCCCATCCCACCTATGATGGCCGAGGGGTATTGATCGCGGTGCTGGATGGCGGGATCGATGCCGGAATTCCCGGACTCGGCCTTACCACCTCCGGCGATCGGAAGATTCTCGACTTGCGCGATTTTTCCGCCGAGGGCACGGTGACACTTGCCAAGGTTGAGGCAGCGGGTGACTCGATCAAGATTGGGAGCCGATGGCTCACCGGCGCCAGGCGGATCGCGGGACTCAACGTCGGCGGGTCGATCTTTGCCGGCGTGGTTCGCGAATCGGAATGGGGAGTGGCGCCCGCGGCCGACATCAACGGCAACGGGGAAGCCGACGACACCCTGCCGGTGGTGGTGTGCCGCGCCAGCGATGGCTGGGTGCTGTTTGTCGATGCCGATGGCGATGGTTCGCTGGCGGATGAGAAGCCCGTCCACGACTATCTGATCGGCCGCGAGACCTTCGGCTGGCACCGGGCGGGCCGCCAATCACCGCTGACTCTGGCCGCCAACTTCCGTGGCGAGAAGAACGCGCCGCAGCTCGACCTGTTCTTCGATGGCGACGCGCACGGCTCCCACGTCACCGGGATAGCGGCGGGCCACAATCTCTATGGTGTGAGCGGATTCGATGGCGTGGCGCCAGGGGCCCAGGTGCTTGGGCTCAAGATCGCGCGGAGCGCCGAGGGCGGCATCAGCACCACCGGCAGCATGCTAAGTGCGCTGCGATACGCGGTCGGATTTGCCCGGGCACGCCACCTCGCGCTGGTGGTCAACATGAGTTACGGCGTCGGCAATGAAGCCGAGGGCGCTGCCCGGATCGACCGGATGATCGATTCAGTGCTGGCGGCCAATCCCTCAGTCGTCTTTACCATCTCGGCCGGCAACGACGGCCCGGCACTGTCCACCCTCGGCTTTCCGGGCTCCGCGACACTCCCGATCACGGTCGGGGCCACCTATCCGGCCTCGTTCCTGCCGGCACCGCTTCCCAGTCACGCAATTGAACCGCTGGCGGATTTCAGCTCGCGGGGTGGCGAACTCTCCAAGCCTGATCTCGTGGCCCCCGGGATCGCGTTTTCTTCGGTGCCACGCTGGAGTATCGGGGAAGAGCAGAAGGGCGGCACCAGCATGGCCAGCCCGCACGTGGCCGGGCTGGCCGCCCTGCTGGTGAGTGGCTTGGTCCAGGAAAAGCGCACCGTCGAGGCCCGCATCATCAAGCAGGGGTTGATGGTCACCGCCTCACCGATCCCGGGCCAGAGCTATCTCGACGAGGGTACCGGACTGGTGAACGTGAGCCGGGCCTGGGCCTGGCTGACCGCCGGACACCAGCCTCCGGGTATCAAGGTGGCGGCCGACGGAAACGGGTATACCGCGGCTCTACGATGGGGCGGCCTGGCCTCGTCATCGGACACGCTGCAGCGCTTTACGCTCAGCGCACCGGCGCTGGCTGACGGCAAGAGCTTCACGCTTCGCTCGGACGCCACCTGGCTCTCCGCCCCGCCCCAGGTGCTGGTCGGTGCCCGGCCGGTAAGCCTCACTCTGGGGTACCGAGCGGCATCGCTCAAGAATCCCGGCGTGTATATCGGGACCGTCACCGGCTGGGGCGCCGATTCCCTGGCGGGTCCCGCCTTCAGGCAGGTCAATACCGTCGTCGTGCCGACTCCCAACGACCAAATCCCGGCCGCCCAGTCGCGGATTGCCGCCGGTGGCCAGGCCCG
>JBEPVA010000119.1:0-11786 GCA_041691295.1 Gemmatimonadota bacterium
TTGGGCGCCAATGAGCGCGTCGACTTGGCTGCCGGCTTCGAACCCTTGCCTGCTGCCTTGGACTTTCCTGCAGTCTTTTTCGCGGCCATGGGGTTTCTCGGCGGCGGGATAACCTGAGTCAGAGCGAACTCGATCCACGGTACCACTCGTTCGGGGCCGGCGCTAGTCGGGGCGGCGTTGCAGTGGGCCATTGTCAGCAATACGAGCAGGCCCTAGACTCCGGTCGGACTGAGGAAGCGCTGTTCGCTGCCTGTCCCGAGCGCAGCGAGGGATCTCCTGTTCGCTGTTCGCTCGTCTCTCGTCTTAAGCCTCGAGTCCCAATGGCCCCGCCACCCGACAAGAAAAAGAAGACGCCCTGGACCTCTGGAAAGGGCAAGGACGTGAACCCCAAGGCGCCTGCCGGCAGCGGCGGCGCTGGAACCTTCACGTCGCCCAAGCCACTGGCGCACGACCGGGACATGCAGAAGCCGCTGGCCCACCCCAACTCACCGGTGGGCATCAACATCGCGCCCATCGACCAGGCCCGCGATTCATCGGTACCGCCGCCGCCTTCGCTGGATGTCCGCGCCCAGATGGCGGAGCAGGCCAGGGCTCTGGTCGGCAAACCGGTGATCTCCGATCCCAGGAACGGGGACGGTGCCGAGTGCTACGACATGGTCGACAAAATGCTGTCTGACATGGGAGCCATGAGTGCCCCCGAGTACAGCAAGACCAAGGGCCGAGTCGGGCCGGATGACGATTACATCTGGGGTGAGAAGATCAAGATCGAGGACGTCCAGCCGGGCGACATCATCCAGATCCGGGGCAGTGAAGTCGACCGGATCGTCAAGACCGACTTCAAGTCGCTGCAGCCAGGCGGCGACGTGCCTGCCGGGTCAACTGTCACCACCAAGATGTATCGCGGCCATCACACGGCCGTCGTCATCGCGCGCAACAAGGACGGCTCGCTCCAGGTGGCTGAGCAGCATGTGATGAACGAGAAGCGGGAGATGATCTCGCGGACAATCATGGAAAATACTCTGCCGCTCAAGGACGTCAGTGGTGAGCCCGTGACCTCGAAGATCGACAGCGGTACGGTGCAGAAGAAGGTGACGACGAGCTGGAAGGTCGTGGCGGGGAAGCTCTATCCGTATCGGCCGATGAACAAGCCGAAACCTTAGCGCCGCCCCCTGCTACAGCTCCTTGGCCATGCAGAGGGCAATCGGGCTGACGTACTGCGGGAAAGTCGGAACCACCACGTAGCCGGACTGGCGATAGAGCCCCTCGGCCGCGGTCTGCCGGATCCCCGTTTCCAGCACCATCCGCCGGATACCCATCCGTCGCGCCTCGGCCTCCAGCGCCTCGAGCAGGGCCCGCCCGATACCCCGGCCCCTCGCTTCCTTGGCCACATACATCCGTTTGAGCTCGGCCTCGGTCTCGTTCCAGCGGCGCAGCGCGCCACAGCCGAGCGGCTGGCCATCGATCCGGGCGACCAGAAAGGTGCCGTTGCCCGGGGCCACGTCGGCTTCGGTCAGGGTGAAGTGGGTGGCACCCGGTTCCGGGTAGAGAGCAGAGAGCTCGGCATTGAGGGCGGCGATGAGACGCTGGACGACATCCGAGTCCAGCGCCTCACGATCGAGGGCAATCGTCACGCAAATGTCCTATCGGATCGCATGCCACCAAGCAGCCGCGGCAAGCGGGACGGGGACAGCAAAGATCACCAGGAAAATGGGAAGCTCCTCAGCCACCGAGTAACCGGCTCGGCTCACCCCGACGTACGAGTTGACCAGCGCGGCGCACAGCCAGATCGGAATGAAATACCGCACGGCCATGATGACTGATTCCGGCCCGGGTCCGCCCAGCCAGCGACGTGCCGCCAGGCAGAGCCCGAACAGGAGCAGACCGCCCAGGATGATGAGTGCGGTCCGCATCCTGAGGCTGGTTCAGGCCGACTTGATGAGCCTGACCAGGAACAGCAGCAGCATCGCGCCGATGGTGGCCACGATCAGGGACCCGAGCAGGCCGTAGGCGCCGATACCGAGCAGGCCAAACACCCAGCCGCCGAGCAGGGCACCGATGACGCCGACGATCAGGTCGCCGACCAGGCCGAACCCGCCGCCCTTCATGATCTTCCCGGCCAGCCAGCCGGCACAGAGCCCGATGATCAGGAACAGAATCAGCGATTCAGTGGACATGTAGGGAGTCCTTATGCATGAGAATATTCAGGACGGATGACCGGGGCAATCACTGCCCGGCGCAGGCCAATATGCATCGATTCCCGGTGGCTGCCTAGCGGATGGTTCCGAAGGAGGGGTCACGGGAAGAGCTCACGGGGCCGATCCGCCGGTCAGCACCAGCCTGGTAACGCTCTCCCCCTGCTGAACCCAGATGAACGAAGGTAAACGCAGAGGAACCCAGGTCACGGCAGGTGCACGCAGATGAACGCGGGTACACACAGGTCAACGCCGATGAACCCAGCACAACTTCGGTTCAGAAGCCCGCCTGAGGCTGGAGTGCTCCAACGCTATGATTTCACGATGACAGTGCAGGTACCACTGGCCCTGACGGTGCTGGGCGAAATACCTCCAAGGAGTGGCAGCTGGCCCATCAGCTTGTAAAGCGATGTCATCTGTGGATAGCGTCTGTCGGAGCCTCGATGGGATTGTCGAGAGCCAGTGGACTTGGGCAACCCTCCCGGCAGCTCACTCGTAGCGCAGGGCGTTCATCGGGTCGATCCTGGAAGCGCGCCTGGCCGGAATGTACCCCGCGCCGAGGGCCACGAAGACCAGCACCAGGACGGAGGCGGCAAAGACCACCGGGTCGTGCCCCTGGAGGCCAAACAGCAGTGACCGCGCCGCCCGGCCCAGCCCGATGGCCGCGACTACACCGACCAGCCCCCCGATCAGCATCATGGTGCCGACCTGCTTGAGCACCATGAGCCGGACGGCGGCCGCATCGGCGCCCAGCGCCATCCGGACCCCGATTTCGCGGGTCCGCTGCGCTACCGTATAGGCCAGGACACCGTACAGGCCGACCGCGGCCAGCAGTGTGGCCAGGACGCCAAAGGCGGCGGACAGGATGCTGATCATCCGGTCGAGCGCCACATTTTCCTTGACCTGCTGCGGCATCGTTTTGAGGTCCTCGACCGGGAGGCCGGGATCGAGGCGCTTCATGATCGCCGGGATGTCGTGCACCATGTTCGAGGGGGGCAGCGACGTTTTGACGTAGAAGCTCAGCGAGCCGATGTTGGCGTCCTGGGGAATCGGGGTGAAGAACAGCGCCGGCACCGAATCCTTGACCTGGCTGTACTTGGCATCACGGGCCAGCCCGACAATCAGGATGTCCAGCGAGTCCTTGTTGCCGCCATTGGACGCCATATACTTGCCCACTGCACTGGTTCCCAGCCCGAACTTCTTGGCGAACGCCTCGTTGACCACCGCCACCTTGAGGCTGCCCAGCCGGTCGGCCTCGCTGAACTCCCGACCGTCGAGGATCTTGACCCCGAGGGTCTGGAAGTACCCGGGAGAGACCTCGTTGAACCGCGAATTGTTGTCGATATCGGGACCCGACTTGAATCCCTGGACATAGACGTCGGTGCCCCAGTTGTTGCCCGCCAGCAGCGGGACCAGCGCCGCGGTCACTCCGGTGACGCCGGGAGTGCTGGCCAGGGTGCTGGCCACCCGGTCATACAGCAGCCTGGAGCGGGTGCTGTCGTAGCCGTTCCGCGAAGGAGAAATGCCGAAAGTGACCACGTCGTCGATCCGGACGCCGAGGTCGACATGGGACACGTTGATCAGGCTCTTCATGAACAGACCGGCCGAGATCAGCAGCGCCGTGGCCAGCGCAATCTGGGCGGTAACCAGGCCGGCCCGGAACCGGGCGGCGCCCCGATGGCCCGAGATCTGCCCGGCGCCGGCCCGGATCGAGGTGATCAGGTCGTTGCGGGTGCTGTGCAGCGCCGGGAACATCCCGAACAGCACACCAGTCACGATCGACATGACCGCCGCGAAGATGAAGACTGACGACTGCAGCTCGAACTTGAGGCCGCCGTCGGGCGGCAGCAGCGAGGCGATCAGCACCAGGGTCCACTTGGCCACGATCAGGCTGGCCACGCCGCCCATCAGCGCCAGCAGCACCGATTCGGTCAGCAGCTGCAGCATCAGCTGGGTCCGGGTGCCGCCCAGCGCCAACCGCACTCCCATTTCCATGGCCCGGCCGGCACCGCGGGCCAGCAGCAGGTTGGCAATGTTGGCGCAGGCGATCAGCAGCACGACGGCGGTGACCCCGAACAGCATGTACAGCGGAGTGCGGGCTTCCTTGAAGATCGAGCTCTGGCCCTGCTGGCCCGGATCGACCTTGATCTCCTTGGCCTTGAACCGTTCCATCGTCTTGTCGCTCATACCCTTCTGGAGCGGCGCCTCGACGTCGGTGATGATCGGGTGGTACAGCGCATTGAGCGCGCTCGAGGCCTGGCCGATGCTCACCCCCGGCTTCAACCGACCGAACAGGTAGGCCCAGTAGCTCTGGCGATTCTCGAATCCGGTCCAGCTGTTGAGGATCAGCCCCTGCATGGTCAGCGGCACGAACACCATCGCTCGGCTGCCCAGGGTGGTGCCCTCGAACTCGCGAGGGCCGACGCCGATGATCGTCAGCGACTGGCCGTTGACCATCAGGGTCTGGCCCAGCACCCCGGGGTCCGATCCGAATCGTGACTGCCAGAAGTTGAAGCTCAGCACCGCCACGAAATGGCCACCGATATTGCGGTCATCATCCGGGGTGAACAGCCGACCAATGGTGGCCCGCAGTTGCAGAGTGGGGAAGTAGGAGCCGGACACCAGCATGCCCTGGCCCAGCATCGGCTCACCCTTGTAGGCCAGGTTGGCCCCGAATCCGCGGTGGGCCGCAATCCCGGTCAGCACCGTCTGGCTGCGTTCCAGGTCCCGGAACATCTGGTAACTGAACACCACCTCGCAATCGCCGGCCTGGCTGCAGGACTGCGAACCCGGCTTGGGGCCGGGGGCGGAGAGGTTGACCAGCTGCTGGGGCTCGGGAACCGGCAGGGGCTTCATCAGGATCTGATCGAACAGCGAGAAGATCGCCGTATTGGCCCCGATGCCGAGGGCCAGGGAGAGCACCGCGACCGCGGTGACAAATGGCGTCTTGAACAGGGTTCGGAAAGCGAGCCTGAGGTGTCGCATCACGGATCCGGTTTGGGGGTCGAGGGCGCGGCCGACTGAGAAGTTACGGGCGCCGGTTGAACGATGTTTCAGTTTGAAGACGGCACATCGCGGTTTAGACACGGGGGAAGCGCGGATGGTTGCTTAGGGCGGGAGGAAGGAGGAAGGAGGAAGGAGGAAGGAGGAGGGCGGATGGAGGAGGGGGAGAGCACGTCATCCCGAGGTCACCCGAGCGGAGAAGAGAAGGCACGAGAGACACCTCATCCCGAGGTCGCCCGAGCGAAGCGAGGGTACGGAGGGACCTACTCGGATTTGATGCTTGGTTGAGCACTAGGTCACATCGTTCGAGAATGCCCTCCTCCCAATTTTTCGTGTATATCCTCGGCAGTAGGTCGAGGACCATCTACATCGGCCGCACGACCGATCTGACCCGGCGGCTCGATGCCCATCGGCGCGGGTTGATCCCGGGATTCTCGAAGAAATACAAGTTGACCATGCTGATGCATTTCGAGGCGACGGACAGTGCAGTCGAGGCCATTGCCCGCGAGCGGCAACTGAAATCGTGGTCACGCGCGAAAAAAATTGAACTCATCGAGCGAGCGAATCTGGGCTGGAGAGATTTGGCCGTGGACTGGTTTGGCACCGAGTAGAGCGGCGACTCATCCCGCGAACTCTCGTGTATGCCAGCGGTAGGTCCCTCGGGCCTCTCGCAAGGCGAGAGGCACCTCGGGATGAGGTGTGGGGTAACGACTCCCGACTCCCTACCAATCCGTGGTCACGAAATCCTTCAGGAACTGTCCCCAGACATGATTGCCCCCGTTGAACCCGGCGATGATCGGGTCGACGATCCGGGCCGCGCCATCGACAATATCCAGCGGTGGATGAAACCGGTGGTCGACCACTTTCCGGGCGGCCAGCTCGGCGGGATCCTCGTCGGTCACCCAGCCGGTGTCGACGCTGTTCATGTGGATCCCGTCGTTGTGGTAGTCCCGGGCGGCGGTGCGGGTCATCATGTTGAGTGCGGCCTTGGCCATGTTGGTGTGGGGGTGCCTGGTGGTCTTGAAGGTCCGGTAGAACTGGCCCTCGACCGCCGACACATTGACCACATGCTTGTCCCGCTCCGATGTCCGGAGCAGCAGCGGCTTGAGCCGGGCATTGATGATGAACGGAGCGATGGCGTTGACCAGCTGGACCTCGAGCAGCTCGACCGACGGCACTTCGGCCATCAGCAGCCGCCACGAGTTGCGGCCCCGGAGATCGATCTGCTGCAGATCCTGATCAAGCTTGCCCTCGGGAAACAGCCCCTTCTGGGCCTCGACCTCCTCGCGCAGCAGCGGGACCTGCGATAGTTCGGCCGCATGAGTCAGCCCGGCCACCGCCGAGAAATCGCCGGGGAGGCTTGCCGGCAAGGCATTGCCGCTGCCCTCGGGCAGGATGTGATAGCCCCGCAGCCCTTCATAGCTGCCCAGCAGTTTCCGGACGTCGGCCGGCAGACCCTGCAGCGCCGCGGTTTCCCCTTCCATCATGTGCTCGTAGAAATCGGGCGGACGCCGCACGGTCTGGCAGGCATTGTTGATGATGAAGTCCAGCCGGTCCCGCGTCTTGAGCAGCTCGGTGCAGAACGCCTCGACGCTGGGGGTGTGCCGGAGATCGAGGCCGAAGATCTCCAGCCGGTGACCCCATGAATCGAAGTCGGGCTCGGCCGAGTAGCGGGCGGCAGAGTCACGTGGAAAGCGGGTGGTGACGATGAGGCTGGCCCCGCAGCGCAGCAGCTTGAGCCCCGCCTGATAGCCGATCTTGACCCGGCCACCGGTCAACAGCGCCACCCGGCCGCTCAGGTCGGCCAGTTCAGTCCGCTTGTAATAATTGAATTCGGCACAGGCCGGGCAGAGCTGGTCATAGAAATGATGCAGCTCCGAGTAGTGCTGCTTGCAGACGTAGCAGTGTCTGGTGCCATCGGTCCGGACCGGCTCCGGTTCGTCATCACCATCGTGGGCGACAAAGTTCTCGGGCAGGAAATAGTTGGGTGTGGTGAATACCGGTTTGCGGCGCAGCTCACGGATCCCGGTTCCATACAGCAGGCTCTCGTTGGCGTCCGCCTTGGCCACCTTGCGGAGCCTGGTGGTTTCCTTGACCAGCCGCCGGCGCGAGGCCACGTTGGGCTGGAACACCTTGGCCACGACGTCCAGCAGCCGCCGCCGCTCCTCGGCCGATAGCCGGGCCAGAAGGCCGCGATCGTTGGCCACCGCCTCGAGGAATTCGGTGGCGAGCTGCAGGCCGCCCAGAATCTCCGAGGGGGAGCCGGCGGCTTTGGCGGGTGAATCGGGATTCGTCATGGCCCTAAGCTAACGCACCCGCCGTCTTCGAAACAAAAGCAATCCACAGATTACACAGATTGAACGAGCGATGGTTCCTGGGGGCGCGAATCACGAGGCGACCGGCGGAAATGTCTCTCGGTCATTCTCCCTGACCTGACTCGACGCTCGACGAGTACTCAAGGCATGAGCCGGGACGATCGGCCGTCTCATCCGTGTCATCTGTGGATGGCAGTTACCGCAGCCACTCGAGTGAGTCGGGGCCCCGTGGAGTGAGCAGCGTGAAGCTAGGAAACTGCGGCGATGGCCGCCTCGGTCCGCTGCCACAGTTCTTTGGCCAGCTCAGGATCCCGGGCGGCACGGCTCGGCGTCCTCTCGCGGGACTTCTCATAGTACCGTCCGCTGACCGCGGCGAGTTCCGGTGCCGTGGCACAGTACAGAGTAGTGCGCGCACCCTGATCGCTGGTCAGCATGAACAACTTGATGAACCACTGGATTGGCTGGGGCAGTGCCCGCCAGACATTGGTGGCCACGGCGCCGGGGTGCAGCGCATAGGTCGTGACCCCGGTACCCGCCAGCCGCCGAGCCAACTCGGCGGCGTGCAGGATATTCATCAGCTTGGTGGCGCCATAGTCCTTGAGGCCGGCGGTGGTCGGGGCTGATTGAACCTCGAGGCGGCTCCAGTCGAACTGCTTCACCATGGCATGAGCCCCGCTCGAAACGTTGACGATTCGGCCCTGCGGCGACTCCCTCAGCCTGGGCAGCAGCAGTTCGGTGAGCAGGAAGGGGCCGATATGATTGGTGGCGTAGGTCAGGTCAAACCCCTGCGGGCTCAAACCGTTCGTCGCCGCCACACCGGCGTTGTTGATCAGGACATCGAGTGGCTTGCCGCTCGCCAGGACTTGGGCTGCCGCCTGCCGCACCGACAACAGGTCCGCCACGTCAAGCCGCATGAACTCGACGTCGGCGCCCCCAGTGCGTTTTCGGATCTCGTCGAGCACCGGCAGCGTCCGATGTTCCGAGCGTGAGGCCAGAATGACTCGCCCACCGCGCTCGGCCAGCGCTTCGGCGGTGGTCCGCCCGATGCCGGAGTTGGCCCCGGTTACCAGGAAGCTCTTGCCGGTCGAATCCCCATTGATCATCGGGTATCCTCTTCGGTTTGCAATTCGTCCATCCGCCGCTGGAGGAAACGCCGCTCTGGTTCCAGCCGGGCGAGCGACAGGGCCCGCTGGTAATGGGTCCTGGCCTCCGCGGTCCGTCCCAGTCGGCGGCAGAGATCGGCACTGGCGGAGTGCGCCAGATGGTAGTCCCGGAGTTCGCCCTTGGCCAGCAGCGCTTCGATCAGCGTCAGCCCGGCCGCCGGGCCGTCCCGCATGGCCACCGCCGCCGCACGATTGAGCTCGATCACCGCCGAGGGGTCCGCCCTGATCAGCACGTCATACAGACCGACGATCTGCTGCCAGTCTGTCTGCTCGGCGGTCGGCGATTCCGCGTGCACCGCGGCGATCGCGGCCTGGAGTGTGTAAGGACCGAACCGGCGGGACGACAGCGCTTGCTCGACCAGGCGGCCCCCCTCCTCGATCTGACTCCGGTTCCACCGTTCCCGATCCTGTTCAGCCAGCAGGATCAGTTCACCGGCGGCATCGGTGCGGCTGGACCGGCGGGCCTCGTGCAGCAGCATCAGGGCCAGCAGCCCGATCGCTTCGGGCTCGGGGAGCAGCTCGACCAGTAGCCGGCCCAGCCGGATGGCCTCGGCCGAAAGATCGTGGCGGGTGATCGTGGTGCCGGAACTGGCCGAATAACCCTCGTTGAAAACCAGGTAGATGACATGGAGCACGCTGTCGAGGCGGCTGGGCAATTCGGCGCGGGTCGGAATCTGATAGGGAATTCGGGCGTCACGGATCTTGGCCTTGGCCCGGACAATCCGCTGGGCAACGGTGGAAGGCGTGGTCAGGAAGGCGTGAGCGATTTCCTCGGTGGTCAGGCCGCAGATCTCGCGAAGGGTGAGAGCCAGCTGCGCGTCGGGAACGATGGCAGGGTGGCAGCAGGTGAAGATCAGCCGGAGCCGGTCGTCCTCGATTCCGTCGCCATCCCAGGTCACCGGTTCCTCTACGGTGCGGTCAAGCCGCAGGACCAGTTTACCGAGCGAGACGTCGAACCGTGACCGGCGGCGCAGGGCATCGATGGCCTTGAAACGTCCGGCCGAGACCAGCCAGGCGCGGGGATTGGCGGGGATGCCACTGGTGGGCCACTGTTCGACCGCGGCGGCAAAGGCGTCGTGCAGCGCCTCCTCGGCAAGATCGAAATCGCCGAGGAGGCGGATCAGGGTGGCCAGAACCCGGCGGGAGTCCGAGCGGTAGATCGACTCCACCTCCAACTGCAACCTCACGCCCGGATCAGCCACTCTGCTGCTCGATCGAATCAGGGATTGTGAAAGGTCATGACCGGACGCACTTCGATGCTGCCGGTCTTGGCCGACGGGATCCGCGCGGCGATCTGCAGCGCCTCATTGAGGTCCTTGGCGTCGATCATGTAGAACCCGCCCAGCTGCTCCTTGGTCTCGGCAAACGGGCCGTCGGTGGTCGAGATCTTGCCGTTCCGGATCCGCACCGTGGTGGCCGTCTGGACCGGCTGCAGCGCCTCGCCGGCGACATACTTGCCGCTTTTGCGGATGTCTTCGGTAAAGGCGAAATACTCGCCCATGAAGGCATCGCCGTCGGTCTTGGACATCGTGCTCATCTTCTTCTCGTCATCATAGATCAGGCACAGGTACTTCATGGCTTCCTCCACAGTGGTGGTCTGACTCCTGGGGACGCCAAGTAGTCGTTCAGGACAGCGGGAATTCGACAACGAGATTCGACTGGCTGAACCGCGTTGCGGGGGGCCGATTTTCAGGCATCCCGGACTTTCCTCTCTCCTCTCTCCTCTCTCCTCTCTCGTCTATTGTCTCTCGTCCTCCTCAGCCACACCCCTCGACATACTCGACCGCAGGCTCGATACCAGCCCGAAACGAACGGACCGTCTGGCCATCGGTTTCGAATACGATGCGGGAGCCCGAATCTGCGGCACTCTCCGGCCGGTAGATCAGGTAGTGCCACCCGTCGGCACTCCGATACTTGTGAGGCTGGGAGACCATTCCTTTATAGAGCTGGCCAACCTGTGCCTCGGAACTGCCGATCCCCGCTCCTTCCGTTGTCTTGATCGTACCGCTGTCCACATCGGCGCGGACTACTCGGCCATCCTCGACCATCAGGCGAACGCCCGCTGGGAGGCCCGCCGGCACCCAGTAACGGCACCCGCCGACTGTGGGCGCCGCCACACCGGGGAGGTCGAGGCGCCTGGCCGATTCGGACTGGGTCAGCCCGAACTGCAGCCGTCCCAGTCCGCCAGGCCTGAGGGACCAGTCCTTGTTGGTGGCGGCTTCGGAATCTTCGGAGCGGGCGGGGCTGGCCGGCTGGCAGGCGATCGTTGCGGCGGTGAGCGCCAGTATCAGATATGCACTCTGGTGAATTGGATCTCTCATTGACCGAGTCCGTTCTTTTGGATGAAGTGCTCGAGTCCCCTGGCGGCTTGAGCCCGAATCGCGCCCTGGACGGGCGGGCTCCAGCCGAGCAGCATGCCTTTGAGACCGAGGGCCTGGCGGCTCCAGCGGTAGAGGCTGAAGCGGTCGATGTGACGCCGGATCTTGCCGCTCTCGAAGCTGAAGGAGGCCTCGATCACGTTATGCACCGGCAGGCCGGTGGCGCTGAAGGTATAGCGCGCCTCCCAGTGGGCCGACCCGCTTGAGTCGGTCGCTTCGATATGATCTGCGGTCAGGGTCAGGTCGGCGGCACGCTCGCACAGCATCCGCCACATGGCACCGATCCGCCCGCCCTCGAGGGTCCCGAACACCGGGTCAGTGAAGCTGGCGCTGGTGGTGTAACATCCGGACATGAACTGGTGGTCGCGCCGGGCCAAGGCGGCGTAGAAATTCCGGATCAGGTCCTGCTCGGGTGGCATCGGCCGCCGCACTTCCAGTTTGGAGTCGAGCGAAGTAATCTCGTCTGCCTTGAAGGTATACCCCGCGCCGCGGTCGCGGACTTTTGTTCCCAATCATGAGATCATGAACGGACTCTTTTCCATCGTGGCGCTGGGCTTTTTCCTCGGCATGCGTCACGCCACCGATCCCGATCATGTCATTGCCGTGACCACGATCGTGGCCCGCCAGCGCAAGACCGGCAGCGCGGCCTGGATCGGTGCGCTCTGGGGCCTGGGCCATACCCTGACGATCATGGTCGTCGGCGGCGGGATCATCCTGTTCCGTTGGGTCATCCCG
>JBEPVA010000120.1:0-11715 GCA_041691295.1 Gemmatimonadota bacterium
CGGCTCGCAGCCGTGGGTCACGAGGATCGCCCCACTGACGCCCCTGATCCGCGGCTGACAGCCGCATCCCAAGATTCAATTCGAACTTGCACCAACCGTCCGCCCTTCCACCGCAATGATGCCAGGGCGCTTCAGCTCCCAGGGCCGAGCCTCGGCTTCAGCCGAGGAACGACTGCGCGCGGTGAGCCATCAATTCAATTGGCATGATCCCTCGCTCGCTACGCTCGCTCGTGCTGACACCGCGACATTCCAACGGCACGACGTTTCCCCAGGCATTCGAGCCGCGTAGCGGCGATGGCCGAGCCACGGCTCGCAGCCGTGGGTCACGAGGATCGCCCCACTGACGCCCCTGATCCGCGGCTGACAGCCGGCGGCGCCCGAGCGCCCGAGGGCCGCGAGGAAGGCCTTTAGGGCTCGGCACGATATCACTAAAGTGATGTACTTCAACCTTCGCCGCGGCTTCTCCAGGTCGCGGACAGAAGTTGCTCGGCGAGTCACCCTCCCCACGACCTGGCGACCGAGCGGCCCTCAGGCGCCGCAGTTTGGCGCATCGGCCGCGAGGAAGTGGGATGGGGAGGGCCAGGCACGCCAGGTCGAGGCTCAACCCGCCCTGTTTTGCGATGCGTGACCGGCCTCATTCCTGACGCGATCCCTCGCTGCGCTCGGGACCCGGTGCGAGTGTGAGAGGGCAATCCGTCAGGTACGGTGTTCGCGCCGCGCAGCGGCAACGGCCCAGTCCCACCGCCCAGTGAACATCCCCCTGCTATCCTTATCCTGTGACCGAGCCATCCCTCCCTCCCGAATCCCTCCGGCAACGGGTCGATGCCGCCGTCGGCAAGCAATCGGTCTCCTGGCATCGCCCCCACACCGGGCTCTCGAGTGCCGAGCGCTTCGTGGTCAAGTTTAGTGACGGTTCGGGTGTGTTCGTCAAGGCGGCGGTGGACCCAGAGACCGAGGCGTGGCTTCGGGCCGAGCGACGGATGCTCGCTACCCTGCACGGGACGTTCATTCCGAGGGTGATTGCCTGGGTAGAGGATGCGCGTCAACCGACCCTCCTCACCGAGGATCTGTCCAGCGCCTACTGGCCCGCGGATCAGGAGTCGGTGATCTGGCGGCCCGGCCATTTCGAGATCCTGTTCGATACGCTCCGTGTCATGAGTGGAATCGAGGCCCCGCCCTGGCTCCCGGCAGCGGCCCCAGTCGCTGCCTCGATCTGGCGCGCCGTCGAACGCGAGGCCGATCAATTCCTGGCGCTGGGACTCTGTTCCGAGAACTGGCTCCGCCAGGCAGTGGACGGCCTGATTGCCGCCGAGGAAGCGCTCGAGTGGACCGGCGACTCGCTGGTCCACAACGATGTTCGCAGTGACAACCTCTGTTTCGCCGGGGACCGCCTGGTGCTGGTGGACTGGGGCTCGGCCTGCCGCGGACGTCCTGATCATGATCTCGCCGCCGTGGCCTCGATCCTTCCACTGGAGGGCGGACCGGATCCCGCCGTCCTGATGCCGAATGGCGGGCAGTGGGCGGCTTACCGCGCGGCCGCGGCTTCCCGGCGCGCCTACCGCAGCACCCGGTCACCCGCCTGGCTTCGCGTCGTTCTCCGCCGGCTGGCTACCATCTCGCTGGCCTGGGCCAGTGCCACGCTGGACCTGCCGCCGTGGACGGGAACCCACTGGAGCGAGATTGTCTGAATTCCCTGGCCCGCCACCAGGTGAAGCTGTGATGGCACGGCCATGGCTATTGCCTGGACCAGGACAGTTCCCGATCTCCCAACCTGATCCCACCTCCTTCTCCTTCACGAGGACACGACCATGATCAAGAACATGGGCACCGCCGATCGGATTATCCGCACCTGCATTGCCATTGCCATCGCCGTGCTGTATTTCACCGGGAAGATCGGCGGCCCGCTGGCCATCGTGCTCGAGCTGATCGCGTTGGCGTTCCTGGTCAGCAGCCTCGTAGGGACTTGCCCGGGATACATGTTGTTCGGATGGTCGACCCGGCGGAATCAGCCATAAGCGCCTCGACGGAGAAGCCGGCCATTCGTTGCTTCAGGATAGAGAAGCGGAAGCTGGGAATGGCGCACGCCGACGCGAAGCCGCCGCTTCCACTGGGCCAGCAACTGCGACGACTCAAGCGGTTGCCAGTCGACAGGCGTCAATCTTGACCAACAACGCCACCGGGTAGAGAGACCATGCGCCTTCGCGGCACCATCATACTTCTGGCATCCACTGCATTGGGCTCCGCACCCGCGGCAGTCTGCGCTCAGGCACTGGACTCAGCAGCGAGTGTCACGGCCGCCACACTCCCGCTTCCCGCCGAGCTGCGGGCCGCCGCGACCGTAGTTCGGTTGAGCCACGCGGGCCGACCCGATACGCTCAGAGCCGGATCCAATCCGATGGTCTGCTTTGCCGATGCTCCGACCGACACCCTGCTCGATGTCCGCTGCTATCACCAGAGTTTCGTCCCCCTCATTTACGAATCGCGACGACTGCACCAGAGCGGTCTACCGGATTCGGCGGTGGAGGCCCGTATGTCCGAGGAGATTCGCTCCGGGACGCTGCCGGCACCGAGCGGGGGAACTGCGGGGTATCGCGTCCTCGGTCCGATCCGCGGGTACGATCCAGTGACGGGCCAGCTCGGCCCCAGCCTCGATCGCTGGCAGTCAATTCATATCCCGTTTGCCACCACCGAGACGCTCGGCATCGGTACGTCGGAACATGGCACGGAGCCGTTCATGATGGCGAGTGGCACCTGGTGGGCCCACGTCATGGTCATGGAGCAGCCGCTACGGTATTGAGGCCGGTGACAGTATCCAGGTAGCTTGTGCCCGGGCAACCGGCTCGCCGGTTGCCCGAGTCAGAGCGATCACTTCCTGGAGGCCGTGTGAATCAGTCGCATTCAATAGTCGACACACCCCGAGTCCCCCGCCGAGGCCCCTATTCCCAGGCCGTTCGGGTCGGAGACTTGCTCTTTATCGCCGGCCAGGCCGGCCTCGATCCCGCGACCGGGGTATTGGCCGGAAGCAGATTCGAGCTGCAGGCGCGCCAAGCGTTCGCCAACCTGCGCGCCATTCTCGAGGATGCCGGCAGCGGGATGGAGCACGTGGTGAAAACCACCTGTTGGCTGGCGGAGCCAGATGCCTTTGACCAGCTCAACGCATTGTATGCCGAGTACTTCGCGACCTCGGCGCCGGCCCGCTCCACGCCGATCGTCCAGTTGCCGCGCGGGCTGCTCTTCTCGATCGAGGCCATTGCTGTCGTACCACCCAAGCCAGCCGGGTGAGCAGGACCATCCGCAATCTCGATGAGTATTAAAGGATGGAACCATGCCCCGAGACGACCTCTATTCCCTGCCCCCTGATCTACCCGTTCCGGTCGATGATGGTGCGGCCGCCCATCTGGTCGGGATGGATCTTCCGGCCATTTCCCTCCCCTCGACCCGCGGCCGCCTCGTGCCACTGAACCAGCTCGGACCCGGCTGGACGGTGCTCTACTGCTATCCCCGCACCGGCCATCCCGCCGAGCATTCTCCGCCGGTGTGGGATTCGATTCCCGGCGCCCGCGGCTGTACTCCACAGGCCCTGGCCTACCGCAGCCACTACGACGAGCTGCGGGAGCTAGGCGCCCAGGTCTTCGGGATCAGTACCCAGACCACTGACTATCAGACCGAGATGGCCGAGCGGCTGCATCTGCAGTTCGAAGTGCTGAGCGACGCCGAATTCAAGCTGACCGATGCGCTGCGGCTCCCCACATTCGACGGCGATGGTCAACGCCTCATCAGGCGGCTCACGCTGCTGGTCATGAATGGCCGGATCGAGGAATGTTTCTACCCGATCTTTCCGCCGGATGCCGATGCCGGCCGGACCCTGGCCTGGCTCCGCGAACACACCGGGAGGGCAGCATGACCTGCGATGGTGCGTGTCGTCGAAATTTCCTCGCAACTCACCGCCGTCATCCGCTCGCAGGCGGCCCCCGGGAATCTCTCGTCGGCTGTTCCCGCGGCGTGCGGACAGGTATGGGAATACATGCGGGCCGCCGGCCATCCCAAGCCGGGGCGGAACGTGGCACTGTATCTCGACGGCACGGTCACCTTCGAGGCCGGCGCCGAAGTCAGCGCGCCGTTTCCGGCGGGGCCCAGGGTGTTCTGCTCGCATCTTCCTGGAGGGACGGTCGCCACTGTTACCCATGTGGGCGACTACAAGCTCGCTCCGGCACACCAGGCCATCCGCAACTGGTGTGAGGCCAACGGCCGGAGCTCGACCCTCAACTGGGAGATCTACCGACATGGCACCGACGATCCGGCGAAGATCCGGACGGAGGTGTTCTACCTTCTGGAGCCGGCGACGGGTGAGAGGTGAGAGGGCAAGCCGAGTGTCGGCTACCTCCGACATCGCCCATCCAGCGACCGCGGTTACTCGACATCGAGCGCGATACGAATGGCCCCTCGCACTTCTTTCACCAGCTTTGGGGACAATGATCCGACGTAGTGCGTCAACCGGGATTTCTCGATCAGCAGAAGCTGGTCACAGTTGATGACCGACTCGTGCTTGAGTCCTTCGGCGACTCCCACCTCGACCTCCGTCGTACGTCCATCTCCATGGGAATTGACCGGCGCGCACACGACCTTGTCGGCCCTGGAATCGCACAAGGTTTGCCGACTGACGATGACCAGTGCACGGGCCCGCTTGGGATCCTTTCCCGGCGGCGGCTTGACCAGGTAAATCTGACCGCGGGCCAGGCTCACTCGGGCCAGGCCTGCAGATCGATCAGCCCATCCGATTCCCGGTTGGTGACGTCGGCACCGGCATCAATCAGCCGCCGATCATGTTCATTCCGCATCTGTCGGGTGACCTGCCTGAGATAGCGGCGGACCGCCTTCTCGACCAGCGCGGACCGCTGCGACTTGCCCGCCAGGGCATCGACGACCCGCAGCAGCTCACCGGAAAGGGTGATGGAGGCCTTGAGTTTCTTCTCGCGGGTTTTGAGCTGCCGCTGCAGCTCGGCGGCCCGAGTCGCCGACAGTGTTTTGATCATGCTACAAAAAGTAGGATAAAAAATACTACCTGTCAATACGACCTATCTACATACAGTGCCCCATGTTACCAATAGCCCGCGAGGATTGAACCGGTGATGCCTATCCGCCCTGCGGTTGAAGCTGACCTCGACCCGCTGGCCGTGGTCTGGTTCGAAGCTTGGCAAGACGGCCACGCCGGCCTCCTCCCGGCCGCGCTCACCCGCCACAGAACGCTGCCCAGTTTCCGGCAACGGCTGAATGGATACCTTTCCGAGCTCCGGGTGATCGGTCCGATCGGCGCGCCGTTGGGTTTCTACCTGCTCCAGAACAATCAGCTCTACCAGCTCTACGTATCCGCCGAGGCTCGAGGAACCAGTGTGGCCGCTGGACTCATCACCGACGCCGAGGCTCGGCTGGCGGAACGTGGGGTAACCACGGCGTGGCTGTCCTGCGCGATCGGAAACAAGCGGGCCGCACGATTCTACGAGAAATGTGGCTGGCAGCTGGCCGGAGTCGTGATCGAGGATGCCGAGACGCCCGAGGGGCCGCTCCAGCTTAAGGTGTGGCGGTATGAAAAGTCGTTGGTCGTGAGTCGTTTGTGACCACGTATCACGCTTCGCGTGGCCGGCCGGCCGCTTGCGAAGCATGAAGGTGCTTGGTTCGCTGCCGAGGACGACCGCACTAGCGGGCGAGCGGTGCGCCTCGGGGTGACGGTCGCGGTACATCGCTATCAGCGATATCATGCCAAGCGGCGGCTGTCAGCCGCCGACCGACGCTTGCAAGACGACGCGAAACTCCCTGAATGAGGATCCATCGTTGATGAAGTCACTGCGGACCGCAATCGCTTCCGGCTCTCTTGTCCTCATCCTCGGTTGCGGCCACACCACCGCCGTCTCCCCTGCCGCCCGCCACTACCTCTACGCCTGGACCGGCTCGGCCGACACCACCCAGCCGGATTTCATGGCGGTGCTCGACGTCACCGAGCCGACTGATCCGACTCAGCGCTACGGCGATCTCATCACGACGGTGCCGGTGCCCGGCCTCCACAACGTGCCGCACCACACTGAACACGAAATGCCGGCTGACCATCAGTTCTTTGCCAACGGCTTTGGTTCGGGGCAGAGCTGGATCTTCGACATGACCGATCCGGTGCATCCGGTTATCAGGCAGCAGTTTGGCGATATCGACGGATACACCCATCCACACTCCTTCCTCCGCCTCCCCGGCGGCAATGTGCTGGCCACCTTTCAGATGCGCCACCAGGATGGCGCCATGCAGCCGGGCGGCCTGGTCGAGATGACGCCGCAGGGCAAAGTCCTCAAGTCGAGTTCGGCTAATGCACCCGGGATCGACCCGACCACCCGGGTCTACAGCGCCGGCATCGTCCCTTCGCTCGACCGGATCGTCACCACCACCACCGACATGCACGACGACTCCCCCGCCTCGGCGCAGCTCCAGATCTGGCGACTTTCGGACCTGACGCTGCTCCATACCATCAGACTGCCCAACGGCCCCCGCGGCAACGAGGGGGAACTGACGGCCGAGCCCAGGCTCCTGGCCGACGGCAAGACGGTGCTCGTGAGCACCTTCAATTGTGGCCTCTACCTGATGGAAGGATTGGGGACGGAAACGCCGTCCGCCAAGCTGGTGGCATCGTTCCCGATGAAGGCCCCAACCCACTGCGCCATCCCCGTGGTGTCGGGACATTACTACCTGGTGACCGTACCGGCGTATAGCGCCGTGGTCAGCCTCGACATCAGCGACCCCGCCCAACCACGCGAGGTCAGTCGAGCGGTGCTTGATTCGGGGGATGTGCCGCACTGGATCTCGATCTCGCCAGATCAGCGTAGGGTCGTGATCACTGGGTATGGGACCATGCGGAACAAGATCGTGATCGCCAGGTTCGATCCCGCCACGGGTCAGATTGCGGTGGACCACCGATTCCGTGAGCTTGGGGCATCGTTACCGGGGTATGTCATGAAGGGCAAGAGTTGGCCGCATGGCGGGAATGAGGACGGCGTGCCGCATGGGGCCGTGTTCAGCAGGCCGTGAGGGGAGATGTTCAGTACCTACCAGTGGTGGTAGTTGCCTTGCTTGTCGGGCAACTCTGATACTGAGCAAGCAACCTCCACATCTTCTGCGAGGTCGGATGACCATTCCAAACTATGAACAAGCCATGCTGCCTGTGCTGAAGGTGCTGGCAGAACATGGTGCGCGACCACGTCGGGACATAACCGACGCGGTTGCTGGAATATTCAATCTGACTGACGAGGAGCGGCAGCGGCTGCTCCCCAGCGGACAATTCCCTGTCATTCTCAGCCGGGTAGGCTGGGCGCTGTCATACATGAAACAGGCGCGACTCGTGGAGCCAGTTAAGCGAGGTGTGTACAAGCTGACTGATCGGGGAAGGGAGGTACTTGCTTCGAATGTCTCAAGTATTGATGCGGACTATCTGGAGCGGTATCCCGAGTTTAGAGAGTTTCAGAACCGTACACGCGAATCCACATCTGAAGCGACACCATCAAGCGCCGCCGGCTCGGGATCCGAACCTCCAGCAATTATTCAATCTCCGGAGGAGGCCCTCGAGGCAGCGTATTCCCAACTGCGCTCCACACTTCAAGCTGAGCTGTTGGATTCGGTGAAGGCAGGAACCCCTGGTTTTTTCGAGGAGCTCGTGATCGACCTACTAGTAAAGATGGGATACGGCGGTAGCCGTCCGGAGGCTGCGCGGTCGGTCGGCAAGACCGGCGACGGAGGAATCGACGGCGTTATCGACGAAGACAGGCTCGGGCTTGACGTGATTTATGTACAGGCCAAACGATGGGAAAGCACAGTCGGCCGACCGGAGATCCAGAAGTTCGCGGGCGCCCTGCAGGGCCAACGCGCGAAGAAGGGCATATTTATCACGACCTCCACTTTTTCCCGTGAAGCCGAGCAATATGCGCAGCGCATCGATAACCGCATTGTCCTGATCGATGGTGGGCGACTGGCCACTCTGATGTTTGAGTACGATATCGGGGTGAATCCGCGTAGCTCATACGTAGTGAAGCACCTCGACAACGATTACTTCGAGGACACATAGAACCGACGCGCCGTGACGTCAAAGCTCCGCCCCTCACCCGATGCTCGGTAGCTTCCTCTTACGTGGAGTTCTTCGATGCACCGCTGTGCCACATTCATTCTACTCAGCCTGGCGCACCTCCCGGTCCCAGCCCTCGCCCAGCACACCCACGCTGAAGCGGATACCGGCGCGGCGGCGATGATCGGTAACGGCTACAGCGCAATCAACGGCGAGGCCCTCCAGATGCAATACAAGGGGATCAAGTCCCAGGCCCACACCATGCGACTGGCCATGTCGCCGGCCGCTCAGCCGGCCGCCGCTGGTTCCTGGGTGGAGCGCAGCCGGCCGTGCTCGCCCAAGGATCCCGCGGTGCCCGGTAACTGCAGCCACCTCGATATCCTTCGGATCACCGTTTCGGCCAAACATGACACCGCCGACATCGAGCTGGCCCTGCTGCCGATGACCATGGTCCGGGGTGAAGGAGATTCGATGATCCGACTCCCCGCCTCCAAAGAGGTGCTCGGCGACTCGGCCAAGCTGATGAAGGTCTTCCTGGAGTCACCGGACATTCACCTGGCCGGACGGTGCTGGTCGTGGGAGCTGACCGACAAGCCCCGATGCAAGCGGCGGGAGTAACTGCAACTGCATCCACAGATTACACCGATTGAACCGATTGATCGGGCCGGTGTGTTCATCGGCACTACCACTCCGGCGGGCGCCGGCTGTTGGGTCAACGGCAACAGCATCCGGGGTCGGCGTTCCGTTGCTGTTTCCCACCACATCAAGTGCCGCCTGGTGATTCGGCGCATAGGAATGCCAAGGCACCATCAATCGCTGTCATCTGCGCAATCTGTGGATAACTATTGCAGTTTGCTCAGGACCTTCTTCAGTGCGTTCAGTGTCCTCTGTGGATAGCTTCCGCAGTTGTCCGGTAACCCGAAACGAATTCACAAGATTGAGCTCTCAATGGCCCCATCTCCAGACCGACTGGCGTTCGTCACCGGCACCAGCTCCGGCATCGGTGAAGCACTCGCCCGCCGACTGCTGGCCGACAGTTGGCGCGTGATCGGCGCCGCGAGGCGGGCCGCGCCGATCAGGGATGCCGGGTACACCCATATCCGGGTCGACTTGGCAGATCGGGCGAAGCTGATTGCCGTCCTCGACTCTCAGGTCAAACCGTTGCTCGCCGAGCCCGCCCTCACGCGTGTCGGGCTGGTCAATAATGCGGCGCTCGTCGCCCTGCTCGGCCCCATGGCCCAGATCGACCCTGCAGGAATGGTCGACGCCTACGCAGTCAACACCGTGGCGCCGGTACTGCTGATGGGTTGGTTCCTCCGGGCGACACCTGCCGGGGTGCCGGTGCGGATCGTGAACGTGTCCACCGGTGCGGCGGTGCTGCCACTCCCCGGACTCGGCGGCTACGGCAACACCAAGGCGGCGTTGCGGCTGGCAGGAATGGTGCTGGCCGCCGAGCTGGATATGGCCGGCAGCAGCCGGGATGTGACGATCCTGTCGTACGAGCCGGGAATTGTGGATACACCGATGCAGACGGCGGTGCGGACCAGTTCAGTCGAGATGCTGCCGATCGTGCAGCAGTTCAAGGACTGGCAGGCGAGCGGTGTGCTGATTCCTCCGGAGCTTCCCGCTGGAGCAATCGCGGACTACCTCGAGGCCGATGGTCACCCGCGCTGGCTGGAGCATCGATGGGAAGCCCCGGCTCCAAGCGAATAGCGGTGATGCTCTGCGTTTATCTGCGCCCACCCGCGTTCACAGCCAACAGCGCCAAACACAGAGGGTTCCCGGCAGGGTAGACTGACGAGACGCAACGCAACCGACGATTTGTTGTTGTTCACGAACAGTAGAGGTGACCGCGGAGTGAATCGGACTGTGGGGCACGGCGCGATCTATCCGTGTTCATCCGCGTCGCGCAGCGCCCGTGTTCTTCCGCGGTTGGCTGTTCCTGCGCTTATCTGCGTTCATCTGCGACATTCCAAACACAGAGGGTTCCCTGCCGGCTAGACTGACGAGGCGCAAGTCAGCTTGCGATGAGTTGTTGTTCACAAACAGACCTGGTAACGGCAAGGCGCGGTGGGTTTACGGCGTGGCTCGATCGATTCGTGTTCATCCGCGTCGCGCAGCGTCCGTGTTCTTCTGCGGTCTAACGTATCTGCGTTTATCAGCGCCAACCCAAACACAGAGGGTTCCCGCCAGAGAAGGCTGACGAGGCGTAAGGCAATCGGGGATTTGTTGTTGTTCACCAACAGTCCTGGTAGTCGAGCGGCGCGGTGGATTCGAGGCGTGGCTCGATCGATCCGTGTTTATCCGCGTCGCGCAGCGTCTGTGTTCTTCCGCGGTTAGCTGTTCCTGCGTATATCTCCGTTCGTCTGCGTGCACAGTAACAGCGCCAAACACAGAGGGGTTCCCGGCAGGGTAGGCCGACGAGGCGCAAGGCCGCCGGCGATGTGTTGTTGTTCACAAACAGTTCAGGTGACCGCTGGGCGCGGTGGACCCGAGGCATGGCTCGATCGATCCGTGTCGCGCAGCGTCCGTGTTCTTCCGCGGCCAGCGGTTCCTGCGGTCACGGCCTGGACTCCGGATGGCTTGAACCGGCCGGACGTTGGATAGAGCGTCGGGGGGCGAGCCAACCTATCCTTGGTGGGGTATCCAGTATCGGAGGTAGGGACTGTGAACTTGAATCGATGCATCTATCTGGCAGCTGTGGCCCTTGGGGTGGCGCTGCCATTGGCGGCACAGACCGGGAATCGGTCAGGCCGCTATGATCTGAAGTTGAGTGAGGCCGATGGTCGCCTGCTGGTGGGAGAGGAACTTGCCAAGGGAAACAACGGAATCGTCCGGCTGGCACTGACGAGTGAGGGAAACGCCTTTCAGATCCTCAACGGGCGGATTACCCTGTCGGCCATGGCCGCCACCGATATGCTGAGCTGCCCGGTCTGGATCAGCGGGGTGCCAGTCATCGTGGGTAATCAGCTGACCATCGCCGGGGCCGATGTGCGGACGGACGGGGTCCTCTGCAATGGGACGCTGACTGTACTCAAGCCCAAGGCCATCGAGGCACTGACCGCCCATCCGTGGGACCTGGCGGGGCGCCTGGCCCAGGCCTCCACCCGCCCTTCCCTCCCCGGACCGCGCATCCCGGTCAGCGGCTGCCTGTCGGCAGACCAGATGACCCTGCGGAATGTTCGCGCCAGCGGCAACACGCTCGTGGTTGGGGTGGAAGTGGTCGCGCGCAACTCCAATACCCGATGCCCATGACCACCGGCGGAGCCGGCGTTTCGTTTTCACAGCCACGTCAAGGCAAGGAAGCCTGTCCCGAACGAAGTGGGGTTGGGCCACCTGATGAGGGCTCACCCCGGAAGCCAATCCTGGCGTCCCTCGACCCCTGACCCTTGACCCTCGACCCTGGACCACGGCTTAGGGCTTACGGCTTAGAGCTTATGGCTCATATGAAATCCCGCTTCCTCCCCTGCAGCCAGAACGTCGCCCCGATTGAACCGATAATCACCGCCAGCTCAGTCGCCACGATCGCCACGATCGCGGGACTCCAGACCGCCGTCGGACCGGTGTTGGCGGCCGCCATCCCGGGCAGGTGGGAGACGTAGTAGAGAAATGCCTGGAGGCCG
>JBEPVA010000121.1:0-11680 GCA_041691295.1 Gemmatimonadota bacterium
GGCACCGCCGACTCATCGCCGATCTGACCCAGGGCCCAGGCGGCCTTTTCCCGGACGGCATCATCGGTGTCCCCCAGCGCATCGGTCAGGCCCTTGGGCGCCTTTTCGGCCCCGATCTGCCCCAGCGCCCAGGCCGCGGTCGCGCGGACTCGCGGTTCCTTGTCAGAGGACACGATCTGGGCCAGTCCTTCAGCCGAGGATTGCTCGCCGTGCTGACCCAGCGCCCACACCGCCGTCTCCCTGACCTGGACCTCAGCATCGCTGCGCGCCGCTGACAGCAGCGCCTGGTCGGCCGAACTGCCGTCGAGATTGCCCAACGCCCAGGCACACATCTCCCGAACCGTCGGATCCTTGTCGCTCTTCATGACCGTGATCAGGTCTGGAATTCCCTCCTTGGCATCGAGCTCAGCCACCGCCCAGGCTGCCACCCGTCGAACTGACGGCGTGTCGTCCTGGCGCAGTACCTTGAGCAGCGCCGGCACGGCTGACGCCGAGTCGAGCCGGCCGAGCGCATTGGCGGCGGCCTCCCGAACCAGTGGAGATGCATCGGTCAGCGCTCCTTTGGCCGGCCCGACGGCTCGGCCGTCGCCGATTCGGCCCAGCGCCCACGCCGAATTGGCACGGGTCCCGGTGGAACCGTCACGGATCGAGCGCACCAGCCCATCGACCGCTGACTTGGGCTCCAGCAGTCCGAGCCCGAACGCCGCGACTGCGCGGAGCGAGGAGTCGGCGGCGGATAACCGGTGCAGCAGGCCAGTCACGATTTCATCGCTCTGGTTCCGTCCGAGCAAGCGCACGGCCAGTTCGCGCACGCAGTTGTCACTGGCAGCCAGGCTGTCGAGCAGGAATCGGCCATCCTCCGGCGAGGTTTCATTGCGGCGGGTGACCCGGCTGCTCCAGCGGCCGGACGGGCCCAGCGGCGTGACCGGCGCATCGGACCAGCCACCCCAACCATTGCTGATGGCGCTGGCGGCCATGCCGCAGAGAGCGGCTGGCACGCCGTGCGCCGCGTTGATCACTTCGCGGATCGAGGGACCTGTTCCCTCGCCGCTCGACTTGATGTTCGATACGGAGGCCATCGGCCATGCCGCGGCGAGCAAGGCAATCCCGATTCCGGTGAAGCGCAGCATGGTGAATCTCCTGTCGCACAGGTGAAGACATGTGTGTTGACTTTTCAGCACTGACGAACGTGACGATGCGGCGGTGCGCGAATTTCCCCATCCCTCTCGCGCACCCCGATGCTCAACCGATTGGCCTACGGGAACGGCCTCGGCTGGGGCCATGGCCAAGGCCAGGGTCCGCCGGCTCCGCCGCCTGCCAGCGCAGTGATGGCCGTCTGTCGGATCCGTGGATCGGACGAGGTGACCAGCTTCTGCAGCGCATCAACCGACGCATCGCCACTCATCGCGCCGAGGGCGCGGATGAGGCCCTGCTGAACATCCGGATCGGTTTCATGTGCAAAGGCGGACTCGATGGCCGGGATCGTCCTGGAATCGCGGATGGCGAACAGCGCCCACGTGGTCGTTTCACGGACGTCGCGATCGCTATCGCTCAAACCCCGTACCAATCCTGCGGGAGCCGCGTCGGGTCTCATTGCTCCCACCGCCCAGGCAGCCCGCTGCCGTACCTCGGCATCGGGATCGCCGAGTGCAGCGGTCAGCGCCTCCAGAGACGACTCATCCCGGATACTGCCCAGCGACCAGGCGGCGGTTCGCCGCATCTCGACGTCCTTGTCCTGGCGCACAGCCTTGATCAGCGCGGCGCTGGCCGCCGCCGAATGATGGGCGTTGGCCAGAGCCCAGGCCGCCATTTCGCGGACCTCGCCATCGGCATCGTTCGATACGGCGGCGGTGAGCGCCTGCTCGGCGACATCGCTCTGGGCATAGCGCTGCAGACCCCACGCGGCCACCCGGCGGACCTGGGCACTGGGGTCAGTCCGCAGCGCTTTGGCCAGGAGGGCGGCACGATCATCATCGGGCGCCTCGGTGGCGGCAGCGGTGATCACCGCCGGAACCTCGACGCGCACTCCCAGCTTCGGGTTCGCCGACGGCGACGGGGCCGATGGTGCGACCGCCCGCTCCGGCTTGTGTGCTGGAACCGTGGCGGCCTGTTGAGGCACTGCGACCCGATCGCTCCGGTTATCGGCCAGCGGCGCAGTCGGCGCGGGAGCGGCGGGTGGAGCCGGACGGGCCACCGGCGCGGCCGCACCAACCAGCAGGGTCATCAACGCCAGCGAACCCACCAGCGAGGCAGTCTCCAGCCGGGTGGGGCCACGGCGGCTCAATTCGGGGTTGAGCACGGCGAGCATCCTTCCTTCAAACTCTTTGCGGTGCGCCATTGCGAGTGCAATGGCAGGCGTATTGTGGTCCCGGACGCAGGTCACGATATCGAGCAGGTGCTCGGCGTATTCGCTGGGACGGGCGCCGAACACCAGGGCCAGATCATCACAGGCTCGCTCGCTCTCAGCCCGGAGATGCCGGGCGGCAGTCCAGACCAGCGGATGAAACCAGTAGAGCGCGCAAACGATCCGGCTCAGCGTGTGCCCGATCAGGTCCCGACGCCGGACATGGCCCAGCTCGTGGATCAGGACCGCGCTTCTCCGCTCCGGAGTCCAGCTCTCGCTCTCGGCCGGCAACACGATCCACGATTTGAGCAGCCCAGCGGCAAACGGCATCTTGACCTCGTCGCTCTGGAGCAGTGTCGGCGCGCCGTCGAGGCCCAGGCGGTCGGCAATCTGGTAGAGCGGTGTCTGCCAATCCGGATGCTCGAGTACCCGGGCCTCGCGCACGATCCGGCGTACCGACCAGACGCCGTACAGCAGCCGAGCGGTCAGGGCCAGCGCAACCGCTGCCCAGATGATCAGGAGCATCGGGCCCAGTCTGATGCTGGTCGCGGAGGGAGCGGCTGCGCCGCCGCGGGTCGAGCCCTGATCGGTGACCGGCGTGACCGATTGATCGGCGTGTTGGTCCGAGAGGTCAGGACGTGCGCCCGGTTGAACGGTGGAGACCGGCGTGGTCGCCAGCTGTTGAGGCAACACCCGCAGCGGCAGCGGACTCCAGACCGCAAGCGGCGGGAGCAGCAGTAACGCGGTCACAGCCACCAGCCAGATCAGGTGTCGGGAAATGGCCGAGGCGCGCGGCATCAGCAGGGTGGCGCCCAGGGCCAGCAGCAGCACGCAGGTGAGCTTGAGCAGCACGATCAGGATTGGCAGCACGGAGGGAAAGGCGGCCAGTGCACTGCTGATCGGCTCGAGAGCGGAGGTCATCAGGATGGCCTCTATTTCTCGTTGAGGCGGGCATCGCGGATCTTCTCGCGCAGCCGCTTGATTTCGGGATCACTGACGTCGGCATCGGAAAGTCTGAGCAAGGCGGTGACCGCCTGTTCGGTCGAGCCGGCAAAGTAGGTGTGGACCACGTGGGCCAGCATGTCTTCCCTGGCCTTGTCGGTGGGCTTGGCCGGGAAGTACACGTACCTGGGACCGTCTTCCTTGAACGCAATCAGCTTCTTCTCGCCCAGGATCCGGAGGATGGAGCGGACCGCCGAATAGGTCGGCGGATCCTCCAGCGCCTGCATGATTTCGGTGACGGTGGACCCCCCCCGGCGGTGGAGGATTTCCATCACCTGCCGCTCCCGGCGGCTGAGGTCCTCGGTATCTGGGCGCTTCTGCATGGCATTCCCCTCTATATAGTGCTGCTCGACCGGCATATGCTGAGATTTCAGCACTGCTGAATATTCAACACCGGGTTCAGGAAGTCAAGAGTTAGGAGTTGAGAGTTCGGAGTTGGGAGAATCGATGGCTCCTTCATCACCAGTTCGCCTTGCCGCGTCAGGCCTCACCCGCAGCCCCTCTTCAGCTCAAATAGGACATTCGTCTCCGCCGGGCCGCGTCAGGCCTCACCCCCGGCCCCTCTCCAGCCGAGCTGGAGAGGGGAGCAAATCAGTCCAGGTTTTTTCGGATAGCTGTCGCGTGATTTGGGTGATGGTGCTAGCGAGGCTTGCAGTAGCGTGAGGGATGAGCAGACGTGGACAGCAAGGATCTCGAAAGGAAACCATCGCCAGGGCGCGACAATTTCGTGCGGCCCCAACCCCGGCAGAAGCCTGCGCCTGGGAACTGCTCAGCGACCGACGATGCCTCGGTTTCAAGTTCAGGCGTCACGCGCCGCTGATGGGATTTATTGTCGAGCTATCGTGACCGGGTACTCGAGGCAACCGGGGTTAGAACAATCAGAATCGCGAACGCAAAGCTCTCCGCCAAGCGCCTGACCGGGCTCCTCCGTTCACTCAAGGAGTAAGTTCCCCTCTCCAGCTCGGCTGGAGAGGGCTCAGGAGTGAGGCCCGGAGCACCGGCGACCTTGTACATCATCGCGGCCGCGAGGAAGGGGGTCAGGGGTGAGGCCCGGGCACCGGCGACTCGCAACATCATCTCGAGCTCGAGGAACCGGGTCGGGATTGGTCCTTCGACCTGGAGGCTCAGCCAGGCCTACGGTCCGATCACCGAATCCACTACCGCCATATCGATCTGATAGATATTCCCGCTCCCGTTGAGGGTGCTGCGGAGTCTGCCGACAAGTTCGGTATAGGAGTTGAACCGTGTCGTGACCGACCCGGCGGTGAAGCCCCGTTCGCTGGCGAAGAACAGATACTTCCCGTCGGGCGTGCTATGCGGAGAATAGTCCCTCGTGGACGTATTGAAGGGCGGCGGCAGATGGACCAGCTGCGACCACTTCCCCGCCCGGTTCCGGCTGACGAAGAGATCGAAGTTCCCCAGCCCCTCGGGACGGGCCAGGGAGCCGATGAACAGGTACTTCTCGTCGGGATCCACCATCACATCGAGATCGTAGACCACGTCATCGTGGCTGGCACCCATGGCCTCGGTGAGATTTTCCGGCTCGGTCCAGTGCCCATCGACTATCCGCGAGCGATATGCCCGGATGATCCCGTTGGGACCGCCGTCACGCGCCGAGGAGAAGTAGATCGTTCCGTTCCTGGCATAGGACGCGCAGAACTCGCTGCCGTCGGAATTGATCGGCGCCGGCAGATGCTCAGGCTGGCCCCAGCGGCCATCGGCGCCTCGAGTCACCTGCCAGATGTCGTAGTCGTGCTTCACCTTGCCATCGACTGGCCGATCCGAGCTCCAGAGCAAGCGGGTGCCATCCGGCGAAACCATCGGATCGGAATCGGTCCACTGCCCGGAGAACGGAACCACCACCGGTGTGCTCCATGTACCAGCGGCCCAGTGCGACTCGTAGATCGCATACAGATAGGAGTGCGGTGCCGATCGGGTGAAGTAGACGGTTTTCCCATCGGGCGTGAAGCTGCCGCCGAATTCGTCGTCGCCGGTGCTGATCACCCCATCCCCGAACAGCGCCGGGGCCCTGAGTGCGGTGTCGACCGCGTAAGCCGGCCGCTCACCCGGGTGCGTCGGGCGCGCCATCTCGCGAGGCCAGTTCCGGATCATGAACAGCGACCCGATCCCGAGGGTCACGGTAAGCCCGACGGCTCCCGGCCTCATGGCCGCACCCCGATGGCCCGGATGTCGACGCTGTAGATGTCGCCCAATCCATTTCCGGGCTGGTGCATGGTCGACTCGAATTCGTCGGTCGATCTCGGGCGACCGCCATGCTCGGTGAAGCCGCCCCGCTCGCTGGTGAAGATCAGCCGGCGGCCGTCGGCCGTGATGGACGGTGAGCCCTCTTCGGCGGCACTGTTGACTGGAGCGGGCAGGTGCCTGAGCGCCGACCACGTCCCGGCCTGACGCTCGCGTACGTACAGGTCGCTGCGGGGATAGATCCCCTCTGCGGTGGTGAGCGCGTCTTCCCGGCCGATCACCGCCACCACCATGATCCGCTCATCCGGACTCACTCCGACGCCAACCTCGTAGCCGACTGAATCAACCCGCCCCGCGACCGGGTGGGGTTGCGTCCAGGTCGAGCCCACCGGCTCCGATCGCATCACACCCTGGTCCGTAACGTAGTACAACACGCCGCTGCGGGTCACTGAAGGCGACAGCTCATTGCCATCGGAATTGATCGGCCCCGGCAGGTGTCGAGGAGCGCTCCATCCTTCCGGGGTCCGATCGACCGCCCAGAGGTCATAGTTGTGGCGGAGCCTGGTCGTCGTATCGGTGGGACGGCGGGAGGCAAAGTAGAGCGTCCGGCCGTCGGGAGTGATGGCGGGGGTGGCATCGGGGAATCGGCCCGAGAATGGCACGATCTCGGGCTCACTCCATGCGCCCGCGGTCAGTTGCGACACACAAATCACACTGAAGTAGGGCCAGATCGTGCGCTTGGTGAAGTAGAACGTCTTCCCGTCGGGGGCCAGTGCGCCATCCATTTCGTAATCCCGGGTCGAGATCACGCCCGGACCGAACAGCTCCGGCGCGGGGCCTGCCATCGGTGGCATGCCACCCCCGACCGTCATCGCGGCTACACCGGCCATCCAGGCTATCGGTCGCATCGGCTATTGCACGCAGGCGGCGTTCGGATCCGCCATGCCTGACTCAACCACTGGACGGTGCGGCAGGTTGGCGACTTCCCCCACCACGCGCCTGATGTAATTCCCGACCTTGGCCAGCCGCGGGTAATCGATGTACTGAGGCTCGTCACTCACCATGTGATAATCGATGTACCACACTGCCGAAACAAAGAACAGCACCGGAATGCCGTAACGGGCGTACATGTAATGATCAC
Organism: Gemmatimonadota bacterium; assembly: GCA_041691295.1. Taxonomy (GTDB): domain Bacteria; phylum Gemmatimonadota; class Gemmatimonadetes; order Gemmatimonadales; family GWC2-71-9; genus DATEHG01. The sequence goes on from JBEPVA010000121.1 coordinate 6,690, forward strand.
TGCGGCACCACCCCTGGCTCGGATCCCCGGGCGCGTCAAAGCTGCGGTCGAAATGGAACCGGAATTCGGGCCGGGCATTCACCGAGTCGGCGATCGCGCCGAGTTCCGGTGACAATCGCCGGGCTCCGAGTACCACCATCGAATTGACCCCGTCCGGCGGCGCATCCTCGGCGCCACCGCGGCCCATCTGGTCCATGTTGATCTGGGCCACGATCGAATCTCGCGGGACCGTGGGGTGTTCCGAGTAGTACTCCGCGCCATACAGCCCCTGCTCTTCAGCCGTATGCCAGACAAAGAGCAGCGATCGGGCCGGTCGGTGCTTCGATCGGGCAAAGGCTTCCGCGATTTCGAGCGCCAGCACCGAGCCGCTGCCGTCATCGTCGGCACCATTCGCGATCGAATCGAGCCGCGGTCCGCCATGGATAGCGTGGAGCGAATCGATCAGGCTCCGGATCCGGAGCCACTGCGAATCGGTGACCGCCGCCGGCGGGCGGTCATCCGCGCCCCGCGGCCGGGCCACGGCGTTGAAGGCCCGGATCGAGTCGTGATCCACTGGTGCGGCGAGGAGGCCGATATGATCGGCGTGGGCACCAATGGCCACATATTGACCGCGGCGGGCAGGGTCGCTGCCGGGCAGGATCGCAACGACGTTCCGGGCCGGTGCATCCGTTGGGGTTTCGATGTATCCGAAATGCCCCGAGACGACCCTGCCCTCCTGCCCCACGGTCCGGGCACTCCCGGCGGCGCCGAAGATCTGGTCCACCGCGGTCGAGATCGCGATCACGACGGACAGCTGCGGAAGACTGGAATCGGCATAGAACAGCAGCCTGCGGCGGAACAGCGGCGACGGCGGCAGCGGAATGGCGCCAATATCAATGATGATGGCCCGGGCGTTCCGGTAGCGCAGCAGGCTCTCGCCATTGCCGGCCCAGAACTGCCAGGTGACCCCCTGCGGCGAGCTGGCCGGCATGCCGAACACCACCACCTTGCCGTCGACGCGGGCGGAATCGATCATCTCCGGGTCTCCGATTCGGCCGCCCCAGACGCTCGGCACCCCGGCCCCCTGAAACGAACCGCCGAAGGGACGCCCTCCAAGAAAAGCCTGGGAACCGAGCCGAGGCACGGGAAGGAATTCGTGAAACGCAGTGAGTCGCATGCCGCCGACCTCCAGGACTGAGGACGAATCCACCGTTCGAAACGAGAACGGAACCCGCTGGAAATAGCTGCCGTTTTCCCCGCCGGGCTCGAGACCCAGGCGCCTGAGGTCTGCCGCGATGTAGTCGGTGGCCTTGACGCTGCCGGGACTTCCGGTGTCCCGACCCTGCATCGAATCGTCGGCGATGATGTACTCTCGGGTCTTGAGATCCCGGATATCGATCGCGGCGCTGGTGGGCTCAGGCCGGTGGCTACGGGCCAGCCCCGCCAGCGGCGCTGGGGAGCCGGCGGGTTGAATAGTCGGAGCCGATTGCGCTGACGCCGACGAGACGATGCAGAGTGCGCCGAACACGAGGTATTGGGATACAGGCATGGGGGCTGGGTACGGTTCCGCGAATTCGAAGGTTTCCCTTCGATCAATGCTTTGCATACAATCCGCCGTTTTTCCCAATCAGGCGCTAACTCGCTCCGATCGGCGCTAACCGCGTCCGTGCCAGCGCTTTGTCACGACCGAACTGAGCCGTCTGCACCCGGCTCGGAATTGAGCTATGCTTCCATCCTCCTCCTCATGGCGGCTTTTCGGCGGTTGGCCGGGTACTGACCGGCACGCGGAATCGGTCCAATGGATCTCTACTCCTTCAGTCTGTTGCTGGGCGGCGCCGGGCTCGCCGCGATGGGCGTAAGCAGCCTCAGTCACCAGGCCGGCGGGGCCCGTGGCCACGGCCACGGGCACGGGGGCCGGCTGGCCAGCAGGGGTCACGCCCGGGGCCCGAATTCCGCCAAGGCCGGTGCCGCTCCGCAGGCCGCGCCAGCGCCCTCCACCATTCAGCACATCGCGTCCGCCGCGATGGCCCTGCTCTCTCCCCGGCTTCTCTTCAGCGTCATGCTCGGTCTGGGTCTGACCGGCATGCTGGTCCGCCATCTGCTGAGTGGCATCGTGCTGCTCGCGGTCGCGCTTATCGGCGGCATTCTGTTCGAGCGGCTGCTGATAGCCCCGTTGTGGGGCTTCCTGCTCCGCTTTGCCTCCAATCCGGCCGTGACGCTGGAGAGCTGCATCACCGACGACGCCACCGCAGTCACCAACTTCGACAAGGACGGCCACGGCTTGGTGTCGGTGGAGGTTGATGGTCAGGTGGTCCAGGTCCTCGGCACCCTCAAGCCGGACGACCGGAGTGCCGGCATCCGGATCCGGGCCGGGGACCGGGTCCGCATCGAAGAGGTCGATTCCGCCCGCCACCGCTGTATCGTCTCGGTACCTTAGCATCTCCCTGCGCCGGAATTCCCGCGGCGCTCCGCTCGGCATCGGCCGGGCAATCTGATCGCCGCTGACCATTCGATTCGGAGTCATACATGTCGGACATTTCGGGATGGGCACTGATCCTGGGCGTGGTGGGCTTCGTCCTCGTCGTCATACCGCTCATCGTGGCCAGCTTCCTCCGCAGCGTGGAGGCCGGCAATATCAGGCTGGTGAGCTGGCTGCACGGCGGCACCGTGATCTATCGCGGCCCTGGAAAATCGAAAGAAATCCCGCTGCTGACCACCGGTACCACGATCTCCAGCAAGGTCATCAACGTCGACCTCGATATCACCGACCAGACGGCGGACGTTGACGACGGCGGCACCCCGCGGCCGATCAAGGTCCGGGTCCTGGCCAGCGCCATCGTCTCGGTGGGCGACACCGACACCCTGATCAAAACCGCCGCCAACCGGTTCTTCTCCAAAGGCGACGCGGACCAGCTCAACACCCTCACCGACCTGCTGTCCAGTTCGGGCCGACGAGCGATCAACCTGCTGACCCACGACCAGCTCTTCTCCGCCAAGGCAACGCCGGCCGCAGGGGCCCTGCTTCCGCCGACCCGCCCCGTGGCCACGGTGCCGGTGGCGATCAAGGGCGGCGACATTACCGTCATCGAGGACGACGACGATCCGCTGGCGGTCATCATCCGCAAGGCCTGCTCCCGCGAGTTGACCGACCTCGGCCTGATCTTCAACTCGCTCAACATCAAGGTGGTCCAGTCCGAAGTGGCCGACGCGCGCCGCCGCCAGTCAGCGGCGGAGGCGCAGGCCAACGCCGAAATCGTGGCGGCCAACCAGAATCGGCGGGCCAAGGAAGCTCAGCTCGATGCCGAGCGGGCCATCTCGGACAAGCAGCGGGAACTGGAGCAGACCAAGGCCTCCAACGCGGCGCTCGTTGCGCAGGCGGAGGCCAAACGCCAGGCCGCCGCGGGATTGCAGCGTGAAGCCGAGCTCGACGCCACCCAGATTGCCCAGGCCAAGGCGGATGCCGCGCGGGTGCGGATCGAAGCCGAAGCCAGCGCCGATGCCGATGCCATCCGGATCCGGCGCCTGGCCGAAGCCACGGCGGAGAGCATCCAGAAAGTGAACGCGGCCATCCAGGCCGGCGGCGAGAGCTATTTCCGCTATCGCCAGATCGAGATGCTGCCCCAGATCGCGCCGGTCATTGCCAACGCCCTGTCGGATGCCCGGCTGATCACCATCGCCAGCGGTGGGGCGGGAGCGGCGGAGGTCACCACCAACAACATTGCCAGCGTGATCCAGACGGTGCTGGCGGCACAGCTGGTCAGCAAAAGCGGGATCCTGGATTCGGCTTCTCCGACGGGCAGCAAATGACCCGCCCGAGTGGCCGTCCAATTGCGATTGGTGGATGCCGGGTCTGCCTCGGCTAAATAGCCACCTGGTTCAACCTGGCAGACCAGACTCCGGACTACACTATTCCACTCGGCTTGAGTCATGCCAGGGCCAGGTCCCGTGGTCGAGGCGGGCCTGGCCCTGGTTATTGGTCCCCCAACAAGCGGCCATTCTTCCTCGTCTCTCCAACCCGCCGGGGCAACCGTGACTCTGCGGCAGGCTCTCGTCACCGCGCACCTGATTCTCGGGTGCATCGCCGCTCCGATCCTCATCATTCTCGGTCTCAGCGGGGCCGCCCTGGTCTTCGAGGACGAGATCGAGGCGGCGGCCAACTCGGCCCTGCTCCGGGTGGGGGTCTCGGGTCCGGCACTCTCGCTGCCGGTACTCGAAGCACACATCGACAGCAGCTACCCCGGCTTTCACCTGACCGCGGTCAGTTTTGGCACTGGCCCCCGATCATCGTGGTCCGTGAGCGCCGCAGCGCCTGTCGGGGACTCGAGCGTTGATCTCCTGATCAATCCCTACACCGGAAGAATCCTGGGCACGGCGGATCAGGAGCACGATGTGATGCGCTGGGTGCACCTGTTGCATACCAGGCTGATGGCGGGTAGCCAGGGCCAGACCGTCGTCGCCATGGCGGCGCTTCTCCTGGCCTTTCTCGCCGCCAGCGGGCTGGTTCTCTGGTGGCGGAGCATGGTGATCACGGTGGCGTGGCGGGGGAGCAAGCGGCGGGTCATGTTCGACCTGCACAATACCGTCGGCGGGGTGGCCTGGCTCTTCCTGGGTATTTTCGCGGTGACCGCCCTGGTGATTCACTGGGACGGGGAAACCGATCAGTGGCTCGGCCGTCTCACCGATTCAGCGCCGCTGGCGCAGCCGCCCTCGGCCGCACCGCCTTGCACTTCGGGATCGGCGCTGCCACTGGCTCAGCTCCTCGCCCTGGCCGAGGCCCAGGTGCCCGGCGCCCGCGCCACCAATGTGAGGCTGCGGAATGGGGTCTCCGCTCCGGTGAGGGTGATCTTCAAATTTCCTGAGGACCGGACCCCCGCGGGACGAACCCAGGTGTTCCTGGCACCCTGTTCGGGCCAGGTGCTGCTGGTGCGCAATGCCCGGACGGCGCCGTTCAGCTTCCGTTACACCGCCATGTGGAACCGGATGATCCACACCGGCGATGTCTTCGGTTGGCC
>JBEPVA010000122.1:0-11617 GCA_041691295.1 Gemmatimonadota bacterium
GGAGTAGATCGAACACCGAGTACTGCAGCGGAATCCTGGCCCCCTCCTCGAGCGCGGCCTGGAGCCGGTGAAATGAGGATCGTCCCTCATCATCCAGGGCCACGATCTCTCCATCGAGAATGGCGGTGTCCACGTTGAGCTTGGCCAGCGCCATCGCGATGCCGGAAAATCGGGTGGTCCAGTCCTTTCCGGCCCGGGTCAACAGCTGCACCGTGCCATGGTTGACCAGTGCCTGGATCCGGTATCCGTCCAGCTTCATCTCGTGCACCCAACCCTCCCCGCTCGGCGGCTGCTCGGCCAGCGTCGCGAGCTGGGGTGAGATGAAATCGAGCCTGGCCACGGTGCGGCTGCGCTTGGCTGCCTTCGCGGCCTTGGGGGCCTTGGCCGCTGAGCTGCGTGGCGTTGCAGTCCGCTTGGCGGGCCTGGTCGGGATTGAATCGCCCTTGTAGAACAGCAGCCAGTTGTTCTTGCCTTTGAATTTTTCGGATGGCTTCATCCGGATCAGGGCCCAGCGGCCTTTGAGTTTCCTGCCCTTGAGGGAAAAGACCAACTCGCCATCCCGCAGCGACTGGTGGGCATCACCCTCGGGCTGCCAGGTGCCGTGGTCCCAGATGGACACCGTGCCGGCTCCGTATTGCCCTTCGGGAATCCGGCCATGGAACTTGGCATACGGCAACGGATGATCCTCGACCTCCACGGCCAGCCGCTTCACATGCGACTCGGTGCTCGGCCCCTTTGGCACCGCCCAGCTCTTGAGTACACCATCGAGCTCGAGCCGGAAGTCATAGTGCTCCCGGCTGGCGAAGTGGTGCTGGATCACGAAGATCGCGGCCTTGCTCCGGGTGGCCTGCTTGCCAGGCGGTTCGGCGGTGATCCTGAAATCCCGCTTGCGCCGGTATTCCTCGAGCGCCATCAGGCCGTCCTGCGCCGCAGCGCCTTGCGCGCCTTGACCGAACGCCGCCCGACCGGAGCGGCGCCGCTGCCCTTCTTGCCACTGATGCTTCGTTCAAGCGCCGCCACCAGGTCGAGCACCTTCGGCTCCTCGGCTTCTGCGGCCTTGGGCGTGGGCAGGCTGTCCTTGGCTCCCTTCCGGCTCCGCGCCTTGACCATCTTGAGCAGATCACGGCGGTAGGTGTCGGTGTACTTGGCCGGCGACCAGTCGGTCACCATCCCTTCGATCAGCCGGTGCGCCATTCCCATTTCCTTGGTCGTTGCGCCACCAGCGCTGCGCTTGACCGGCGGAACGCCGAGGGCTCCGGGATCGCGGATCTCGTCATCGTAGCGGAGCAGATGGACCACCAGCGCGCCGGCGTAGGGATACACGGCGCACATGTACTGCCGGGTCCGGATCACTACCTGCGCCAGTCCGGTTCGCCCGCTGGTCATCAAGCTGTCGCGCAGCAGCGCGTAGGCCTTGTCATGACCCTTGAGCGGCGCCACGAAGTACGGCCGGTCGAAGTAGATCAGGTCGATGGCGCCGGTTTCGACGAAGCCGAGAATGTCGATCGACTGGGTGGCCTTGGGGTTGGCGGCCTTGAGATCGGCATCGGAGAGGATCACATAGCGATCCTTGCCGATCGCCATTCCCTTGACGATGTCGTGCTGTTCGATCTTCTCGCCGGTGGTCTTGTTGATCTTGAGGTAGCCCACCCGTGCCATGTCGCGGCGGTCGAGCAAGTCGAGATCGAGCGAATTCGGCTCCTCGGCCGAAAACAGTTCGATCCCGATATTCACCAGGCCGAACCCCAGTGTGCCCTTCCAGATTCCCCGGGCCATGTGACCCTCCTCTCGTGCGTCGTCGGAAAACGAAAATGCGGGCCTGGCTCAAACTCGCGTGAGTCTGATGGCCATGCCCGCACCCTGCGAGACCTGATCCCGCCTGATCGGACGAAGCGGCGCGGCGCGGCGCTTCGAATTGTGCGATCCATAGTACGGCACCAACGGAGCGGGCGCAACTGCCTCCGTCTCGGCATCAGACCAGTTGGTCAGGCCGAAAGCAGCCCCGAACACCGACCGACATTCGTATACTGAAGTAGATCATCAGCCTGCAGGTAACATGCTATTGATAATGTGTTTGAGTATCTAACGGCGTGTGTTCGGTATCAACGATTCATACTGTACTGATGCATGGGATCTCAGGGGGCGTCTCCCCTCTTGCTCATCATGCGCGCTTCCGCGCTGCCCAAAAACGGCGGCCGGGTTAGGTTCTGCCCTCACTCTCGACCCGGTACCTCGCGTATGACCAGGATTCGCATCATCGGTGTACCCATGGACCTCGGCGCCAGCCGCCGCGGCGTCGACATGGGCCCCTCTGCCCTCCGCATCGCCCAGCTGGAAGTCCGTCTCGAAGAGCTCGGTCACGACGTGGAGGATATCGGCAACCTCGGCGTGGTCGAGCGTGAAGCCATCCACGGGGACGGGAGCGCTCCGCTCCTCCCGGCTATCGCCGAGGTCTGTGTCCGTCTCGCGGCCGAAACCAGGAGTGCCGTGCTGGAGGGCTGGTCACCGCTGGTGCTGGGCGGCGATCACTCGCTCGCGGCCGGCTCGGTGGCCGGCGTCGCGACGGCGCTGGCGTCCCGCCGTCAGCGACTGGGATTGATCTGGCTCGATGCCCACGGCGACATCAACACCCCCGCTTCTTCGAAATCCGGCAACGTTCACGGAATGCCGCTGGCCCATCTGCTCGGTCAGGGCGATCAGCGGATGTCCACCATTGCGGATCCGTCACCGGCGGTGAGGGCGGAGAATGTCGCCATCGTCGGGGTCCGTGATCTCGATCAGGCGGAGCGCGAACACATCAAGAGCTGGGGCATCCGCGCCTTTACCATGCGGGAGATCGACGAGCGCGGGCTCAAGGAGGTGATGCGGGAGGCCATCGAGATCGCGGGCCGCGGCACCGGCGGGATCCATCTCTCGCTCGATGCCGACTGGGTCGATCCCACCGAGGCGCCCGGTGTCGGCACCCCCGTCCGGGGTGGGGCCACCTGGCGGGAAGGGCATCTGGCCATGGAAATGGTGGCCGACTCGAAACAGCTGGTGGCCATGGACATCGTGGAGAACAACCCGGTGCTGGATCAGTTCAATCGGACCGCGGAGCTATCGGTGGGGCTGGTGACCAGCGCGTTCGGCCTGCGCATTATCTGAGCACAGCGTGCGGGCCGATGGTTGATCGGCCCCACTATCATCAGTCCCGATCCATCCCCACAATCAACGGAATCTGGCGGTGCTCGCTCCGGGAGTTCTGCTCCGCCCTCGCAATACCGAAGGCCGCGGTCATCAGCCAGAAGAACAAGCCGCTCGAGGCCAGCAGCGTCAGCGCGGTCCGCGCGGCCGACACCCGGAATCCCCACTGGCCTTCGGGCAGGACCTCGCCGCGCAGATTCATGAAATCGATCGGGAAGATCGCCAGCGCACCGAGCAGTGCGACTCCCTGGCACAGGCAGAGGACAGCGCCGAGCCGCATCATGGTGCGATGACCGGCGGCCTGGGCAAACCAGAGCAGCAGCAACGATCCGACCAGCCAAGACCAGACTGGCACGGCCATGGCCGCCGTGGCGGCAAATCTCCAATGCGGATCAGTCAGGCGCGGGGTCGGGAGGGTGAGGATGAAATCGCCCCAGCCGAAGGCGAGTATCAGCACACCGATCGCCATGCCCGGTCCCACCAGGTCACGGCGCTGTTCCATCGACATTGGATCCATGCGGTTCCAGCGGTCGAAGCGATCAGGCGGCGTCTCGAACGAAACGCGGGCTGGATCAGGTCGATACAGCCCGCGAAAAGCTAATGCCATGTCCCGGCGAAGTCAGTCGCTACGGATCCGCCGCTTGAACGTGGTGGTCACCGACAGCCCGACCAGGCCGAGGCCCATCACCACCATGGCCAGCGACGGTGGCGGCTCATGCACGAACAGGGACATGCCGCGGATCGAGGGGCTGTCCAACTCGCTGCCGGCGGCCCGATCGGCGGCGGCCAGCCAGGGCCGGACTGCCGGCGAACTGGCAATGCCCTGGCCGTTAGCGCGGGCGTAGACCAGCCAGATGGCAGCGCCGATGTCGCCCAGCTGGGCCGGGTTCATCGGGTTGTACTGCGCGGCCAGCCAGCTGGCCTTTTCGATCTCGCGCGGAGCAGGGACTTCAGTGGCAAAGGCCGGAGCGGCGATGCCCGCCACCCCGAGCGACAAAATGACGGAGCGGATCAGCTTCATGACAACCTCCCACGACGACAGGTTCAACTGGCCGACTCAGGCCGTCTGAAATGCAGTCGCCGTGCCCCTCAATTGTGTTGTCGGAGCTGTTACTGGGCTCACTCTCGCTCATCATGTCAAGTCGCTGTTGCGCAAGGACTTACGACACAAGCAATTCGAAAACTGCGCCCGGTTGTCGCACAATACGGGTGTGAGGCCGGTCACGGGTGTGGGTAATTCGGGACTTGAGTGTGGTGGCGCAGCTACGGCGGGGCCTGTTCAGCGGGACGCAAGGGTTCAGAGACGGCCGACGTTCCAGGTCAGGCCGGCAAACAGTCCGAATGGCTGTGGCCCCTCAATTTTCACGATGGCTCCCGCATCGAACACCAGCCAGGGCTCGGCGCCATACGTCAGCCCGCACAGCGTCGCGATGATTGCATCCGATCCTGCCGGCCCGCTGGTTCCCGGATAACCGTACAGCTCGGCCGTGCCGCCGAGTTTGCCCGACAGGGGAAAACCGGTCGCGGCAGTCCAGAAATAGGCGTCCTTTGATGCGGCAGTGCCATCGCCGCTGCGGCGGGTGTAGCCCAGGTTGAGGTCGAGGCTGACGGAGCCGAAGCTGTGGCTGGAGATCAGCAGGACCGAACCATCGGTGGTGCCGGAGCCACGGCCTTCGTTCTCGCTGCCGGTCGGCGCCTTGATCGCGCCCTGGATCGCGAACCGGCCGAGCGGTCCGAGATGATCGCTCAGCCGCCACTTGAGGGCGGCGCTCAGGTCGCCGACGCCGACCGAACCGCCCGGCGGCTGGGTGAGCGGGGTGCCGAACTCGATTTGCCATCGCGGCGCCAGTCCGAGCTTGATCAGGATCGGAATGACGACGCCGTTGCCGTCGCCACTGTAGTGATCCCGTTCGCCGCCGGCTTCCACCTCGACCCAGGCGGGCGCCACGGTGCCGGCATGGGTGGCCACGGTCGGCCGCTCCGGCTGGGCCACATGACCATCGGGAACCTGCGCCAGCAGCGTGGCGCCGGGCCATGCCGCGGCCAGCGTCAGACCAAGCCCGATCGCGGCGGCCGACCTGCGAACTACTTGGTGGTGACGGATTGGACCGGGACCGGGTTGGAGTGGCCGCCGAGCGCGAGCTTGAGGAGGCCGGTGGCCATCGGGACGCCGGTACCCAGCGCCACCGCGACGATGCTGGTCGCCAGCCAGGTCGAGGTCCAGCGATCGACGAAGTCGCTGCTCCGCTTGAGGACCACGCCGCCGATGTAGAACAGGTTCACCGCGACGAAGACCACCAGCGCGATGGTCCTGGCGCCATCACCGATTCCGTCGAGACCGTTGACCAGAACATTCTGCATTGGCCACCTGGGTGATAGTCGAATGCTGCCGTGAGCGAGCGTTACGTGGCTGCAGACTGACTGGTCTGAGTGAAGGCCCTTGCTGATTGCCCGACGCTCACCGGCGGATGCTCGATGCCGAGTGCTCGTTGAAGAGCCCTCATCGGTGAGCGCCGGGTGCCAGTTGCTGAAAGCTGAGTACTGAGGGGAACCACTGCGCCAGCGGCCAGCAGGCTGCAGTGGGTCCGGAACTGAAAATGGAGACGGCTGCTGGTACCCTATTCCTTGACGACGGTCACGCTATCCACAAAGTAGCTCGTGGTACCGAAACACGAGGTCGGAATACCGCGGTGTTCTACATAGTGCAGGCTGACCTTGCGGCCGACCAGGGTGTCGAGTTGCCGGCCCACATTGGGGTCCCGCACTGAAAAATCCCAGATCAACGGAGCGATTCCCTGCACCACCGCCTGAGCCAGCTCGCCCTCGCTGGTTTTGCAGATCCAGCCCTTCCGGGAATACTTCTGCAGCACCCCGGCCCGATAGCCATCCGAGTAGCTGAACCACAGCGCTCCCACCGACCAGAGTGCCAGAATCACCAGTGGAGAGAGCAGAAAGCCGAACAGCAGGAGCTTGGTACGGGTGCGCCAGCCGTGGCGCGGTGGCGGCGGCGGCGGCGGCGGGGCGGAAGTGGCATCAGTCATGACTCTCAACCTAACGCCGGCCCCGCGTGGGGGAAGAGCGCCCTACTGCGGCGGCCCCCGGAACGAGAACTGGAACCCTTTGCCGAGCGAGACAATCCAGCCGCTGCCCTGGGGTCCACCGGGAAGCCGGTAGGCCAGGTCGATCCGTAGCAGGTCCGGTTCTGCCTGCGGAGAGATACCGAGCCGGAACCCGAAGCCGACATCGCCGCCGGTGCGGGCCGGAGTGCCGTGATACCAGGCGCCGCCCACGTCGGCGAACACGGCGCCGCCGACTCCGAGCAACCCGAACAGCTTGTCGTCGATCAGGCCGCGGTATTCGGTCGTGCCATAGAAGAACCGGTCGCCGGTAAAGGCGTGGGTCCGGAACGATCGCGGGCCGAATCCGAAGCCCAGGTCGAATTCGTCGCCCGGTGGCACATTGCGCTGGATCCCCGCGCTGCTGGCCACCACGAACAGGTGGCGCACCCCGGCGTGCAGCGCGGCAATGCCCTGCAGGATGGCGGTGCCGGAGTCGAGTCCACTGGCGCTGAACCGGCCGGAGCTGATCAGCCCGACCGTCGCGAAGCCGTGGCGCCCCAGAAAGCTCGTACCGGTCTGCAGGTCAAGTCCGGCGCCGATTCCCCCTTCGTCGTAGCCGAATGCGGCCGGGGTCGCGAGCAGCGTGAGTCGGGCGGTAGAGCTGATGTTGATGTCCTCATCGCGATCGAAACTCTGGTACCCGCGGTAGACCACGAAGCGGGCTCGGCTGGCTTCGCTGTAGACCCCGAACGCGCCCGAGGTGTGCTGCGGGACCACGGGGCCCGGCTCACCGATCCGCCAGCCATCGGTCTGCACGAACCCGGTGAGCCCTACCCGCAGGTAGCCCCAGGACGTTCCCCGGATCGCATGACCCAGATCAGCCAGATAGAGGGCATGGTTGCGGGTCTGGGTATCGAGTGGATCTGGATTGCCGTCGAAGTAGCGCAGCACCCGCTGATTGTTGAACCGGACGCTGAGCAGGAATTCCGTCCGGGCGCCAAGTGACAGCCACGGCTGGCCGATACTGAAGGCACCGGCCTTGCCGTCACTCTTGCTCTCGTAGCCGGCGGACACACCGACCTTGCGGGCAATCAATCGCGGCAGGGCGGCACCGATGCTGAAGACATCACGATCGGGATTGTGCCGGTAGCCGATCAATCCCTCGGTGCCGGTTCCCAGGAGATTGGTGTCGAACAGCGAAGCCGAATAGGCAAACTGATTGCCGGTGGCCCCGAAGGTCAGGTTGAGCCGCGTGGTCCAGCCGTCGAGGGTCTTCAGCCGGATCACAAAGCCGGAGTCGGTGGTGAGGGTGTCGAAATGCACTTCGCGGAAATGGCCCAGCCGGCGGAGATTGCGCTCCGTCTCGGCGACGAGCGCACTGTCATACGGCTGACCCGGCTTGAACAGGAATTCGCGCCGGATGACCCATGGCCGGGTCACGCGGTGGAGACTGTTGCCCACCCGGGCCCACCAGTGATGGGTCTGGGTCGAGTCGAACAGATTGCCCCGGTCGAGTTCGATGGCGCGGATGACGGCAACGCGGCCGATGGTGTCGGCCGCGACCGAATCGGCGTGGGCCGAGTCGGCCGGTACCGGTTGCTGCGCCCATAGCGAGGTGGCGCAGCCGAGGGCCAGGAACGGCAGCAGCGCTCGCCGGGCGGCGCGCCGTGCCCGTGAAGTCGGGAAATTCACGCCAGCAGTTCCATCAGTTCGGCGGCACTCGAGATGATCCGGTCGGGAACGATGCCGCTGCCCCGTAGCGTTTCCTCCCGGAATTTACCGGTACGCACCAGCCAGCCCTCGCAGCCGGCCAGTTGGGCCCCCTGGATATCGGACCAGAGATCATCGCCTACCATTACGACATCGGCGGGATTCCAGCCGGCGCCCAGGCTGGCGAGTGCCTGATGGTAGTACGGCACGCTGGGCTTTCCCACGATGTCGGCCGTGCGGCCGGTGGCGTACTCGAGTCCGGTCACGAATGCGCCGGCATCGAGGCGGAGGCCATCGGCCGACTGAAAGTAGCGATCACGAGAGAGGGCCAGGAATCGGGCGCCGGCGTTAAGGGCATCAAAGGCGGACTGCATGAGGTCGAACGACCATTGGACTCCGAGGTCACCGATGACGACGGCGGACGAGGCGGTCGAGATGGGTGCGACGGACGAAGCGGGCGAGACGGGCTCGATGGATGAACCGTGACCATTCCCCCCATCTCCCCAGCTCCGGTTCCCAATTGCAGTCCCCCCGGACAGCTCAAATTCGGCCAGATCGGCTAGCGCTGCTTCGGGTACGAACGGCATCACCCGCCGGATCCCTTCCGCCTTGAGCAGCGCTGTCGCCGAAACCAGTGGGGTTACGATCTCTGATGCAGAGGCCTCGAACCCGTAGCCGCGTAACCGCTCGACCAGCCCGGCCCGGGAACTCGACGTCGTATTGGTCAGGAACCGGCATGGCACTCCCCGGTGCCGAATCGCCGCCAGGGCCGCGGCCACCCCGACAATCGGTGCCCCTCCACTATAGAGGGTGCCATCGAGATCGAGCAGCAGGGCCGTGGGCATGGGAGGGGAATCATGGGGGGCCGAAGGGCGGGACACAATTGCGGCCGGTATCAGTCACATAACATCCCCTACCAGCCATGGGAGTTGTGCGAATTCGGGACGGTCCTGATTTTGTATCGGCGAGCAGTTCACCGTGATGCAGTCACCGGAGAAAGTGTCATGAAACGCCTGACCCGGTTCCGCTACGAAGTCAGCAACGGGGAAACGATCAGCATCAAGGTCACCCCGGTTGGGGTGGCGCCGAGGGTCATTGCCTCGGACAACGGCCAGACGCTGCCGAACGACGGGCCAGCCGATCGACCGGCTTACACGGTGACGATCGACCAGGTTCCCGGCAACAGCCACTTCGTCATGATCGAGTGCGATTTTCTCGACTCCGACCCGGTTCGGCGCACTTCGATTTCGAATTCCGAGGGTCCAGGGGCGGCGTGATCAAGGACGTGTCGGTCCGCAAGACCAACCAGATCTGGGATCCCGAGTTTCGCTTCACGGTCGCCTGAGGGTTTCACGATGCCGATGATCGTACCCACGCGAGTACGCCAAGCCTCCAGAGGTGCTGCCCGATGCCGCCGCCCGGGGTGCCGCCGATATCCGCGCGGAGTTTGACAGCACCCATGATGCGGTGATGGCCAGCGAGTTGCTCGACGAATTCTGGGACCGGCTGGTGTTCTACACCGTGGCGGATGCCCTCCCCGGAGATCAGCTGCATGCGGTCCGCGGCCTCCGGGCGTATCGCTACCTGGCCGAGGTGCCCCGGACCGACAAGCAGGTCGGGTCGAGCAGTGGCGCGCCGGGATCCACTACGCTCTCCGAGAAGCCGGGTATTGCCGAACTGCTGGCGCCGGCCGTCGAACATGGGCGGTCGAGCGCAGCACCGATGGCACTGGCCTGACGTTGAGCACCTCTCCGTACGCATTCGTCCGCCTGGTGGAACCCGACAACGCGGCAAATTTCGACCGCTATGGCATCTGGAGGCGGCTCGGTGCGTCGGCCACCTTCAACCTGGCTGGGGAAAGTCCCGTCGCTGGAAGCAGCGTCGATTTCAAGCAGTTGTCGGAATGGTCGCTCCGGTTCCGGATCCTGGGAGACCGGAGCACCCGTTCCGCCGGGTTTACCCGGCGCTGGAATCAAGTGGTTGGGCCCAAGGTGCAGGCGCGGCTGAATGCCCTGACCGGTGCCATCAGGATCACGATCGACAGCACACCGGCTCTGCGGACCGCCGCCGATGACGCCAGCCAACGGCTGACCGCTTCGATCAGCAGCTATTTCACCAGCAGCGACGGCGGCTCGGCCGACGACCGCGATGCCGCACTCACGCAGCTGATCCTGTCGGCGCTCCGCGAGTCGATCTATAAACCGGTCTCCTCGGGTGCCCTCCCGCTGACACGCCCGGTCAACCAGGCCATCGCCCAGGCGGTGGACCAGCTGGTCACGACCCATGCGAGTTGTTTGAGTCACAGGAAGCGCTGGGGGGCATCCTCGACGAGCTGGACAAGTCTCTGCTGCTGACCGTGGCCTTACCCCTCACACCGCCAGCGCCGATTCAGCCTACTCGGACCTCCGGCTGCTGTTCGAGAATCATGTGGCCCCGTTCAACGCGGTGGTCAACGCCTTTGTCTCGATCTCTGACCCGTCGGCCATTGCCCCCGGACAGTCCCGGGTCCGCGATGACGGCGCCAGCGTCGATCTGGAGGGGACGGTCCACAATCCGTTTGGCCGGAAAAGCGCGGCTGAGGTGGTACAGCCGATCATGCTGTCGGTGGGTTACCGGCTGAACCGGCTGGAGGCGGCCAACCAGATCGTCAACATCGTACAGGCCAAGGCGACGATCCCGATCAGCCCCGGCTTTTCACTGCCGCTGTCACTGACCTATGCCAGCCGGACGGACCTGATCAACCAGGATCATGTGCGGGGCAACTTCGGCATCAGTCTCGATCTCGACAAACTCTACGCGCTCAGTCGCGCCCTCTCGGGCAACTGACCGCGGGGCTCAGTACCGCCCCAGGTAGTTCTTCACCTCCCAGGCCGTCACCTCGCGGTTGAACTGAGCCACCTCCTCGCGCTTGGCCTCGAGGAACCGCTCAACCAGGTGCTCGCCCAGCGCCGCTTTGATCACGTCGTCCTTCTCGAACCGGTCCAGCGCCTCGTGCAGGTCGCGGGGCAGGTCGTCGATCTGGTACTTTCGGCGGTCGCGGAAGCTCATTCGGAAGATGTTGCGGTTGACCGGCTCCCGGCACTCGAGCTTGTTGGCCACCCCATCGAGCCCGGCGGCCAGCTGCACGGTCAGCGACAGATACGGATTGGCCGACGGATCGGGCATCCGCAGCTCGCAGCGGGTGCCCTCGCCGCGGCGCTCGGGAATCCGGACCAGCGGTGACCGGTTGCGGAGCGACCACGCCACGTTGACCGGCGCCTCATAGCCCGGCACCAGCCGCTTGTAGCTGTTGATCAGCGGGTTGGTAATGGCGCAGAATCCCCGGGCGTGCTGCAGCAGCCCCTCCACGTACGACAACGCCACGCTCGACAGCTGGTTCTCGGCCTTGGGGTCGTGAAAGGCGTTGTGCTTGCCCTTGAACAGCGATTGGTGGGTGTGCATCCCGCTGCCGTTCTGGCCCTGGATCGGCTTGGGCATGAACGAGGCGACGAAGCCGTGACGGCTGGCGATGTTGCGGACGATCGAGCGGAAGGTGGCGATGTTGTCGGCGGTGGCCAGGGCATCGGCGTACTTGAAATCGACTTCATGCTGCCCCGGCGCCACCTCATGGTGGGCCGCCTCGACCTCGAACCCCATCAACTCGAGTTCGGTGACGATCAGCCGCC
>JBEPVA010000123.1:0-11606 GCA_041691295.1 Gemmatimonadota bacterium
AAGCGGTGACCGGCACACCATGGCCGGGACCGATTTGGGGGGGCGGCCGGCCGGGTCGGCCCGCGGTGATTGATTCGGCATCGAGCGGGCCGACCACCGGGCGGCCCCTACACCAACCGCGCGCGGCGGGTACGGTGCCCCGATCTCTCACCGTGGGGCTTGTCCTCTCGTCTATCGCCTATCGCCTATCGCCTTTCACCTGGAGCCTAACGCCTGCCGTCCTGTCTCCGGTCTGCTGTCCCCTGTAGCTTCAAGTGTGATCCACCTCCAGACCCTCGGCCTGGTGCAGTTCGAGGGCGCCTCCGCCACTCTGGCGGGCCGCCGTCGAGAACTCGCGCTCGCCGCTTTTCTGGCCCACCGCGCGCCCCGAACCTGCCAACGATCCGAGCTGGCTTCACTGCTCTGGGAATCCAGCGATGATGCCCGGGCGCGCCAATCCCTCCGGCAGGCTTTACTCGAGCTGAAACGGATTCTGGGCGACGCGATCCGGGTCGATGCCGAGCAGGTCTCGATCGACCTCGGCCACCTCGGCTTCGATGTGGCCGAGCTGATGCAAGCGTTCAGGGAGAAGCGGTTCGCCGAGGTGGTCGATCACTGGCAGGGCGAATTCCTGCCCGGCATGGACGACCTTGGTGGCGAGGCCTTCCGGGCCTGGCTCGAGTCGGAGCGGCAGAGTGCCCGCCAGGTGGTGGTCGGCGCGTTGACTGAGCTGGTGGAGCGATCCTCCGCCGTGGGAGATTGGCCGCTCGTCCTCCAGTGGTCGGAACGGTGGGCCTCGAGCTTCCCGCTCGATGAGCAAGCCAATCGCTGGCTGGTCGAGGCGCTCCATCGCGCCGGCCGGTCGGCTGAGGCATCGCGCCGTTATGAACGGTATGCGAGCCGGTTGAGAGCGGAACTCGATCAGGTGCCGTCGCCCGAATTTGCGGAACGGCAGCTGCAACTCAGCCGGGAAACCCAGCCGCAACGGGCACCGGGCTCCGCCGCGCTCTTCTCACCCGACTTCACTGGCCGTGCGGCGGAGCTTGCCGAGCTGCTCAAGGCCTGGGACACCGCACGTACCGGCAAGCCGGTCGTGGTGGTTCTCGAAGGGGAACCGGGCTCCGGAAAGAGTCGACTAGCCGAAGAATTCCGTCACCGGCTGCTCGAGCGGGGCGAACCCGCCCTGATCCTGCGCCTGCCGGCTCCCGAGCCAGGCGCCGCGTCGGTCCTGACTCCGATCGGCGTGATGCTCGAAGGAGTGGCGGAGGCGCCCGGTCTCGCGGCCGCCTCGCGGCCATCGCTGACCACGCTCGGCGCTCATGTGCCGGGCATCGGCGGACGGTTTCCACCCAGCGGCGTGGCGGCGCCCCTCGACGAGGCCATCGTCGATGTCCTGACGGCGGTCTCCGAGGAGCAGCCGGTGCTGCTCTGGCTCGACGACATCGGGCAGCTGGATTTGGCGAGCCGCACGCTGCTGGCGAGTGTGGTCCAACGGATTCGGGGCGCGATACTCGTCATCGCCTCCGGACGACTGGCCGCGAGCTGGACCACGACGGCCGGAGGCAATCGCGACCAGCCGAATCTGATCCGCCTGCAGCTTCAGCCACTCTCGATTGCCGAGATAGAAAACCTGCTCGCCTCGATGCTGGCGCTGACGCCGGCTGATCGGACTCAGCTGGCCGGCCGGCTGCACATGGAGGGCGCCGGCAACCCGTTTTACGTCATCGAAATGACGTCGGCGCTGGTCGATGAGGGACTGCTCGCGCCGACTCCCGCCGGCGGCTGGCGGCTGGCGGCCCAGGAAGGGTGGTCGCTGCCACTGCCTTCCTCACTTCGGGCCGCGATTGCCCGGCGGCTCGAACAGCTTGGCCCAGGGCCGATTCAGGTGGCCCAGGCGGCTGCGGTCCTCAGGCCGCGGGCCGACCGAGCGGTACTCGCCGCGGTGGCCAACGTCGGGCCCGCCGACCTGGCCGAATCGCTGGATGTACTCCTCTCCGCCCGACTGCTGCGCGACGCACCAGGCCGCGATGGGGAGCTGGAATTCCGCCACGACCTCACCGCCCGGACCATCTACGACCGGATTCCGCTGGCCCAGCGGTCGGCGCTCCACGCCTCGGCCGCCAGGGCACTGGCCCAGTTCATTCCGGACTCGCCGTCGGCGCAGGCCTCGATCGCGTATCACCGCAGCCGGAGTCATCGGCCCCGGCGGTACTGGCTCTGGGCCGCAGCCATCGTCGTCGTGGCGCTGGGTGGCTTCGCGTTGTCCCGGCGGCCTGCGGCCGCGCCAACCCTCCTTAATCGCGTGGTGGTGGCCAGCTTCGAGAACCAGACCGGTGACACGACGCTGGGCGCGGCCGGCCAGTTCATGGCCGACTGGATCACCCAGGGGATTGCCCAGAGCGACATCGTGCCGGTGATCGACGTGCGGACCGCGCTGACCTCTGAGCGGATCGTCGCGGCGGATACGGCCAAGCACGGCGCCACGCGGCTGCGGGCGCTGGCCGCCGACGCCGGAGCGGCCCGGATCATCTGGGGCACCTACACCCTCCATGGCGATAGCCTGGTGGTGCAGGCCAGCATCAGCGATGCCGCGAGCGGCGAGGTGCTGCGAGTCCTCACTCCAGTCAGCGTCCCCAATCGCGATCCCTCCGTTGCCGTGGCCCAGGTCAGTCAGGGCGTGCTCGGCGCCCTCGCGCTGCTCTACGATGCCCGCGACATGAATCTGCTGAAGGAAGTGAAGCATCCGCCGGTCTACGCCGCCTACCGGGCCTTCACGACGGGGATGGATCAGCTGGTCCTGTATCAGTCGGACAAGGCCGCGACGCAATTCTCGCTCGCCCACCGCCTCGACAGCAGCTTCACACAGGCCCTGGTGTGGGAGGCAGACGCATACGAGCAGATCGGCGCCCTGGCCAGCGCCGACTCGGTGCTGCAACTCGCCGGCCGTTCGCGCGAGCGACTGGGGAGTTACGAACAGCTGTTTCTGGATTATCGACGCGCGGAGCTGGCCAGCGACTTCGGACGGGCGCTCGACAAGGCGCGGGAAATGGCCAAGCTGGCGCCCGGCTCGGAGGCCACCTTCCTGCAGGGCGCCATGGCCATCCGACTCTACCGGCCGAACGAGGCGCTGCGGGCCTTTTCGCAGGTCGATCCGGACAAGGGATTTCTGAAGGGCTGGGACGGATACTGGGGTTATCCGATGCAGGCCCATCTCATGCTCGGCCAGATGGACCAGGCCCTCGCGGACGCACGGGAAGGGCGCCACCGCTATCCCGACTCACGCCAGGCGGTGCACCAGGAGGTTACGGTGCTGAGCGCCATGGGCAACGAGCCCGAGGTCAACCGCCTGCTGGACGTCGAAGACGGACTGCCCGAGGCGCCCGGACTGCCGCTGTCCCGGACCATGCGGGGGGCAGCCACGATTTTCCGGGCCTACGGCTACGACAGCGCCGCTCGACGGATGGCCGAGCGGGCGGTCGCGCTGCTGCCCAATCGCGATACCACGGCGGCGGGAGACGAGGATCGATTGATTCTCGTCGAAGCGCTCTACCTGCTCGATCGGTATGCCGAGGCGCAACCTATCGTGGCGTGGATGAGCCGGCGGTTCCCGGATGACATGACTTGGCAGGGCTACACCGGTCTGCTGGCGGCCCGACTCGGGCATCGAACTGAAGCCGACAGCGTCATGCGCAGCCTGGCCAACGATCGCCGCCCCTTCACCTTCGGCCACACCACCCTCTGGCGGGCCCGGATCGAGGCCGCACTCGGCAATGACCAGCAGGCCATCGCGCTGCTCCGCACCGGCCTGGCGCAGGGGCTCACCTATGACCAGGCCTTCGTCCGCGAGACGCCGGACTTCACGCGGCTGCAGCGGTACGACGAGTTCCGAGAGCTGTTCAAGCCCAAGGGTTAACGCCGGGTCCTACGGCAACGGGTTGATGTTGAACGCGACGTTGGCGTAACCCATGGCAAGATCCGAGGGCGGCACCCAGAAGAGCTGGCCGAATGCGCCGTACGAGATGTAGGCGTCCGAATCGGCCGGGACGAACGCCACCGAATGGGCCGGATACTCGTCCACGTTGTTCTTGAGCCCACCGACCTGCCAGTTTCCCACCGCTTTCGAGCCCTTGAGCAGCACCGCAATCGGCAGGTCTGCCTCGTCGACGGAGGTGGGGGTCGTTAGGGTGACGTGGGTATACGGGTTCAGGCTGAAGCTGTAGGTGCATGCCACCGGATCAAGCCGCAGGATGAAGACCGATCTGCCGAGATCGGCGACGATCGGACCTTCTCCATTGAGCGTGCTGGTGACCGCCGGGTGTTGATTGAGGTCCTGATCCGATTTTTCGACCGTTGCCGTTCCGGTCAGCGAGCCGCTCCACTCCACGGCACTGCCCAATGGCCCGACCGCGGTCAGGGTACTGCGGACCGAAATTGTGTGCTCGACGTACAGGATCTGGTTGTCGGGGGTCGAGCCGGTCTGTTTGTAGTGGGCTGCAAGCTCGACGCTCCACCGCGGGGTCAGCTGGATCCCGCCGCATGCCGAGGCGGTGCTGGAAACGATGAGCAGGGCTGGCGTACTGGTGAGCGTGCCGGCTCTGGCGGTGATGATTGTTTGCCCCTCGTGGATTCCGGTTGCGACCCCACCGGCCGTGATGGTGCCGACGTTCGGTGTGCCGGAGGTCCAGGTCACCGCCGGGGTGCTGATACTGTCTCCGTTGCCGTTGCGGGCCACGACCCGGTAGGCCTGGGTGGCGCCGACCGCGATCGTGGCGGCGGCCGGCTCGATCGTGAGGGTCAAATGATCCACCACGATCACTGACACCGTATCGGCATGCTCCCCCACGGCGGCGATCACCCGGGTGACCCCGATGCTCACTCCGCTGACCGTGCCATTGGGCTCCACCGTGGCGATCGCGGCAGTCTGGGACGACCAGCTCACCGCGGAATCGGGCAGTGCCACGTTCCCGGCGTCCCGCACATCGGCCGTGAGGTTGCCCGAACCGCCGACCGGCAGGGTCAGCCCTTCCGGCGCGATCCGGACATGGGCCACCGCGCCGCCGCCGGGACCGTTCCCGCCGTCGGTGCCGCTACCGCAGGAGGGCAGCGACACGGCGGAGATGAGAACGGCCATCCGGAAGGTGGTCGACGTGCCGCTCACGGGATTACCGGGAGGATGCTGTAGTACGTGTCGGCCTTGTTCGTCCGCACCACAGGATTGAGCGGATCGAAGAACCCCACCTGCGCCGCCACTCCTGAAGGCGTAAAGGCAGTGACTCCGATCGGAACCGTCTGGACTATTGAATAGGCGTCGAAGTTGTGTACGGTGTCGGCCATGTTTCCGGCCCGCCAGTCACCCAAGGGAGAGACTCCCAACTGCAGGATGCCCAGTGCGGCATCCTGGTCGGCCGTGCGAGTGCCCTCGTCGGGTCCGGGCAGAGTGTTCACCGCATGTTCCGTCACGGTGATGTGGACATGCACCGATGGAGCCATCAGGAATCGAAAGGTGCAGGCGGCGGTATCGACCTCGAGGCGAAAGCCATCGACCCCGGGCGTCAGAATCGGAATCGCCGGATTGGCGGTCACATATATGACCTCGGTCGGGTCCGACACATGGTCGCTATCGATTTCGAACAGTCCGATCGGGCTATGAAGCGGGATCTGGAAGAAGGCCAGATCCGGCGCCAGCTCTCCGGCCCATTCCAACTTCCCATCCACCGTTCCCGCTCGGCTGAGGGTTGAGCTGACCGCCGCATGGTAGTCGGCAGCGAAGTAGACGCCGGCCGGAGTGACGAGGTTGTCGCTGTAGATCAGAAAGGCGTGGACCTGCCACTGATTGATGGACGCAATCCCATCGCAAGCCGAATCGGCATGCACCGTGGTGTCGACCACGATCACCGGCACCGTATCGACTCCGCTGCCGGAGGATGCAACCACCAGCGTCGCGCCGATGCTGGCGCCGCGGACATGGCCGCTGGTGTCCACTGGGGCGATCAATGGGTTGAACGACCTCCAGGCGACGATGGCATGGGGGAGCTCCACGTTATTCAGCGATGCGGTGAGGGTGCCGCTGGTCCCGACCTGGAGGGTGAGCCCGGCCGGTGAGATGGCGAAATGGTCCTGTCCGGGACCGCTCGGCCCACTGCCGCCGCCGCAGGCCAGAAGGGCCGAGGCGAAAATCGCGACGAGCGGGCGGACACCCGGGCGGGCAGGCGGACGGGCGGACGGAAACTGCGAGTTCCTGAGTACTTCGGGCTGCACGCGCGACATGGGTAGACCTTGATTGAATGGATTGCTGGCATCAGAGTCGAGTGAACCGCGGCACTCGAGTCGCGTCACGGCGGCGGTCCATCGATCGAGTCGGGTGGGGCAGCGCGGGCCGACCACTCCGCGATCAGCCGGAGCAGCTGATCGCCTGAGTCGAAGCTCCGCTTCTCGCCGGTGCGGAGCAGCTCCGCCAGCCCGGCAATCGGCGGTGGGTCCTGTGCCGAGCCGGTCAGGCGGAGCATGTAGTAGTCGAAATGTCCGGGCAGAGTAGTCACCGTGTTTCCTCGGGTTCGTTCACGGGGACACAATACCGAGTAGGGCGCAACTGGCCGTCAGGCGGGGTGTCAAATCGAAGAGGAACTTAGATTTACGGCGGCAGGGGGGCAGAGGGACAGGCGGGCAGAAACGGCAGTGGCACCTCATCCCGAGGGAAGCAAAGCGACCGAGGGACCTGCTCGATTGAAATAGGAGGTCGCCTGGGGCCCTGAACTTCTCGACCAGCCCGCCGGCGCCCTGTTCGAAGATCCGGGAGAAGCCGAAATCGACCTCACCGGGAAAGCCGGTGACGTGGGTCTTGAGGTGGATGAAGCCGGTAGTCTGGCTGTGGGCGGCGCTCAGGGGCAGGGCAAGGCAGCAGAGGGCGATCAAACAACGAAGAGCACGAGGCATCCAGGTCTCCGGATAGGGGCACTTATCCGGAGAAGCGCGAAGGGGGGGCAAATGCGGACACCACCTTGCCCCTGTTTCACCCCCGCGGCTCGGACCTGCGGCTCGGCGCGGGGAGGGTGACTTGCAATCAAGTTCCGGTGGGGCGGCCGTCCTCGGCGGCCCTGATCAGAGCTGAAACAGGCTGGGCGGGCATCCTCTCTCTAAGCAGCCCGGCTTGCGGAGGGATTGGACTCGTGCTCCACCAGTGCGGTCGAGAGCGCCAGGGTTAGGTAACGATCATTCTCCTGGTAGGCCAGACGCAGCGAGACCAGCTCATCGAGGAATTCGCGAATTTCCGCCACCGTTGAGCCAGCGGTCCCAGACCCGCAAATCTGCTGCCAAACCTCTTCCGGCGTCGCCCCGTCGTCGCACGCCACATAGATCTCGGCTTCTGGCCCGCCCAGGCTGTAATCCCGGGCCGGGAGATTGGGCCGCCGGTCGACGATCCGAACGAAACCGGGACCACGATGATATCGGAGCGAGCGGTACCCTTCCTCGTAGCCGATCCGCCAGTCATCAACCACCCGCCGAGTGGCGCCCACGTAGTTCTCGGGGTCACTGCCATCCACCCGCCGGTACTCGAAGGCATGGACCAGTTCGCCGAGACTGGCGTCGTCGACTGGGTAGACCACCCGCGCCTGCGGTGGCGGCCCCACGATCTCCAGGCCGAAGTCGGCGGGCCGATCGTGATAGGGGCTGAACCGCTCCAGACCCAGAGGGACCATCCGGGGCGGCTGCAGGTGGGTGAGCGACGGAATCAGCTCGGCCATCCGATCATATTCGCCCGGCGGTTCGCCAGGAAGCCCGAACAGCAGATTCCACGACACCTCGAGGCCATACTCGGCGCACCACTTGAGCAGCCGCACATTTTGCAGGGCCGTCACGCCTTTGCGCATCAGCTGGAGGATCGGCGTGCTCAGGCTTTCGATCCCGGGCTGGATCCGCCCCACTCCCGCCTCGCGGAGCAGCAGGATCTCCGCTTTTTTCAGGTTGGCCTTGATCTCGTAGAACAGCCGAAAGTCGTAGCCCAGTTCGCGGAGCAGTGGCAGGACTTCGCGGAGGTAGCGCTGATCGAGGATGTTGTCCGCAACGCTGAAGCCGAGACGGCCGTACTTCGCCGCCAGCGCGGTCAGCTCCTCTACCACCCGCTCCGGCGGCTTGCTGCGGAAGGTCATCCCGATCCCGTTGAGGCCACAGAAGGTGCAGGGCGACTTGGCTCCCCACCAGCAGCCCCGCGACGACTCGTAGGTCAGCCGGACCGCCGACCGGATCTCGTTGCAAAAACTCATCCGCTCCAGCCGTTCGAAATACTCATCGTGAACGGGAATCGGCACCTGGTCCATCGAGACCAGCCCGCCCGCCCCCTCTGCCACGACGACCGTGTTCCCGTTCTCCCGGTAGCAGAGCCCGGGCTGGGGACTGACCTGACTTCCGGCCATCATCGCGCGCACGATCTCGGGGAGAATCGCCTCGGCTTCGGTGCGGATCACGACGTCGAGCCAGGGGAACGACCGATGCAGCGCCGCACCCATCGGGCCAGAACAGTGCACTCCACCCATCACGATCCTGATCTCGGGTCGGCGGCTGCTGAGCAGGCTGGAGAGGGCCAGGAGCGGAACGGCCTGGCTGTAGGCCATGGGGCCGAATTGAGTCTGCGGAGCCAGGAATCCCACGACGGCGGGAGCTGCCGCGACGATGTCGTCGACACAGTTGTCGAGGAAGCCGGGCACCAGGGCCTTCATAGCCCTGGCGGTCGCGATGTCCGCGTCGGCCACTCCTCTGCCGCGCAGCTGGCTGAAATAGTCTTCGTCCAGCAGCCGCGAATCCCGGAAGGGAGGTACGGCAAAGACCCAATCTGACAGGGAGCCGTCGTAGTACTCTCGACCGATGCGGTGATAGTCGTCGAGGGTGATGCGGGGACCATCCGGGCCTGCCGTCGAACCGGACAGGCAGTGTTCCATGAAATCCAGCTTGAATGAGCGGACCGCTGTCGGTATGCCCACCCGCTCCAGGACGCTGCACAGCGTCGCCAGCTGGAGCGGGGGGAGTTCGAGAATTTCCCAGGGCATGGCGACCAGCATGACGCTGGGGGCCGCCTTGCAGGGCTCCTCGATCGGGCCCCGCCCGGTAGTGCTCATCTGATGGAGGGGCCAACCGTCGGTGGTTTACGGTGTCGAGCGATCGAGCGAGCTGTGGCAGTGCTCAGGGGAATTCGTCCTTCCGCGGCCCAAAACCACCCTTCACTGCTTCTTCCTGCCTGATGCTCAACTTTCTTACTGGCAGGTCCTTGACCTTGCTGTCACTGCTCCGCGAGATCTTGCTCTTGGATTTCGTTTGGGTCCGCTTCATCATGCGCTCCTCACGAGGGGTTGCCTGCCTGGATCTCTCGACCGGAAATTCGGCCTAGCCGCCGTGCTGCAATTCGTAGCGCGCTTCGATGAGCTGCAACAGGTGTCAGTGATAACTGAACCTGCGCATTTGTACCGGGTTTAGCAACAGCGCAATCGGAGTGATCGGCTTTCGGTCCTCGTTGGAGTAGGTGAGGGCGGCGCACGAAGTCGTCGATCGATCCGATCGCCGCGGCCTCTCGCGAGCGCCCCAAGCGACACGATACCCAGAGAGGGCAACTAGCTGTCAATCGTACGGTCAATTGGCTGGTGGAGTTGGGGTTACGCGGTGGCAGATATGGCGGGGAGGCGGGGGCTCGGGATCACTCCTGTCACGGCAGGGAATCCCTGTAGTGCCCCACTCTCCATCATGGGGAGGGTGCTGCAGATCAGGAAATTGTAGGAGGGCCCTCCCTTTCCATTGCCCCCCGCAGTTCCGGACCTCACCCCCGTCCCCCTTCCTCGCGGCCGAGGCTACAGGGACTCATCGATCAGGAGCTCCTTCTTCGTCTTGGCGAGCAAGTCCAAGCGTACTGATGACTCGCCAAACTGCGGCGCCTGAGGGCCGCTCGGTCGCGGGGCTCGTCCTGTCTCCTGTCTCCTGTCTCCCGTCTCCTGTCTTCTGCTCCTAGCGCTCGACCGTGATCGTCCCACCGGCGAGGGTCAGCCCGGTGTGATCGATCCCGGACTGATTGAGTCCCGTCAGCGTCACCTGGTAGGTGCGGCTACCACCGTCGTTCGGCCCGGTCGTTCCGCCGCCGCCACCACAACTGCTGGCGCCGAGGGTCACCATCACACCGAGTACAAGAAGGGTCCTGCTTCTGCGACGGCGCACAACGGGGAGGAAGAGGACCGGGATGAAGGCCAGCGCCAGCGCGCCACCACCCGCCGCCGCGATCGAGGTGTTGAAGCTGTAGGTCACGAGGAGGTTGGTCGGGCCCGAGAAGGCGAAGGGCGGCGCCACGCTGAGTGTCACCGTGCCATCGTTGGCCGGATAGGTGCTGCTGGCAAGCAGAGAGTCACCACTGTCCACTCGACCGTTGCCATTCACATCGTGATACAGCGCCACGTCGGAAACGTCGACCTGCTCATTGCCGGTGCCCTGGCCCTTGAGTGTGACGCTGTTGACCGTCTGGGCACTGGCCGGATCAAGTTTGAACTCGAGCATAGGCACATGGGTGCTGCCCTTCGCTACAGTGCCGCCGGTGGGGCTGTTGCCGCCCAGGGTCACCGTGAAATTCGGGGGCCGGAAGAAAGTGACATTCATGGCGATGGTGGTGTTGGCGATCGTGTCGATCTGAATTCCATGGCCGACCTCGCTGGTCCGGCCACCGACCTGAACGACTGAAAAGGCGTCCGGAAAAAAGGAAATGCTGACCACGCCATTGTGCGGAATGGCGCCGCCGTGGACGCCCACGTGGGTATAGGTGATCCCGCCTTGGGAATCGACCGTTCCGCCGAAGCTCAGATCGGCACTGCCGCCGGTGACCTCGAAGGATCCTGTGCCTCCAGCGGCTGAGTGGGCGGTGACCCCGACGGGGCAGTAGACCCAGTCGAGGGTCACCGAGACATCGGTGGTGTCGCCAAAGGCCAGAGATTCTGGCTGCAGGTTGGCGCCGGTCAGGGTGCAGTGGGTGGCCGGATCGTAGGTGTTCACATGGGCGACTTCGAACAGGCCGTCGCCATGGACCGAGATCAGACCGATGGTATGGGTGGGGTCCCAACCCATGATGTGGCCGCCTGATTCAATCCAGGGGTCGGCGGGATTGGTGGGTTCCAGCAGTAAGCTGACCGCCTCGGTGGCGTGGTATCCGTCGAACGGCTGGCCGAGGAAGGTCAGGTGGAAGGCGATGACCGGGTCCTGGGCCATCGCGGCGGCCGGCGATAGTAGCGGAAGGACGGCGGTCAGCAGGGCCAGGCAGGCGCGGGCGCGGAACATGGATTCCTCCTTGTCAGGATCGGGCGATGGGCGCCCTCATCTGGTAAGCGAGGAACCGGGGGGAAAAGCGGACAGTGCTCCTGCTGTGGTGCGGCGCTTTGCTGTCGGGCCGGGACATGATCGTGAGGCTAAGGGCTTGTCTCCTCGCCCCTCGTCAATTGCCTGCCGCCGCTGGTCCCGGCCGGTTGACGGAACATCCCGCCAGCCCAACCTTTCCGGCTGGTCCGACGCCCGGTCCGCCCGATTCAATCAGCCACTCAACACTGACGTCCCCATGACCAATCCCCCGCCGTCACCCATTTCGCTCGTGGCCACCAGCGGCCCTGATA
>JBEPVA010000124.1:0-11324 GCA_041691295.1 Gemmatimonadota bacterium
CCCGTCCGCCCGTCCGCCCGTCCGCCCGTCCGCCCGTCCGCCCGTCCGCCCGTCCTCGGCTGAAGCAGAGGCTCGGCACTGGAAGCTGAAGCGTCCTGGTACGGTTCTGATCGGGCGCCCTCGGGATGAAGCGCTTTTGTAGTTTCGGCCCGCCTGCCCGCCTGCCCGCCTGCCCGCCTGCCCGCCTGCCCGCCCGCCTGTCCGCCCGCCCGCCTTCTGATGTATGTTGGAGCCCATGACTCTGAACACCGAGGAAGAGTCCGCCATCCTGGTGCAGGATCTCCTGCGGTTGGGTGCGACTCGTGATGCCGCCATCGGCCGGCTCCACGCCTTGCTCCTCCGGGTGGCCCGGGCAGAGGCGGTGCGCCGCCGCGCCTGGCTACCGGAATGGATCGCGGATGAGGTGGACGACCTCTGCGTGCAAGCTGCCAACGACGCGGTCATGTCCATCCTGCGGAAGCTGGGCGAGTTCCGTGGCCAGTCACGGTTCACGACCTGGTCATGCAAGTTCGTGATCTTCGAGATTTCCACCCGGCTGCGACGCCATTCCTGGCGCAACCGGGGGGTCGAGACAGACGAGTCGGTCTGGGAGCACGTGGCCGATCGCGCCCCCTCGGCGCTTCGCTCCATGGAAGACCAGGAACTGACCCTGGCGCTGACCCGCGCGGTCCGGGAGCAACTCACCGACCGGCAGCGAACCGTCTTCCAGGCTGCAGCCATGGACGAGGTCCCGATCGATGTCCTCGCGGGTCGGTTCGGCAGTTCCCGCGGCGCGATTTACAAGACCCTGCACGACGCCCGGCGCAAGCTGCGCGGCGTGCTCACCGAGGCCGGATACGCGGAGCACCTGGCATGAGCGATACACCGCTTGAACGCCTGCTTGGCAACGATGGCCGCGACCCCGGCTGCGAAGGCGCCTTCGAGGTGCTCGATCAGTACGTCGAGGCGCGCCGGCGAGGCGCCGCCGTCGAGGTCCGATACGCCGACTTCGTCAGTCACATCCACAACTGCGCCGCCTGTCGGGAAGACACGGAAGGGCTGCTGGCCGCGCTCAACGAATCCGAAGGAAACCCACCTCCGAGGTAAGATCTCGGCCGATGCCGCCACTAACGGGATGTAACCGATCTCGAGGGGCGGCCCCGGCCGATTGCAGCATCTCTCCGAACCCGCTCGGGGGACTGCAGCCCCTCTCCTCCAATCCCGAGAGGGGAATCCATGTTCCACCATCTGCTCCTCGTGGCTGCCATGCTCGCCACACCGTCCCGTGCCGCCAAAACGGCCGGGCCAGACTCGGCCGCCGCCGCCGCCGCAACTGGCATCCGCTATCGCTCGGTCATGGTCGAGGGGCTCAATGTCTTCTTCCGTGAAGCCGGCGACCCGAAGAATCCGACCATCGTCCTGCTGGGCGGTTTCCCCTCGTCCTCCCACATGTTCCGTGACCTGATCCCCCAGCTCTCGGGACAGTTCCACCTCATTGCGCCGGATTACCCAGGCTTCGGCAACACCGACCTGCCCGATCCCGCGACCTTCGAGTACTCGTTCGATCACCTTGCCGCGATCACCGAGCAGCTCCTCGTCCAGCTCCACGTGACCAGGGCCGGGTTCTACCTCCAGGACTACGGCGGCCCGATCGGGAACCGCATCCTGGGCCGGCATCCCGAGTGGCTGCAGTGGCTCGTCATCCAGAATGGCAATACCTACGAAGAGGGATTCACCGGGGTGTGGGATGGGCTGCGGAACGCGCTCTGGAAGAATCGTACGGCCGCCACTGAGGCGCCGCTCGAAGGGTTTCTCGAACTGGCTGGGGTCAAGCAGATCTACCTGACGGGGTCGCCGGATCCGGCCCGCATCAGCCCCGACGCCTGGAACTCCGATCTGTTCTTCCTGGCGCGGCCCGGAGCTCACCGGGCCAACCTCGACCTGCTGTATGACTACCGCAAGAATGTGCCGCTCTATCCGGCCTGGCAGAAATTCCTGCGGGATCGCCGCCCGCCGACCCTGATCGTCTGGGGCAAGGGTGACGTCTTCTTTACCCAGGCCGGCGCCTCGGCCTACCTGCGGGATGTTCCTGACGCCGAGCTGCACTTCCTCGACGGAGGGCACTTCGTACTCGAGGATCACGCCGCGGAAGTCGGCGAGTTGATGACCCGGTTCTACCAGAACAAGGTCTCGAAGTAGCTGCGGCTGACGTGATGCCCGGCTGGCCGGACGGCAGTACCTAGCCGTTCCGCCAGCCGGGCGTCGTCACATCGCGGGGGTCGAAGTGATTTTCCTGTTCGGTGATCCGCCCCGCGGCGTTGACCACGAAACGATCGGCCACCCGCAACGAGGCGCGGGGATTCCGGGTGTGGATATCCGCCTCCGTGACGATGGCCGTGCAGTCGTCGTTGTAGTAGTGCGCGACGATGGTGGCCTCCCAGAGTAGCGGTTCCAGAGGCGGCCACCACACTTCGCGGAGGGCCATTCGGCCCATGAGGGGAAAATGACGACCGCCCGGCGCAATGGGCGCCCGGAAGACCACGTGCTCCTCGTAGGGGATGGCCTCGAAGTCCTTGCAGTTGAGCGCGGCAAAGAACGCCTCCGACGCCCCTCGCGGCCGAGCCTTTCGCTCGGTCAGGGCACCGTCCTTCAGTTCGGCCATGCCGTTCCTCCCATGATTGAGATCTTAGCCAATGCTGCCAACAACACGAAAGCCGAACGTGGAAATCGGCCCAGATGCCGGGTGGCGCCCGAGTCAGATGCGCCTATGCTCGGCTGAAGCCGAGGCCCGGCACTGGAAGCTGCAGCGTCCTTCCGCCCCCCTGCCCCCCCTATACAGTCACCACATATCTCCCCGCAAACAGCACCGCACCATCACCAATCGTCACATCGACCGTAATTCGTCCCTTGCCACGCCGGCTCAGCGCCTCAAGGAACTTCGCTTGGCGCTCGGGAACGAGAATCACGCGGGCTTCGAAGTCGGTGGTCACCGGACGCAGGTACTTCACGGCGCTATCCTGGATCACGATCGTTCCGTTGAGCCCGGCCTCCTGGACGGCAAGCCACACGGCACTCCACCCAGCCAGCGTGGCCATGGCATTCAGGCTGCCGCCGAAGGCGGTGCCCTCGTGATTCCGATTGGGAGCCAGCGGTGCCGCAAGAATCAGGGCGCCGCGCTCAATTCCTGTGACGGTAATGCCGAGTGCCACGGAGAGCGGCATTTCCTCGGCGAGCAGGCGGACGAGGGAAGCAAGAGGGTTGCGCGTCGCGTCGTCAATGAGCTTGGAGCCGGCCGCCATCAGGTCGGGCTGGGCGTCGGGGTGCGGCTTCCAAACAGCGGTTTCTGGCCCAGGACCCGTCGCATGGAGTCTCGTCCGGCAACGCTACGCCCCATTTCCGATTCGAGCCGGCGCGCCGCGGCTAGCACGTCAGTCAGCTCAGGGGTTTCCCTGGCGCCGGCGGCCAGCCGGATCAGCTGCATCCGGATCCGTTCCAGCGCGCCGATGACTTCGGCATAACGCAGCTCTGCCGCCCGACGGACCTCGATAAGCTGGCTGCGACCGTCGTCGCCACTCGATCCACCGCCCACGCCCACCGCCTCCAGATCATCGATACTGCGCCGCAGGCCGGTGGCACTGGCCTCGAGCGTCTTGACCAGCGCCGGGACATCGCCGAGCTGCCGCTGCAGCCCCTGCGGCAAGGCGGCAAACAGCTGGTCGGCGGCCAGGCTCAAGGCGATTTCCGTGGGCCGGTGTACCGTCTGAGCCGCCAGCCGAGGCTTGAGACCGATGCTCGCGATCCTGACGGTCACCGCACCAAGCCTCGAACGCCAGAATCGTTCCTGCAGCCGCTGCCACCAGTTGCCTTCTTTGGGCACCAGGCCCGGGTATACCACACCGATACCGAGCCCGATGTAGGCCGTGAGCTGGGCCGTGAGTACGATGCCTGCCAGCAGATCCCAGACATAGTTGAGCTGCGTCCGGTCCAGAATCTCCGCTACAATGAAGTGAATGGCCATGGCCGCCATGGCCATGACCACCAGCGCGATATACGTCCCGTCTCGGATCAGGCGGGCGGGAAGCGGTGGCAGTGGGCCGCCCCTTCGACTCGTTCGAGTGGGGCGGGTTCGCTGACGGAGCGCCAGCACGATATCGTTTCTGGTATAGCCATCCGACAGCACCTTACGCAGCGCCAGGAAACTGAAGATTCCCTGCACCAGCACCGCTCCGAAGATCACGCTTTCGGGCCACAGCCAGACAGGGAGCCATCGATAGTACTGTCCCATATAGTTGCCAATGAACCCATTGAGAATCATCCGCAGCCCCACAACGGGCATCGCGATGGCATACACCGGCGCAATCCGCTCCCATCGCTTGAGCCAGTGCTGGATGGCCATCGGCTGTCCCTGTACCACCACGGCATGATGTTCCAGCGCCGCGGCAAACTCTTCGCCCGACGCAAAACGATCGGTGGGGGATTTTGCGAGGCAGCGGTCAATGGCCCGGGCCAGTCGGGCCGAAATGGCCGGCGCCGCCTCATGGACACTGGGCACCGGCTGCGCGATGTGGCGGGCCATGATCTCCGCTGCGCTCTGGCCGTCGAACGGCAGCGTGCCGGACGCCGTCAGGAAACCAACGACGCCGAGGGCGTAGAGATCGCTCTGGATGGAGGCCGGATTCCCTTCGATGATTTCGGGACTGAGATAGCTCGTGGTCCCCACCAGGTCGGTGGCATCGGCGCTGCCGATGGCGTGAGCAATGCCGAAGTCGGCCAGCAGTGCCCGGCCACTGTCCCGTTCGAGCAGGATGTTGTCGGCCTTGATGTCCCGGTGGATCAGCCCGCTGGCGTGGGCATACGAGAGCGCCCACGCCACCTCCCGCAGCACCCGGCTGGTATCGTCGTTGGACAGCGGTCCCTGACGGCGGATCCGTTCGCCGAGCGTCTCGCCATCGATGTAGGCCATGACGAAGAAGACGAGGTCTCCGGCTTCCTCGACGGCGTGGATCGACACGATGTTGGGATGGCTCAGCCGCGCGGCAGTCCTGGCCTCGGCGGCAAACCGCTCCCGGAAGCTGGTCAGCTCGGCGATATCGGGGCGCAGCAGCTTGATGGCGACCGGGCGATCCAGCCGGACATCCCGCGCCAGGTAGACGACGCCCATCCCTCCGCGGCCGAGCTCACGCTCGACGGAGTAGCGTCCGATCAGGGCACGTTGCAGGCGGAGAAACAGCGAGGAATCGTCCGGCATGGCGGTCTCCGTGAAGGAGGGTGGGAAGTATGAAGGGGGGAAGGGGGGAAGTGAACCGGCGACTGGAAATTGTCGGATTGACTGATTGTCGGATTGGGGGGCAATCCGACCACTCATCGACATTCAGCCTTGGGGTTTCCCACTTCCCTCAGATCCCAGCGCCACCGCCACGAACACCGCAATCAGCAATACGCTGTGCTCCATTCCGTTCGAGCCGCTATCAACCACAAACCATCTCGAGTGCACCTGCACCAGCGCGACTCCCACGGACAGCTCGGCGGCAAAATAGAGTGCCAGCGGCCGCACCACATGCCCCGACGCAAGGACCGCGGTCCCGACGAGTTCGAGCAGGGTGATGCCCCAGGCGATGGCCAGACCGAATGGCAGGTGCGAGTCGTTGAGGAAAAGACCGAATGGCGCGACACCGCCATCAACCACCCGGGTAAAGCCATGAATGAAGATCAGGCCGCACGCCACGATGCGGAGAGCGCGAAGGACGAGGGTAGCGGAGATCGACGGCATGGAGTGTTCGATTGCGGTGGCGCGATTTGGGGCGAAGGAGCCGATCGGGCGGTTCCCTTGGCCGGAGGCCCCTTCGATGAGGTGCCGAGTGGTTTCGCTCCGCCCTCCGGCAATTTGCCGATCCAGGGCGCTTCACCTCCCAGTGCCGAGCCTCGGCTTCAGCCGAGGATCGAAGCGGGCACGGGACCTCACTCCCTCTCGCTGACGCTCGAGATGAGGTGCGGATGTAGTTTCCGCCTGCCCGCCTGCCCGCCTGCCCGCCCTCTTACCTCTCACGCTGTTGCAGTTCCCGTTGTTCAGGGTGCCAACTCGATCTTCACGATCCTGCCCTTCGGGCCCACGGCCCAGCCGGTGGACCGCTTGCCGAATCCGACGCTCCAGTAGGCCAGGGTATCCAGCGGCTGCCAGCTCTTGCCGTCATTGTCCGACCGGGCCATGCCGCCCGGGCCTACCGCCACCAGCGCCGGCGGCGCCATGCCGATTGCATAGGCGGAGCCGAACACTCCGCCGGCGAACGGCGGACGGCTGCCGAGTTTCCAGTTGCGGCCGCCGTCGGAGGTGATCGTCACGTTATTGCTGGTCTTGTCGTCGTTCTTGCCGACATCGCCGCCGAGTGCGGTGCCGTGCCGTTCGTCGCGGAAGGCGATCGTCGCGAGTCCCGCGGTCGGGCCGGCGGCAATCGGCGTGGTAATCGCGGTCCACTGACCACCGCGATCGGTCGAGATGAACACCCGGGCCGCGCTACCGGCTCCGGTCGCGACCCAGCCCAGGCTCTTGCCCATCGTGATCAGGCAGGTGCCGCTGGCGGCAAAGCCACCTTCGGTACCGGCCGGCGCGGGCACTCGGGTGGTGGCCAACTCGGACCACGATAAGCCGTCGGTCGTTTCCAGCATCACGGTCCGGCCGCCGACCTGGTCGCTCAGTACGACGCCATGGGTACGGTCCCAGAAGGCGAAGCAATCGTAGAACGCCTTGGGTTCGGCGTTCTGGATTTCGAGCGTCCAGTTAGCGCCGCCATCACTGGTGTGATAGATCCGGGACATCTCGCCGGGGCCGGCCGCCATCAGGTAGGCCTCGTCGGCGCTGAACGCTTCCACGTCGCGGAATTGCAGGGTGTCGGCGCCGGGAACTTTGCCGACAGTCCAGGTCGTGCCGCCATTGGTGGTGCGGGCGTAGCTGCCCTCGTGGCCGCTGACCCAGGCGACCTGGTCACTGATCACGCTGACGGCCTGCAACAACGCCGTCGTGCCGCTGACCTGAGGGGTGAGGCGGTCTCGTGAAGAAAAGGTTCCGCGTACCGCGAGCCGCGATGGGCCAGCGGAAACATCGACCCGCGGAACCCGGAACGCGGAACCAGTTATTACGAAGACGGCGACGACGATGCCGGTCCTGATCACGAAGCTGAATGGCTGTGTCATTGCGCTTCAATGAGAGTGTTGATGTAAAACTTCACCCCGAACCCGACGTTGTCGAGGCTCAGTCGTTCGTCATTGCCGTGGACCCCGTTCTCGTTGTCCGAGAACTCGACCAGGTACGGGTCAACTCCGTAGCAGATCACGCCGGCGCCGGCATAATAGGGCCGGTCTGTCGCGCCGGCACTCACCGGCGTCGCGACCGGAATACCGGGGAGCATCCGTCCGACCACCCGCTCGATGGCCTTGAACAGCTCGGTGTCGAGCGGTGAGTCCATCCGGGGCGGGACATCGCCAATGGTCTGGAAGTGGATCGCCGTATCGGCCACGACCCGCTTCATCTCCCGGTCAAAAGCCGCCAGGTCCTGGTCGGGCAGCAGCCGGATGTCGACCTCGGCGCTGGCCTCGGGCGGGATGGTGTTCGTCTTGTTGGAGCCGGTGAGGACGGTGGGGGTCACGGTGTTGCGCAGCAGCGCGCTCCGGCCCGGATCACTGAGCAGCCAGGCCCGGCCCCTGGTGTCCTTCAGTGCCGCCACGGCATCGGCCATCCAGGCCTGGTGCGGACCGGTCTCGAACGGCGCCTGCGCCTTGAAGAACCGGGCCACCGCCGGCGAGATCCGCACCTCGGTCTGCCATGCGGCCAGCCGTTCGATGGCCCGGGCCAGACGGGGCACCGGATTCCCCGCGGTCGGCACCGAGCCGTGTCCGGTCTTTCCTGTCACGGTGATCTTCTGCCAGTACGGCCGTTTCTCGCCGACATCGATGCCCCACCACTTGACCTTGCCATGCTCGACCCGGGTATCAGCGCCCTCGGTCAGGAGATACTCCACTCCCTTGAGCAGGTCGGGATGATTCTTGATGAAGGTGCGGGAGCCGAGTCCGTCGCTCTCTTCATCGGCATTGCCGATCAGGACGATATCCCGGTGCAGCGGAACTCCCGCCCGCTTGAGGGCAATGAACGCCATCAACTGGATGATGCCGTGGCCCTTCATGTCGAGGGTCCCGCGGCCGTACACGTACCCATCCTTGATCTCGGCGGCAAATGGATCGACGGTCCAGAACTCCCGGGACACCGGCACCACATCCATGTGATGGACGATGGCGATCGCCTTCTTGCTGCCATCGCCCTTGAGGCGGGCGTAGAAATTGGCCCGCCCGGGTGGCAGGTCGAGGGTGTCGAGGATCTGGCTCTCGATCCCTTCCTTGGCAAGGACATCATGCAGGAACCGCGCGGTCTGGAGCTCGTTCCCCGGAGGGTTGGTGGTGTTGATCCGGATATACTGCTGCAACAGGCCCACCGCCTCACTCTGCAGCTTGTCGTAGTCGAATCCGGGGGCCAGCGTTTGTGCCGCGGCTGGGTGTGGCACGATGGCCAGCACGGCGCCGACTATCAGCATGGCGGCCGCGCGATTCACGGCACGAAACACGGTCACTGATCGACTCCCGAAAAAGAGATGCTTCGACTGCTCCCCGCCTCGGATTGACATTACTGGCCGACAGCCAGGGTCGGCCGGTACATCGGCGGCTTCCGCACCTTGGTGGCCTGCTCAAAGGCGTACCCCAGTGCGATCAGCTTGCCCTCCGACCATGCCCGGCCGTAGAACGACAGCCCGACCGGCAGGCCATTCACGAAGCCCATCGGGACCGTGAGGTGTGGGCAGCCGGCCACCGCGGCCAGCGAGGTGGAGGAACCGCTGAAATGATCGCCATTGATCGGATCGATCATGAAGGCGGGCTGCGCGGTCGGTGACACCAGGGCGTCGAGATTGTGGGTCTTCATCAGCAGCTCAATGCCCTGGACCCGTGCCAGCTTCAGGCAGTGGGCCTTGGCCTTGAGATACTCGGGCGACGTGAGTGGCCCGCGCTTCTGGGCTTCCTCGAATGTTTCCTGGCCGAACCACTGCAGCTCTCGGTCATGATTGGCGCTGTTAAAGGCGATCAGGTCCTCCAGCGTCTTCAGGCTGAAGCCTGGTCCTCGTGAAGCCAGGTAACGGTTGATCCCGTCCTTGAATTCATAGGACAATACGGTTCCTTCGGCATCGCCAAAGGCGCTGTCCAGCGGTGGCTTGACCGGATCGATGATGATCGCACCGCGCTCCTTCATGAGCTTGAGCGCCTCTTCGGCCAGCCCATCCACCGCACCCTGGTAGCCGAAATAGCTCCGCACCACGCCGAGCCGCGCGCCTTTGAACGAATTGGGATCGAGGATCGGTCGGTAGTCGGCCAGCGCATGACGGCCCGCGTCGGCGGTGGCTGCATCCCGCGAGTCCGCACCGGCAATGGCGGCGAGCATGATGGCCAGATCGGCAACGGTGCGAGTCATCGGCCCGGCGGTGTCCTGACTGGCTGAAATCGGGATGATCCCTGCCCGACTGACCAGACCCACCGTGGGCTTGAGCCCGGCCAGCCCGTTGAAGGCGGCAGGGCAGGTGACCGACCCGTCGGTCTCGGTGCCGATGCCGATCGTGGCCAGGTTGGCTGCAATCCCGGCTCCGGTGCCACTCGAAGAGCCGCACGGATTGCGGTCGAGCACGTAGGGATTCTTCGTCTGACCGCCCCGCCCACTCCAGCCGCTGATCGAGTGATTGCCCCGGTAGTTGGCCCACTCGGTGAGATTGGTCTTGCCAAGCAGTACCGCACCAGCGGCACGCAGCCTGGCAATGACGGTGCTGTCCTGCGGGGCCGGCGTGCTGGCCAGCGCCAGCGAGCCGGCGGTGGTTAGCATCGTGTCGCCGCTATCGCAGTTGTCCTTGACCAGCACCGGAATGCCATGCAGCGGGCCACGCGGCCCCGTGGCCTTCCGCTCGGCATCCAGCGCCGCCGCGATCTTCATTGCATCAGGGTTGCTCTCGATGACGGCATTGATGGCGGGGCCATGGCGGTCGAGCGTCTCGATCCGGTCGAGGTAGGCCCGCGTCAGCTCTTCGGCGCTGAATTTTCCGGCCGCCATGCCGGCCTGCAGTTCGGAGACAGTGGCTTCCTCGATCGGCCAGTCATCGAGGCCGACCCTGGTTACGGCCGCCGGTGCCCGTAAGGCGGCCGGCCGATCACGATGGAATGGCTTGAGCGGCAGAGCCAGGCCAGCAAGAGTGCCGGCCTCGAGAAAATCGCGGCGTTGCATGAGAGTCTCGCGCTGAGGTTAACGGGCCAGGAATTCGCCGGATCACCGCGCCGTTGGTTCGCTCACTTCGCGTCGGCGGCTTTGGGCTTCTCGGGTACGATCATGATGTGCGCCCACGGTTTGCCCGGATACATGAGCCAGGGTCCACCAGGGAGCGGAAGAGTTGAGAGGCCTGACGATTCCTCGGTGGCATACGGGGTGTAGACCACGTAGACCGGACTGGCACCCGTGACCTTGCCGGTGCTCGAGTCGAAATTTTCCTTCTTGCCGTAGTACTCGTACAGGGTAGTCGGCCGAGCCGGCATCCGGAGGGCACCGGACATGATGTCGGCGTAGCGCACCGAGTCGATTGCGGCGTGCTTGAGCCCCTGGGCCCTGAGCTCCCGGCCACGGGCCATGAAGGGCTCGAGCTCCTTTTGGTAGCAGGCGGGATGGAAATCCTTCGAGGCCGGGTTGTCGGCCAGGCAGATCAGGTTGTTGGTCCCCTGCCGGATCGAGACCAGCTTGCCGGCCGCATCGTAGCCGAGGACCGTGGCGCCGACCTTGAGTGAATCCGGTGCCGGTGAAACCGCTCCGGCGATCTGCACCGCATTCGATGGCGCCGCCATCTGCCCCGCGAGCCCGGCGGGGAGGAGGATGGCGGTCAGCCCGAGACTACGCGCGCATTTCATCTGGCCTCCAGTGCTTGATCAGCCCCTTGATTGTCTTCCGGT
Source organism: Gemmatimonadota bacterium (assembly GCA_041691295.1). Taxonomy (GTDB): domain Bacteria; phylum Gemmatimonadota; class Gemmatimonadetes; order Gemmatimonadales; family GWC2-71-9; genus DATEHG01. The sequence goes on from JBEPVA010000124.1 coordinate 10,996, forward strand.
CCTTGACCGATTCGCTGAGTACCTGGCGGGCCAGGGCCGGCAACTCCGCGTCGGACGCGAATCGCATGGCAATGAGCTGGCCCGGCGTGAACTCCGCGATCCGGGGATGAAAATCGGCCGGCATCAGGCGGCGGAGCCGGTCTTCCTCTTCAAGCCGGATGATCCGGTCCTGCACCTTGAGCGGAAATGCCCGAATCGAGAGAAACATCTGGATGAACGCCCAGCCCATGGCCACCCGGAAGCCGCCCTCCCATGAGGGTGCCTTGACCAGGTCGAGGATGCGCCAGATGAAGTTGACGGCCAGAATGGTGCCGAGGACAAAATGAAAC
>JBEPVA010000125.1:0-11232 GCA_041691295.1 Gemmatimonadota bacterium
ATTGAGTGATAGTGGCCGGCATCGGACAGATTGCCCTTGGTGGCCGCGAGTCTGGCCACCATGGCCGCCAGCCCGGCCGCCACGGCGGTCGCAATCGCCGCCGCCGAACCACCGGCCGGAGTCGGGGTTCCCGCGGCCAGTGACTCGCCCCATGCCGCGAGCGAATCGCCGGGGGACGGGCCGGTGAGCCTTTCGCGATCCGTCATTCCGCCTCCCACAGCTGCGACAGCAGCCAGGCATGCATCACTGGGCTGCCGGCTGCGGTTTCGCCATGCTCCACTCCAAGATCCCGGCCACTGAAGTCGGTGACGCGGCCGCCGGCCTCGCGGACCAGCAAGGTGCCCGCAGCCACATCCCACGCCGACAGCCGCTGCTCCCAGAATGCCTCGAATCGACCGGCGGCCACGTCGGCCAGATCCAGCGCCGCTGAGCCGGCACGCCGGATGCCGCCGGCCTGGCTTACGATACTGGCGAACTGGGCCATATAGCGATTGAGGTGGGTGAAATCGGAATACGGAAACCCGGTGCCGATGAGGGCATGACGGGGCTCGGTGTGGGTCGAGACGCTGAGCCGTTGGTCGCCCAGCCATGAGCCACCACCCTTCCAGGCCCGGTAACAACGGTTGAGCGGAACATGAAGGACGACCCCGGCCTCGAGCACCCCATCGACGGCGGCCGCGATCGACACGGCAAAGACCGGCACCCCGTGCAGGAAGTTGGTGGTGCCATCCAGTGGGTCGACGACCCAGACCAGCCCGCGATTCACCAGCTCGGGGCTCAACTCCTCACCGACAATGCGGCTGTCAGGCTCGCCGCCGAGCAGGACTTCACTGATCAACTCCTCGGAAGTACGGTCGATTTCAGTAACCCAGTCGGCCGTGCCTTTGGAGCCCCAGGTGGCCGGGTCCCGGGGCCGCTCAACGGTCCGCAGATAGTCGGCACCACGTTGCGCCGCGGCCGTTGCCAGACGTACTAAGTCGTTGGCTGATACCATCTTGCGTGGCTCTCCTCAGGTACGTAGCTTACCAGAATGGGACGAGTCTTTTCGGGTATTCAGCCCTCCGGCGAGCTGCACATCGGCAACTGGCTGGGCGCGGTGGTCAACTGGGTCGAGCTGCAGTCCAACTACCAGTGCTTCTTCTGCGTGGTCGATCTCCACGCGATCACCGGCCGGTACGAAGCATCGGCGCTGGCCGAGCGGACCCGTGAAATGGCCGTCGGGCTGGTCGCGTCGGGCATCGATCCGGCGGTGGCCACCCTGTTCGTCCAATCACACGTGCCTGAGCACAGCGAGCTGCAATGGCTGTTGACCACGGTCACGCCGCTGGGTGAACTCGAGCGGATGACGCAGTTCAAAGATAAATCACAGAAGTTCGAGAGTGTGCCGGCCGGGCTGCTGGTCTACCCGGTCCTGATGGCGGCGGATATCCTGCTGTACCGGGCCGACCTGGTTCCGGTTGGTGATGACCAGACCCAGCATCTCGAGCTGGCCCGTGAAATTGCCAGGAAATGGAACGCCGAGTTTGCCGGCGGCAAGGAATTCTTTCCTGAGCCCGGCCCGCTGCTGACCCAGGCTCGGCGGATTCGGGGGCTCGACGGCCAGGCCAAGATGTCCAAGAGTCTGGGTAACACGATCGGGGTGCTGGAATCTCCGGAGTCGATCTGGCAGAAACTCCGGCCGGCCCAGACCGATCCGGCCCGGGTCAGGAAAACCGATCCTGGCACGCCCGAGATCTGCAATATCTACAGCCTGCACCAGCAATTCTCCTCGGCCGATACTGTGACCACGGTGGCCGAGAATTGCCGGGGAGCCAACTGGGGCTGCCTCGACTGCAAGAAGGTGCTGGCCGGGAATATCAGCAACCGCCTGGCGCCGATCAGGGAGCGGGCGGCGGAGCTGCGGGCCAAGCCGCACGAAATCGACGAAATCCTGGCCGACGGTGCCGAGCGGGCGCGGTTCGTGGCCCGGGACACGATGGCGGCGGTGCGGGAGCGGATGGGATTCTTGAAGCCGGGAAAAGCGACAACGTGAAAGGTGAGAGCCGCGTGGCCTGACGACCAGGCTGTGCGTGCTGCTTATGTGCTGGGTGAGCGGTGAGCGGTGAGCGGGCCCGGCGCCTGAGGTATCGGGCTCCGTGCCAGCTACCACCAGAACTGGGGCGTGCGGCCCGCTCACCCCTCACCCGGAGTGCTCGAACTGTCAGATGAAAAGCCGGAGAGCGCGAGACCGGGAACCACCGCTCACCGTCACCGGAAGCTGAGGAATCATGGAGAAGATCATCAAGGCCGCTGTCGAGCGAGGTGCCTCCGACCTGCACATCAAGGCCGGTGACGTCTTCCGCGCCCGGATCGACGGCAAGCTGGTACCGCTCACCAAGCAGCGGCTCACCCCCGATCAGACCCGGGCCATTGCCCTCAAGCTGATCGCCAGCGAGGACGACCGGGGCCGGATCGACCGGATCAAGGACTTCGATTGCTCCTGGGGCGTGCCGGGTGTCGGCCGGTTCCGGGTCAATGTGCTGCGCCAGCGCGGGTCGTTCATGATCGTGATGCGGGTCATTCCCTTTGCCGTGCCGACGATCGACGCGCTGGGGCTGCCCGAGATCATCAAGCGGATCGCGGAGGCGGAGCAGGGGCTGGTGCTGGTCACCGGCGGCACTGGCAGCGGCAAGACCTCGACGGTGGCGGCGATGCTGAACCACATCAATCAGAACCAGCATCGCCATATCGTCACCATCGAGAATCCGATCGAGTACCTCCACCGGGACCTGCACTGTTCCGTCACCCAGCGGGAGGTCGGAGTTGACACGGAAAGCTTTGCGGTCGGTTTGCAGGCGGCGCTGCGCCAGGATCCCGACGTGATCGTGATCAGCGAGATCAAGGACTCCGAAACCCTCGATACCGCGATCAAGGCGGCCGAGATGGGGGTGCTGGTCATCTCCACCCTGCCCACGGCCGATGTCGAATCCGCCATACAGCGGCTGCACTCGATGTTTCCGGCCGAAGAACGGGAAATCGGCCGGCTGCGGCTGTCCGAGGCGCTCAAGGCGGTCGTGGCGCAGCGACTGGTACCCAAGAAGGACGAGAAGGGCCGGGTCGTCGCAGTCGAGGTGCTGGTCAGCACCCCACAGGTCCGTTCCGCGCTGCAGCCGGCTGATCGACTGGACGACCTTGATGGTCTCATGGCCAAGGGCCGGGAAGCGTATGGCTCCCAGACCCTCGAACAGGCGCTCGAGGAACTGGTCAAGGCCGAACAGATCACCCCTGAAACCGCTCGCGCGGCGGGGGGCACTCCGGAGCCCAGTCCAAAGAAGGGCCGCAAGAACCAGGGCTGATTGACAATTGTCGGTCCGCCGCTAGACTTCCGCAGAGGATACAGGAATGAGCCCCCCCGCGGGGCTCATTTTATTTTGCCAGCAGCCAGGAGTCGTGCGTGTTCGATCCCAAGACCTATTGCGTCGTCGTTGTCGGTGCCCAGTGGGGTGATGAGGGCAAGGGCAAACTGGTCGATGTCATGGCCGAAAAGGCCGACTTCGTCGTCCGCTACCAGGGCGGTGCCAACGCCGGCCACACGGTCGTCACCGGCGACAGCCAGTTTGTGCTCCATCAGATCCCGTCCGGCATTCTGCACCAGCGCACCACCTGCCTGGTGGGCAACGGCGTGGTCCTGGATCCCGAAACCTTCTTTACCGAACTGGATGGCCTGGCGGGGCGGGGCATCGATACGACGGGGCGGCTGTTCGTCTCCGAGCGGGCCCACCTGGTCATGCCATACCACAAGCTCCTCGACAAGGCCAGCGAGAAGAGCCAGAACATCGGCACCACCGGTCGTGGCATCGGACCAACCTACGAGGACAAGTACGGCCGCCGCGGCATCCGGGTCGGCGATCTGCGCTACCTCGACGACGCCCGCAGGGTCCTCCAGGACCGGGTGGCCCGGGCCAACCGGTTACTGGAGTTGATGGGCGCCACTGAACGGGCCGATCTGGCCGAGCATATCGAACTGGTCGATCGGCTGGCTCCGAGGCTGCTGCCGCTGGCGGCGGACACCGGGCTCAAGGTCACCGAAGCGCTTCGCCAGGGGCGCAGGGTGCTCCTGGAAGGGGCTCAGGGGGCGCTGCTCGATGTGGACCACGGGACCTACCCGTTTGTGACCTCGTCGAACACGACAGCTGGCGGCGCCTCGGTTGGCGCTGGCGTGGGCCCCACGGCCATCGACGGTGTGCTGGGTGTGGTCAAGGCGTACACCACCCGAGTGGGCAACGGCCCCCTCCCCACCGAAGCCGAGCCTGCCCAGGAAGAAGAGCTCCGCAAGCTCGGCGGCGAGTTCGGCGCCACCACCGGCCGGCCTCGGCGCTGCGGCTGGTTCGACGCCACGGTGGTCCGGTACGCCGTGCGGATCAACGGGCTCACCGGCCTGGCCGTCACCAAGCTCGATGTGCTCGACACCTTTGCCCAGATCCCGGTCGGTACCCACTATCAGCTGGATGGCGGCAGCTGCGCCGAGATGCCGGCCGATGTGCGCACGCTGGAGCGGGTCAAGCCGGCCTATGAAATTCTGCCCGGCTGGCAAAAGCCGACCGGCGGAGCCAGGAAGCTGGCCGACCTGCCTCCGGCAGCGCGGGCGTATCTAGATCGGCTGCAGGACCTGTCGGGTGCGCCCATCCGGTATGTCAGCGTTGGTACTAGGCGCGATCAGATCATCGAAGTCTAGGGGAACAGCACCGCGTGACAGGTGAGAGGTGAGAGGGGAAATGAATCGATTCCCTCTTACCTCTCACCTCTTACCACTCACCAGATGACAACGCCAGAACTCATACCATTGGTAGTCGTTGGCGCCGGCCCCTGCGGCCTGGCGGTCGGCATTGCCGCCCAGCACGCGGGGATCGGTTGCATACTGCTGGACCGGCGCACTGCCGCGTCCACCATCGAACGCTACCCGCTCAACATGACCTTCTTCTCGACCCCCGAGCGGATCGAGATTGGCGGCGTGCCGCTCATTTCCAGCGGGGAAAAGCCGACTCGGCGCGAGGGGCTGGTGTACTACCGGCGAGTGGCGGCACACTTCGAGCTGGATATCCGGCCTGGAGAGGAAGCAACGTCGATCACGCCGGGGCCCGACGGGTTCGAGGTGGCGGTCAGGCACCGGCACGGCACCCGGGCGTACCAGGCCGGCGCTGTCGTCGTGGCCACCGGCTACTTCGACCAGCCCAATCCGCTCAACATCCCCGGCGAAAATCTGCCACACGTCCAGCACTATTTCCTGGAAGGCCACCGCCACTGGCGCCAGAGAGTGGTGGTCATCGGGGCGGGGAATAGCGGCGTCGATGCGGCGCTGGAATGCTGGCGGGCGGGCGCGGCGAGTGTGACGATGGTCCATTTCGGCAAGGCGCTCGATCCGACCATCAAGGCTTGGGTGCTGCCGGACATCACTAATCGGATCAAGGATGGGACGATCGGAATGCGGTGGAATTCACGGGTCACCGCCATCACCGAAGATGATGTCGAGATCACCGGACCGGATGGCAAGGTCGAGCGGTTGCCGGCTGATGCCGTCCTGGCCATGACGGGCTACCATCCTGATACCACCATGCTCAAGGCCGCCGGCGTGCCGGTCGATGCCGCCACGGGCATCCCGCAGCATGACGAGCGGACCATGATGACGCCGGTGACCGGGATCTACCTGGCCGGCGTCATTGCCAGTGGCAACGACGCCAACCGATTGTTCATCGAGAACGCCAGGGGGCACGGGGAATTGATCGTGGCGGACCTGGTGCGGCGAAATGGCCGGTAGCCGGTAGCTGTTCGCCGTTAGCGGGCACAAAAGAGCCGCGGGTCGGGATTGGTCCCCGCCCGCGGCTTCCTGCTATTGGCTCACGGCTGTCCGCTAACGGCTGGTGCTTTAGAACTGGTGTGCCGAAATCCAGCCCGGCCCATTGAACTGGGTCGGATCGAGCTCGTAGAACCGGTTCTTGATGAAGATACCGGTGGTCGGGTAGTACGGCGGTGGATCGGTTGCGCCGCAGGCATCGTAGGCGTACTGCTTCTTGTAACCAGTGTAATTGCCGCCACCGGTTCCCTGGGTCACGGCGCCACGCCAGCCCTGAATGATGCCGCCGAAGGTCTCAAGACAGCCGCGGCCGCTGTTGTTGCCGACGCAGTCGTTGATCGTGTTGTCACCGGTATTGAACTGCTCGGCACCGTAGGTCCGGAGGGTCAGGAAGAATCCGTAGATCTGCAGCTTACTCGCCACGCCCGGAACGTACTGACCCACCGGACCAAAGTTGTGGAAGGTGCCGCTCGGGGATGTGGACCAGGAGCCGTTCGTAGAGTCCGTCTGTGGTGCATTCAGGGTGTTGTTCGACACGATCACGGACTTGCCGCTGAAGAACCCTGCGATGTCACCGGTCGTGCAATCCCGGACAGTGCCCTGATAGTAGGTCACATTGCTGCCGAAGATGATGTTGCCGGTGGCCGCGACAGTCACCCGCCCATGGACAATTCCGCTGACGATGACCTTGCCGGGCGCTCCGGCTGCTGCCGTTACTGAAATGACACCCTTGAAATTCGGATTGTAGGCGTGGCTCAGGGGGAACATGTACGCCTTGTCCCTGACATGACCGGCCATGCCGCTGACCGCGGAGGCAATCCCCGAGGGCGTCGCAACCCAGGCCCCGCCGTCAGGCTGGCCGGTGGTTGGCCAGGTGGAGTTCCCCACGCCCTTGTTCGTCAGAATCGAATCCCCACCCAGGAAACACTTGACTGATGCGGAATTGTTGCTGCCCGGGGTAAGCGCCCTTTGCCGCCGGACCTTCATATTCGCGGGCGTGCTGTCCGTTGCACCCGTGACACCGTGCAAATGCTGACTTGCCGGATTGGTCCTGAGGAGCGTTGTATCGTGGTCCCTGAATGACAGGAAGCTCCCGTCAGCGGCGATGTCGCCGCAATTGGGTGAGACTTGCATGTAATTGCCCCAGGCACCCATCGGAGCCGAGCCCCCTTCGGGAAGTCGCGCGCTGACGAAATTGGCGGCCCATGCAGTAGCTGAATTTCCCTGGTAGACCTTGAAAAAGCCTTCAACTTGGCCGTTCAGGGTCGCGGTATCGAAGACAATCCGGGTGATGGCCTGGCCGGTACTTCCCGCGGCAGTCCCGGCGAACTTCGTGCTGCCCTGGTTGGCCAGGGTGTCAAGCTTGGCCAGGTCTGCCACCGTCGGCATCGGAATCCGGGTCACACTCTTCTGAGGCGGGAGGGTAAATGTTCCATTGCCCTGCCCGATGATCGTGGGGGCAGCCGTGGTCACTTGCCCCTTGAAGGTGGCACCGGTGGAGGCAATCTGGATCGTGTCGTTGGAATGGACCGGCCCCTGAATCACGTCACCATTGAGGAACGACAGCACGATGCCTGAGGTATCCTGTTCGATGTTGGTGAAGTAGGCAAACTTCGAGAAGCTTTCCTGGTTCACCTCGAGGCGCCGCACCACCTTGTTGCCGAATGAATCTCTGGCCATCGAGATGATGCTGCCGATGATGCCGTACTGCCCGTTGATGATGCCAGTCGGACCGGCCCAGGTACTCCGGGTGGTCTTGGGAATCGTGGCACCGGCGGCGTCCTTGGGGGCCACATTGTTTTCGATCGTGATGTATCCGATCGACGGGTACAATGTCTTGCTACCGTTGAGCTTGCTCCGGGCCTCTTCGAGCCCGGTCAGGGCCACGTCGTTGAGGGTGCCCACCCGCTCGCCGTTCTTGGTCACCAGGTTGGCGTTCAGGGTCATCATGACCGCGGCAAGCGAGATGGCCCCGACTGCCACGACCACCAGCAGCGTGGTAAGCAGCGCAATGCCGCGCTCGTTCCGGAACCCGGGGGCACGCATGGTGAACTCTCCTGAGGGGGCAGTCATTATGGGTGCGATACCGGCGCGGTCACGCTCTGCTGGGTCGAAAGCGACGGGCTGCAATCTTCGGCCGCAATGGCGTACTGATAGGCCGGCGTGGTTCCGGAGGTAACCGTGTCAGCAAATGATGGGGAACTCGGCCCGGCCGGCACGTTGACGATGGGATTCCCCCAGAGGGTAGCTCCGACCTGGCGGCGCCAGATGACGTACCCCGTCACGTCATTCTCACCACCGGTCTCATCTACCGACGGGGTCCAGGTCAGCTTGAGCACCCAGTTTCCGCTCACGGACACCCAGCCAGCCGAAAGACCAGTCGTGGGAATCGGGTCCACCCCACAGGTCGTGAGCTGCTTGATTCCGTTATTGGGCAGCGGGATCATGAAGTTGATGGCCCTGGTCCGCTGATTGGCGCCCGACTGCCCATTGGTGACCGTGAAGTTGACCTCGACGGTGGCCAGACTGTCAATGCGGGCGGCCGCACCGGAATCGGCGGTGCTGCCGTGGATCGGCTGGGTGTGCCTGATCGGCATCCAGTTCGCGGGCACCGTATCGAGGGTGGCACCACTGGTCCCGCCGGCCGGAATCCGCTTGTACCAGTACCGGAAGAATTGCTTGCCGGTGGTCTTGTAGATATTCCGAACCACCGCCTCCGGGGCGTTGTCATTCACCTGCCGCATCAGCACGTAGTCATTGGCGTCCGTGGTCGACGCATCGAGCTGAAAGCACCAGATGATGGTTTCGGCCGGGCTGAAGATTCCGGTGCCGGAGTAGTAGCTCGAGTCGGGGTACGAATAGCTCGGGTTACTGCAGGGCAACGCGAACCGCTGCGCCGCGGTGAGCGAGCCGACTTGCCCATTCGGGAGGCCGGGGTTGTAGTAGACGGCGTAGGTGGTGTCGACGTTGGAGGCGTAGTCGGCGTTGTAGGCAAATCCATCGGTCCCGGCATAGACCACGGCCGGCTGTTTGTAGGGGGTGTTGGCCCCCGCCAGCCGCAACTCCTGTTCGAGCAGGGTATTGGCAAAGCTCAGGTTCTGCAGCATGCCCATGTCAGTGGCACTCTTGTCAAACCCCTTGCTCTGCTTGGAAATGAAGCCAAGCGAAGTGGCCAGGACGATCGAGAAGACGATCAGCGCGATCATCATCTCAACGAGGGTCATACCGCGTCGGTTCGGCATCAAGGGCCTCTTCACGGCTTGGCGATGGTGATGGTCCGGGTGACCGTGGTGGCCAGCCCGCCACCGCTTACGACCACGGTGATCCGCTTGTAATCGTTGAGGCTGTCCGCGACGCCGGAGAGCGTGGCATCGGTGACCACCGTGGTGGTCCGGGTGAAGTTGTAGCTCCCCAGGCTACTCACGATGCCTCGGCATTTGCCGGTCACACTCGAATCGAGGGCCACGTAATTCGGTTCGGACCGGCACCGCGCAACCCAGGCGTCGGCCACGGCGTTGGCCTCATTCCGGATCCGGTTGGTCGAGACCGTCTTGCTGAACTTGGCTCCGACCAGCGGCACCATGAGCAGCGCCGCAGTCATGATGGTGATCGCAATGGCCAGTTCGACCAGGGTGAAGCCGGCATCCCGGCGCTGCTTCGAGTGCATCAGAACCCCCTCAGCCATGTCGTTCCGTTCCAGCGGTACCATTCCGGTCGCCCGGTGGCCCGGATCATTTCCATTGCCCAGGTCTCGCCTTCGTGGCCGGCCGCGCCGGCGATGGCCTTGCCGGTCGTCAGGTATACACCGCCGTACTGCTTGGCGCTGCCGTCGCGGTAGAGCACGATGGCGGGCAGTCCGGAGGTCGGCTCGGTGTTGGTGAAATTGATCGTGTTGGCCCCGAACGCACGAGCGGTGACCGCGGCCGGCTTGCCGAAGAGGATTTCTTCCCCCAGCGGGATCGGCCGCTCGCGTTCACCGGCATCCCACCGCTCATTGCTGTTCGAGTCGTAGACCACCCGGATCTGCCGGGGGGTATCGGCAAACAGGACCAGGATGTTGTGCTGCTTGGAAATGGCCTCACGCTGCAGTGCCAGCATGGTGGTGCCAAGGGAGGTCACGGCCGACTTGGCGCGGAGCCGGGACATATTGAGCTTGGGGATCGAAATGGCGAGGATGATCGAAATCATTGTCACGACGATGAGCATCTCGATCAGGGTCACACCCTGTCGATTCAGCTGATACGATGACCGCACGCGCATGTGGGCTCCAGGCGGACGTCTGCAGGAACGGGAGATTTGGCGGCTGGACGGCGCCAGCCGAACCACCGGATTCCTACCCTGATCCTGTACCAACGGCCAAGTGATTGTACACTCGGCGGTACCACTTGGGATCATGGGCGGCTGATGGTCGAAATGGAAGCAATGATTGAAGATACGGGATGCAACATTCACACCGCAAGGCGACCAGGTGGGAATGCCTTGCTGGGCAAGGAATTCCCTCCGGGCCGCCTCCCGGCGGTGGGGCTCTGCTCTGGTGATCTGCGGGGGCGAGCCCGCCTCACCCCTGCTTCCTGACCCAGCTCCTCCTGGACGATCCCGGCATCCGTTCGGGGGGTGGGACCCCCCGAACGTCGCTCAGCTAGGGAATCCGGTTGCGCTCATAGACCAGGTTCCGGGGCACCACGTACCACTCCTTGGGCCGGGTCAGCAGCAGCCCTCCGTTGACCCGCGGATTGATCCGGTCGGCCTGCAGGGTCATCCGGACCCGGATGGCCGCGATCTGGTCGTAGTTGTTGGTCGAGTCGGCGTCGGTGCCATCGGCCAGCGAGGCCTCGTGGCCGTCCGTGAACACCAGGGTCGGTGTAAAGGCCTGGACCCCGGTGGCCGCAATCTCTCCCTGAGGCACCCCCGTGGTGTTCACCGTGGTGGCCCGCATCAACTGTGTACCGTTCCGCCAGTAGACCACGGTTCCCAGGCGCTGCACGAAGGTCGCTGTGGGATTGCTGATGGTCGGCTTGAGGCCGATATGGTGGAGCAGGGTCGAAATGTTGGCAAAGGTGACGGAATAGCCGCCCGAGACTGCCGCGATGGCGGTGATTCTGATCAGCCGGCGGTCGGTCAGGCACTGGAACAGCGCCACATCTCCCACCGACAGGGCCGGGGCCACGCCGCCGGTCTGGATTTCGATGCAGCGGCCGCCGCAGTTGCCTACCGGGCTGTTGGCAGTGCTGATCGGATACGGCTGTGCCTCGGTCGGGTCATATGGCACCCGCAGGATCGTCACGGTGTCCCCGAAGACCGCGAGGGCCCCGAAGGCGGCCTTGGACTCGAGGTCGACGCCAGTTTCCTGGAGATCACGGGTCAACGAAGTAGCACTGGCAAAGACCGATCTGGAAAAGATG
>JBEPVA010000126.1:0-11179 GCA_041691295.1 Gemmatimonadota bacterium
GGGTGATGATTTCGATGGACTGCTCCGGGTGGGACAGCCGGCTGGCTGGCCGGCGGCACTGCCGCCCTACGTCGAGATGGTCCGGCTCGATGTCCATCGGCCGCTGACCGAACCGGCGCTTACAGCGGAGGCCCTTCAGTTGACCCGGTTCCACGTATCTCGCCGCCCGGCTGACAATCCGGTGGAACGATTCCGGGTGCGCTTCCTGGCCGACATCGAGTGGCTCCGGAGCCAGGATCTGCAGGTGTTTCACGGGTATGCGTTCGGCACGCTCCGACAGCTTGGGGCGTGCACCGAGATGTCGGCGACCTTTCTCCGCTGGCTGGCCGATCGCGGACAACCGGGACTCGACGCCGCCATCGCCGGGGCTGAGACGATTGCCAGGACCGCCAAGGTGATGCAGTTCAAGATGGCCCGGGCGGTCAACGGCAAGAAACCGGTGGATTTCACGCCCATGCTCGATGAAATCTCGGGCGCCTGGGTCACCGTCTCGTCGACGCTTCAGTCCCGCTTCGGCTCCTGAAGGCACCGGTATGCTGTCCATCGGACGGGTTTCTAGCCAACGCGCGTTTCCGCTGACCGAGGGATGGCGACTGGTATCGTCGCCGTCCGGTGGCAGCGCCACCCCCGCTGACATCAACTGGGACGATAGCCTGCCCGCCCAGGTGCCCGGCACCGCGGCGTCCGCGTTGCTGGCCGCAGGCCGCTGGACTCTCGATACCCCCCGCGATTTCGACCTGGATGACTGGTGGTTCGAGTGCCGGTTCGGGCGGCCCGCCGTGCCGGATGGATCGGGCCGGTGGATCCTCACGTTCGAGGGGCTGGCCACCCTGGCGGAGGTCTGGCTGAACGGGGCCCCGATATTGACGTCGGCCAACATGTTCCTCCAACACGACGTGGATGTCACGGCAGCACTCACCGCCGAAAACATCCTCACCCTCCGGTTCCGTTCCCTGAAGACTGAACTGACTCGACGCCGCCCCCGCCCGCGGTGGAAGACCAAACTGGTGGAACATCAGCAGCTGCGCTGGATCCGGACCACGCTGCTGGGCCGGATACCGGGCTGGTCTCCCCCGGTGGCGGCCGCCGGGCCATGGCGCCCGGTCCTGCTCAGCTTCCAGCCAGGCACCGCAGTGGTGCTAAGCCGGCTGCACAGCAGCCTCGAGGGAACCACTGGAGTCGTGGCCGGCGAGATCGAGGTCACTTCGACCCAGCCACTGGCATCTGGGACGCTCCACATCGGTGATGCGTCCGCCCCGCTGGCGGTCCAAAGTCTCGGCGGAGGACGCTATCGCCTGGCTGGCGGTGCGCGGGTCGACGGGGTGCAGCTCTGGTGGCCATCAACCCACGGCGCGCAACCGCTATACCTGGTTTCCCTGCAACTCAACACCGGCGAACGGATTGAACTGGGCCGGACCGGATTCCGCCGCCTCGAGTACGACATGGCGGGTGGTGGATTCGGCCTCATCGTCAATGGTGTTTCGATATTCTGCCGGGGTGCCTGCTGGACGATCTGCGACATCACAACGCTGGCCGGCACGCCGGCACAGTATCGGACTGCGCTCACCCTGGCTCGCGATGCGGGGATGAACATGCTGCGCATCGGCGGCACCATGGTCTACGAGTCTGCGCTGTTCTACGACCTGTGCGATGAGCTTGGAATCCTGGTGTGGCAGGACTTCATGTTCGCCAATCTCGACTATCCCGCGGCGGACGAGGAGTTTGCCATGTCCGTCCAGGCGGAGGCCGACCAGTTCATGGCCAGGCTCCAGTTGCGGCCATGCCTGGCGGTCTGCTGCGGTAACAGCGAGGTGGAGCAGCAGGCCGCGATGCTCGGCGTGCCCGGTGAACTCTGGCGCAATTCGCTATTTGCCGAAATCCTGCCGAGCGTCGTTCGGGATCACCGCCCGGAGCTGCACTACTGGCCATCGAGCCCGTCCGGTGGGACGCTCCCCTTCCATGTCAACGCGGGGATCGGACATTACTACGGGGTCGGCGCTTACCTCCGACCGGTCGAGGATGCCAGGCGAGCCGCCGTCAAGTTCACCACCGAATGCCTCGGCTTTGCCAACGTTCCGGACCCCGACGCGGTCGAAGCGCTGCTGCCCAACGGCGAGTCGCCGATCCATCACCCGCGATGGAAGAGCCGGACCCCGCGGGACTTCGGCGCCGGGTGGGACTTCGAAGATGTGCGGGATCACTATCTCCAGACCCGATACGGGGTCGATCCGATGCGGCTGAGATACTCGAATATGGATCGGTATCTGGCGCTGTCCCGGCTGGTGACCGGCGACCTGATGAGTGATGTGCTCACCGAGTGGCGGCGTCCTGCCTCAGGCTGCCGGGGCGCGCTGGTCTGGTTCCACCAGGATCTCTGGCTGGGAGCGGGCTGGGGATTGCTGGATTCATCCCAGCACCCGAAGGCGGCGTACCGAGCCTTTCGTCGAGCCATGCGGCCGGTTGCGCTGGGCATGACGGACGAAGGGGTCAACGGGCTGCAACTCCACCTGTTCAATGACACTGCGCAGCGGGTCGAGGGCATACTGGGATTCCGGCTGGTGCGAGATGGCCATGTGGTGACCGCCGAGGGCAGCCAGACCGTGGCTTTGGCCCCCCGGAGCTCGGTGAGCCTTTCCGGTGAGGAGGTTCTGGCCACCTTTTCCGATACCAGCTATGCCTATCGATTCGGGCCGCCCGGATTTGCGGTCGCCGCTGCCCGATTCACAGGCGGCGGCGAAGTGCTTGACGCGTTCGCTTTTCCAGCCGGCGCCATCCTGCCGCGGGAAACGGATCTCGGCCTGGTGGCACGACTGGCTCCCGGCACTTCCGATGTCCGGTGGCTCGACCTGTCGACCGATCGTTTTGCCCAGGCCATTGCCATCGACATCCCGGGGTGGGAAGCCGAAGATTCCCATTTTCACCTGGCGCCAGGTTGGGATCGACGAATCCGGTTGCGGCCGCTCGGCGAGCTGAGTCATCCGGCGCGCGGGTCGGTTGTTCCACTCAATGGCGTGGCGCCAGTCCACATCATCCGTGGCAGCTGAAGTGACTGCGGCGCCGGCCGCCCAGGCAATCTGGTTCGGCAACGAACTCGCCCCGCTGTTCGGCTGGTATCATCGCCCCGCTCCCGAACGCTCCATCGGCCAGGCGGCGGTTCTCTGCAACCCCTTCGGCTATGAGGCGCTCACCACCCACCGCACCTACCGGCTGCTGGCGGAGCGACTGGCCGCACGGGGCATTGCCACCCTGCGGTTCGACTATGAGGGCACGGGAGACAGTTCCGGAGAGGACCCCGCCCCAGGACGGGTGGCGTCCTGGCGGTCGAGCATCGCTGCCGCACTCGCAGAGAGCCGGCAGCGAAGCCGGGGGCTCCCCGTGACGCTGGTCGGACTCCGCCTCGGCGCTTCCCTCGCCCTTCTGGCCGCCGCCGACGATCAGCATGTCGCGGCCCTGGTACTGTGGACTCCATTCATCGCCGGCAAGCATCTGGTGCGCGAGTTGCGCGCGGTTCGAATGATGGGGGAGAGCGGCTCGGACCGGGCGGATCCTCCCGCCCCGACCATCGAGGAAGGCGGCGGGTTCCAGATTGATGCCGCTGCCGCGGAGGAGCTCGGCCGGATCAATCTCCTGGCCGAAGCCCGGCTGCCCGCGCCACGGATACTGCTGTTCGGGCGCGATGACGTGAAGCCGGATGAGCGCCTGGTGACCCGGCTGCGCTCGCTCGGTGCCGACGTCGCGGTGGGTGATGGAGCAGGCTACGGTGTCATGATTCAGGATCCGCACCGGGCAGAGGTACCAGTCCGGGTCATCGAACAGATCGGCAACTGGATCGCCGCATTGCCACCGGGGCAGGAATCCGAACCGAGTGTCAAGGCCAAGGAGTGGTCCGACACGGCCGTCATGGCCGCCAGCACTGCAGCACCTGGCCTGACAACCGGTGGCGGAGCCCGAACCGCAGTGACCGAGCGCTTTTTCCGATTCGGCGACGGGTCCAGACTGTTCGGAATCATCTCGGCGCCGGTCTCGACCCGCGGCGATGCGCCACCGCCCACGGTGCTGCTGCTCAGCTCGGGTGCCAATCACCGGGTCGGACCCAATCGGATGTATGTCTCGCTGGCCCGGCTCTGGGCATCGCTCGGTTTCCGGGTGCTTCGGTTCGACCTCGGCGGACTCGGTGACAGCCTGCCCCACCCAGGGGGGCGTGAAAATCACTCGTACCCTTCCTCTGCGGTTGGTGACGTCCAAGCCGCCATGTCAGCCCTCGAAACTGAGCCACCAGGCGGATTCGTGCTAACCGGGCTCTGCTCCGGCGCCCACACTGCCTTTCAGGCTGGCCGGGCGGGGGGACCGATTGGCGGGATCATGCCCCTCAATCCGCTCACCTTCTACTGGAAAGAGGGCGACTCGCTGGACATCCCGCCATCCCGGCCGTATGTAGAAGCACGGTACTATCGCCAGTCCTTGTTCCAGGGCGACAAGTGGAAAAAGGCGCTGCGCGGCGAGGTCGATTTCAGCTATATCGTGACCCAGGTCCTGTTCAAGAAACTGGCATTGCGGTTCGGCGCCCGGCTGGACGACCTGAAAGCCCGGCTCGGCCTGCTCGACCCCTCGGCGGACCATCTCTCGCAGGACCTGTGTCAATTGGACCAGGCGGGAATCGAGACATTTTTTGTATTCAGCGACGGTGATGCAGGCCTCGACTACCTGAGGCTCCATGGCCGGCAGGCCTTGCGTCAGCTGGGCCGGAAAGCCGAGTTCGGGGTCACCGTGATTCCTGACGCCGATCACACCTTCAGTACGCTCGCGATGCGGGAACGGCTGTACCTGGCGACCTCGGCACGGCTGCTGGCGCGATTCGGACAACCGGTGGGCATCGGCGCTAGATGAACGCATTGCGGCCAAGCCACTCCGGGCCCTTCGGGCGCGGGGATGAGGGTTCGACCGCTGGCGACGAGAATCACCAGCCTGGCGCCGAGTTGGGTGGCATTGGGGCGCCGGTGCCGCAGAGTGATCCTCAGGTCGATCGCCGCGAGGACCGATGAAGCAACTCGCACTCAGCGTCCTGACCCTGCCGGCGACCAGCCGCCTGTTTCATCCGTTCGTGAGGAGCAGGGCAACTATCCTGACGTTGCACCGGTTTGCCGATCCCGAACGGCAGACACCTGGCCACCCGGCAGGAATGCTGGACCTGCAGCTCGCGGCACTCAGGCGCGGTGGTTATCACCTGATGGGTCTGAATACGTTGATGCAGCAGCTGGTGGCGGGAGTGCCGCTCCACCCACGCAGCGTGGTGTTCACGGTGGATGACGGGTATGGCGACTTTGCCCGGATGGCCGCCCCCGTGTTCGCCAGGTATGACTGCCCGGTCACGGTGTTCCTGACCACGGGTTACCTCGACCGCGAGTGCTGGTTCTGGTGGGACCAGGTCGAGTACGTCATTTTCGCCGGGCCTGGGGCGGCCGAGCTGGAACTCGACGGCGTGACATGGTCCGGTTCCTGGAGCGGCAGCGCAGCAGCCCAAGCTGTGGCCGGCGACCTGGTCGAACGTTTGAAACAGATTCCGGACCACCAGAAGCAAGTGGTGATCGCCAGGCTGTCCGAGCACCTGGACGTCCCGATTCCCGCTACCGTGCCCGCCCAGTACGCCCCGATGACCTGGGACGAGGTTCGGTCGCTGCACCACCAGGGCGTTGCCTTCGGACCGCATACGGTCAATCACCCGGTCCTTTCACGCACGCTCGACCGCCAGTCCGATTTCGAACTCCGGCAGTCCTGGCAGCGCCTGAGCGCGGAGATTGCCTCGCCGGCCCCGGTGTTCTGCTATCCGAACGGCACGCTCGACGCATTCGGGAGTCGCGAGATGGCGACCCTCCATTCGATGGGACTGCTCGGCGCGGTGACCATCGCCCACGACCACGCGTCACTCGCGACGATTCGGGATGGCGGACCCGACGCCAGATTCCTGATCCCGCGGTTTCCCTGCCCCGAGAGCCGGGCAGGGCTGATCCAGATTGTTTCGGGAATGGAATTCGTGAAATCCAGGATCCGGCGGTGGAGCGGCGTGCGCTAAGGGCGGTCGGTCCCGGAGCGAAGCTCCGTCGGCTGGAGCAATTGGTGCTCGACCAGGGCCGCCACCCTGGCGCTGCCGTCCGGAGTAAAGTGAAAATGATCGATGTACGCCGGGGGCCCCCCGGTGAGCCCGAGCATCACGTCGACAAACTCGGCTCCCAGGGCCACCGACACCGTCCTGGCGCGTTCGTGCAGTTCCGCCATCAGCGCCCGGATGACCCGGTTGGAGTAATAGACCGTCACCTCATCCTTGTACGCCTTGCCGATCCCTCCATTCCAGAGCAGCGCCTCCTCCTCGGCCGAGTAATTGTCACGGTCGAGCCACGGTTGCCCGATCACCAGCACCCGATCCGCGCGCGCCTGACAGCGTTGGATCAGGCGGGTCAGGTTTCGTTCGAAGTGACTCAGCATTATCGTGTTCGCCGGCGGCAGGTCAATCATCGCGGTGGCCCGGCTGCGCATGGCCCGGGCACGAGCCATCCAGCGGGCAGCTCCGTTGGTGCGCACCGTCCGACGGGCGAGGAGGTGTCGTGCAAGTTGCGTCAGAGCCAGGCCATGCGGGCTCCACCGAAACTGGACCTCGGGATGACGGTCGAACAGCTCCGATGTGGGCCTGGGAGGGGCGGGGCGATCGGCGGGAGCACCGATCTCAAGCCAGGCCAGGACATCGGTCGCCCCGACCATGAGCACGATGGCATCGATCTTCCCAGGCGGGGCCAGCACATGCGTCAATATCAGGTCGAGCGACTCCGAGCCCACCGAGGAGCGCCCGATGCTTCCGCAATAGACCCGATCCGCACCCAGGGCTCGAAGTCCCGCCGGACGCTGCAATAGCAGCTCGAGCCGGCCGGGCCACTGGCTGGATTGATCAAGCAGGAAACATTCAACGGCGCTGCCGCCGGCAGCCAGGATCCGGTACACCCGCCCCGACCGTGGAACAGGACCGCCACGCTCGCCTTCCGCATTGACCTGCCAGCGGACCAGCGACTCCAGCTGGGGATGGGTGGCAGGGTCAGGGCGGATCAACAGCCTGGTGTGAGGTTGCCACACGAAGTAGCGGTCCCGATGGTACCACGCGCGCAGGCCAAGCTCAGCGGCCAGGAGCAGCAGTGGCACCACGAGCATCCAGATCACGCGCGTTGCCCCCCCGGTGCACCCGTCACGAGGAAGACCCGAGGAGCTGGGAATAGAGGAGCTCATATTCCCCGATCATCCGGGCCAGGCCGAACTCGGCGGCGACGCGCGCAGGACCCAGTTGCCGCAGCCGAGCTGCCCGACCCAGGTCGCGTAGCGAGCTCTCGATGACCGAAGCGAGTGCGGCGGGATCCTGCGGTGGAACCAGTTGATCCTTCATCAGCGGTCCGAGCACGGCCGGGTTACCGCCCACCGCCGTGGCCACCGGGGGGACGCCCGCCGCCATCGCTTCAAGCAGGCTGACCGATGTCCCTTCGCTGTCAGACGACAAGACGAACAGGTCGAACGAACCTAGTAACCGGCTGGCGTCGGAGCGCCATCCGGTGAGGATCACCGCGTCCGTCAGATTCGCGTCACGAATCACCTGTTCGAGGCGTGCCCGGTCTGGTCCATCCCCGACCAATACCAGCACTGCCGGCGGGCCCCCATCGCGGTTGGCCCTGACCTTGCCCATGGCCCGGATCAGCACGTCATAGGCCTTAACCGTGTCCAGCCGGCCGACACTGCCAACCACCACCGCACCAGCTGGAACGCCGAGCTCCTCACGGACGGAAAGAGGCGCGCTGTCGTCGGCGACTGCTGGCGGCCGGACACCATTCCTGATCACGCTGAGCTTGCAGGGATCGACCCATACCTTCCGCTCCAGATATTCCCGCAGCGGTTCTGAAACGGCCACGACACGACGGGTCAGACGGGAGGCGGCATGATCCAGCCACCGGGCAGCCAGGGGGTCCGGGTGGGTTCGGCCGTGGTCGGTGAAGATGACCGGTGCAATGCCGGCGCGGTGTGCAGCGCGAGCCGACTTAAACCAGACTCCACTGTGGATGTGAACCAGATCCGGAGCCAGGTGCCCAAGAGTCCGGGTCAGCGCCAGTGGGATCAGCATCGATCCGGCCTTCATGGCGGGCGCCAGGTATACCTGGTTCGGCGGCAGTTCGTCGGCCAGCTGGCCTCGACGGGCCAGGCAGAGGACCGAGGTTTCGAACCGGCCCCGATCGGTGCCCTGTACGAGGTCGACGACCACGCGCTCCAGCCCTCCTTCATGAAGGTCGAGGACGAGGTGCAGCACTCGCCACGGCACGCGCGTGCCTGATCGATTCACGGGGTCACCGAATTCGCAGTCCGCTCGCCGCAGCCACGAATACGGCGCCCGAGTCACCGGGCGAAAGATTCTCGCGCGGCAGTTCGAATGCTGCATCCAGCCGGGTCAGGCGGCCTCCACTGATGGTGAATCCTGCCCGGTACCCAGCCGCGGCGGCGGCCGTGGCCACCCGCCGGTCCCAATTGCCGTACGGGTAAGCCAGCACGTCCATTTCCGATCCGAGCTCGCGCCGGAGCAGTGCCCTGGACTCTTCGAGCTCCACCACCAGTTGCGCATCACTGGCCATCGCGAGCATTGGATGAGACATCGAATGCGCCCCGAATGTCAGGTCGGAGCCTGCCGCGGCCCTGAGCCCCTGGAAGCTGGCTGCGCGAAAGAGTGGTGGCAGGGGGATGGCGCCCGGATCGAGCCCGAGGTGCGCGAGGATGTCTTTGCCGCGGCCTCCAAAACGGTTTCGGAGGGTGGCGCGGTCCAGCGTTGGACACGCTTCCGCCACCTGATCCCACCAGAAACCAGTTTCACGGGCCGAGGCCTCGGCGGTGACGAATATGGTGCTGGGAAAGCGATGGCGACGGAGCAGCGGAAGGGCGATCTCGAGGACGCCCCGGTAGGCGTCGTCGAAGGTAATGGCCACTGATGGCGGCCCAGCAGGATCTAGTCGTGCCTCACCACCCAAGAGGTCCGCCAGCGGCACCACCCTCGCGCACCTCGACAACCAATCGAGATGCTGCTCGAACAGGTCTCGGCCAAGATGCAGCGCGGCCTCTCCCCTGCCCGACGCCGCCACGATCACGTTGTGATAGCAGAGCACCACCGGCGCCGGCCGAAGCCTTCGCCAGAGGCCGAGCAGTCCGCTGCGCTCCAATCCGCCGTACAGCAGCCGGGCTCGACTCAGTGGACCTCACTCCACGGCCGCTGGTGAATGATCAACCCACGGGCCGCATGCGATGGTGGGTCCGGCGCGCCCGGAGCGCCGCGGGCCGCCCGGCGGGCGTGGCCATCCGCTGCACCTTCGCGAGACCGGCCACCATCGCGATCAAGGTGTAGAGAAAAAATGAGAACGCCTGCGTAATGAAGAACCCCGAGACGCAGAAGCCAACAAACGAGGCTGCCAGGGCCTGGGCCAGTGCCCGCTGATCAGGCGGTGGCCGGGGCCCGCCGGGTGGCCCCCGTGCGGCGCGGTACAGCGTCACGAAGACGACAATCAGCATGGTCACGAACAGCACCAGGCCGGTGACCCCGAGTTCGGCGCCGATTTCGACGAACGAGTTGTGCGGCGCCGCCCACCGGATTCCGTGGCCGTACTGCTGCAGCCACGCCAGCGGCGAAATGGTGCCCTCGGCGATCAGAAAGTTGCGAGGCCCCACCCCCAGCAGCGGCCGGGCCTTCATGTAGCCGATGCCGCGTTTCCAGATGTGGATCCGGCCATCTTCAGTGTTCACGTTGTAGTCGTTCTGCGGATGGATGATCGAATTCATCATCTTCCAGTACTGATCGCTGCCGAACAGCAGCATGCCGACCACAATCACGCCGATGGAACCGAACCGGGCCTTCTTGCTGAACGAGCGAAAGCCGAGCAGCATGAAGGTCACCGTGGCAATCAGCCCCAGAAAGCCGCCCCGGGAGCCGGTCTTCACGATGAACAGCAGCAGCAGGCCCGCCGTCCCGAGTGCCGCCAGCCGGACCTTGGCCGGTACCTGGCGGCGGAGGAAGTAGAGCGCGAGCGGAAGGGCGCACACCGCCAGCATGGCCAGATCGTTTGAGTCGTAATATCCGTCGCGGTCGAGCCGCCCGGTCACGGTGACCGAGCCGTGGAGAATGGTGTCGAAACAGAGAATGACCGCACCGATCAGGTGAATCTTGGCCATCCGCTCGAGATCGACGAAACCGCGGATGCTGACAGTGATAAGAAAAGCCAGCAGCACATTCCTGATCAGGTCATTGAACAGGAATTTGAAGGACAGGCCGGGGTAGAGGGCGAACGGTGCGGAAATCGAGGCCAGTACCAGGATGGCGACCAGGAACCCGAGCAGCCTGTGATACGAAAGCCGCAGGGTCCGGCGATAGTCACGGTCCAGCGCCGACAACAGGTATACACCGAACGAAGCCAGGATGGGCAGCTGCAGCGCGGCGAGGATGCCATAGAGATCCTGGATCCGCCAGGCGCCGACCAGCAGTACCATCGAGAGGGAGATCTGGAGCAGGTCGACCTTGGGAATCCCTAGCGAAGCGCGAAGCGGGGCGGCCTCCTGCCGGGCATAGGGCGCAACCGCTGGCATTCCCACGTCGGTCACGGAGCGACCGCAGCTGCAGTCGGATCAGGGCCGCACCAGGACGCTTCCACCCGGTAATCGCGATAGTCGAGCCGGGTGCGATCGGTCACCAGACGCCGGCGGCAATGGGCCTCGATCCAGGGCTGGATCGTGCCGTCATCACCGACCAGTCCCATGCGATGGTACGAGCTCACCAGCCAGAAGCCCCCTTCCGTCCCCAGAGCGGTTTGCAGCTCCCCGCGATTGAAGCGCAGCTCCTTGAATCGTATCCCGGGTGCATAGGCATGCGCCACTACATCCGGCCAGCCCATGACCAGGTGATTGCCGGGCTGGGCCGCCACGAACTCGTAGGCGGGTCGATAGTCGAATCGGGTCCCATCGTTGAGATGCGAGATGGTGCTGGGCAGGGTGCTGGCCGCCAGCACCACCGCCGCCCCGCCGGCCACCAGTCCGGCGCGCAAGCCAAATGGTTCGCTGAGCCGTTCGACGGCTCCGCCGATGACCACGAGGCCCTCGGTCCGGACCCGGGCACGTTCACCGC
>JBEPVA010000127.1:0-11113 GCA_041691295.1 Gemmatimonadota bacterium
GAGCTTACGTGAACGAGACCGCGATCCGAATTCTGCTGGTCGAGGATGATGATGTGGTGCGCAACGCCACCCGCCGGATCCTGGTCTCGGGTGGCTACATCGTCTACGAAGCGTCCGGACCTGCCATCGCTCGTGAGCTCTTTGCCCTGCACGAAGCGGCCATCGATCTGCTGGTCACCGACGTCATGATGCCGGGTGAGAGCGGTGCGGCGCTGGCCGCCGCCTTCCGACTCCGGAAGCCCGGCCTGCCCGTGCTCTACATCAGCGGTTTCCCGGGCGAGAACCTGGCCCGTCTCGGCCTGCTCGAGGGTGAAGTCGAGCTGCTGCGCAAACCGTTCACCATCCGTGAACTGATCGACCGGGTACGCGAGGTGCTGGCCCGGAAAGGATTGGAGGCCCGGGAGGCCCAGGCGCCGCGTTGATTCCACCTGGAAAGGGTGCTTTCTGAGGCGGACGGACTGGATGCATCCAATCGGTGGTACAGATCGTTATTCCTTCGGTAGGCCCGACTGAGCGCCGAATGCCAGCGCCGACACTCTGCTGACTCAGGAATTTGCCATGACCGATACCGTCCTGCCTGGTACCCCATCGCTGGCCGCGACGGCCGAGCCACTGGTCCAGCCGCTGAAGCGCCCGCTGGTCAAGCGCCATCACTGGATCGTACGAGTCACTCACTGGCTCACGGCGGTACTGCTGGTCGGCATGATCGCGAGCGGGCTGCAGATCTACGGCGCCTATGCCCATTTCGGCCCGCGCGGCAATACCTATATGGTGCCCAACCCGTTCGACGCCACCCGCTATCGCGGCTTTCCCGAGGCGGTGCGGCTGGGTGGCTGGCTGGGCGGAGGGCTCAATTGGCACTTTGCCCTGGCCTGGCCGTTCGTCCTGTCCGGCCTGCTCTACCTCGGCTATCTCATCGTCTCGGGCGAATGGCGCTCGCTGCTGTTCCGCCCCCGCGACATCCGTCCCGCCATCGAGATGCAGCGTTACTACCTGGGCCTCCGGAAGGACCACCCAGCCCAGGGCAAGCACAACGCGCTCCAGAAGGGGGCCTACACGTTCATCGTGGCGCTGGGGGCCATCTCGGTGTTGTCGGGATTCGCGATCTACAAGCCGGTCCAGCTCTGGTGGCTCGAGGCAATGTTCGGTGGCTATGAGCTGGCCCGCTACTGGCATTTCGTGGCGGTCTGGCTGTTCGTCGGATTTTCGTTGCTGCATGTGGCGCTGGTCTTCCTGGTCGATCCGGCCTCCCTCCGCTCCATGATCACCGGCTGGTACCGCGGCAGGTTTCCCAACCATGACTGACCCTCGACTGCTGCGCCGGGACTTCCTCCGCCTGGCCGCCACCGCCGGTCCCGCTGCCCTCCTGGCCGCCTGCGGCTGGGACGGTGGCCCGCACCTCCAGCCCAGCCTGGGCGTCATGTCTCGGCTCAATGACTGGGTCGGTGAAAAAATCCTGCTCTCGCCCACCAGGCTGGCCCGGGAGTATCCGGTGAGCCAGCGAGCCGGTGCCGCCTTTCCCTCGTACTTCATCAGCCCGACCCTTCCGGTACTGGCCGACCCCGCCGCCTGGTCGCTGGAGGTCTCCGGTCTGGTAAAGCGCCCGGTGCGGTTGACCATGGCCATGTTACAGGCCCTGCCAAGTGTGACGTACACCGTGAAGCACCACTGCGTCGAAGGATGGACCGCCATTGCCACCTGGACCGGCGTACCGCTCTCAACCGTGGCGGCACTGGTCGAGCCCCTGCCCGCCGCCCGTTACCTTCGCTTCGATTCATTCGATCAGAATTATTTCAACGGCTGGGACATGCCGAGTGCCATGCATCCGCAGACCCTGCTGGCCTATGGATATAATGACCGGCCGTTGATGCCCGATCATGGCGCCCCGGTCCGGCTCTACTCGCCACTCAAGCTGGGATACAAGCTGACCAAGTATCTGCGCGCCATCACCTTTACCTCGGACCGCCCCGGGGGGTACTGGGAAGATCAGGGGTATCCCTGGTTTGGCGGGGTGTAGGCCGCCCGCCGCGCACTCTCGGGCTCCACTCCGAGTAGTTCCGGTTATCGGCATTGCGATTGATTGATCACTGTTGTCCCTCATGGGCATCAATGCCGCACTGGAACAGCTGGCCACCGACCTGGTCGACGCGGCGCATACCGTGCATTGACAGTTCGGGCCGGGATTGCTGGAGTCGGTGTATCAGGCGTGTCTGGTGTATGAGCTCAAGAAGCGGGGGCACGCGGTCCGTGAACAGCCGCCGCTCTCGGTGCACTATGATGGAGTCGACCTCGAGATGGTGTTCAGGCCAGACATGGTTGTGGACGACCAGATCATCATAGAAAACAAAGCGGTCCTCTCCTTGCATTCTGCTCACCTCGCACGGTTAATCACCTGCCTTAAATTGTCTCGGCGGCAACTCGGTTTTCTGATTAACTGGAATGTTCCACTGATCAAGCATGGTATTCAGCGAGTGGTTTACGGACTCCGGGAAACGGAACGAGCCGGAGCAGCCTGGGTCGTCTGATGTACTCACCGCAACGCCGCAAAGGACGCGAAGTTACATGACAGCCGTCATCCCTGCTCTTCGCCCGCTTTGCGCCTTAGCGGTTGGCAGTCTATTCGGCGTCACGCTCCTCGCTTTCCCCCTTGGCGCCCAGCAGCCCCGGCTCGGCACCGCCTCGTTTCCCAACTCCGGTGCCGCCGCCGCCCAGCCCGACTTCATCCGCGGCCTCCTCCTCCTCCACAGCTTCGAGTACGAGCAGGCCGCCCTCGCATTCCAGGCCGCCGAGCAAGCCGATCCCGCCTTTGCCATGGCATACTGGGGCGAGGCGATGACCTACACCCACCCCGTCTGGAACCAGCAGGACACCGCAGCGGCCCGGGCGGTGCTGCGGAAGTTCGCGGCCACAGCCGAGGGGCGGGCCGCGCGGACCCCGACCGCTCGGGAACGGGACTGGCTGGGTACGGTGGAGCTGTTGTATGGCGAGGGGTCCAAGCCGCGTCGCGATACCCTCTATCAGCGAGCGGTGGAGCGGCTGGCCGCCAGGTATCCGACCGACGACGAGGCCAAGGCGTTCAATGCGCTGGCACTGATGGGGCTCAACCAGGGCATTCGGGACCTGGCCACCTACCAGCGGGCTGGACAGATCGCGCTCGACCTGTTCCGGCGCCATCCCGATCATCCCGGCGCGGCGCACTACGTCATTCACGCCTACGATGATCCCGCCCACGCCAGGATCGCGTTGCCCGCGGCCCGAGCCTACTCAGAGATCGCGCCCGGCGCCGCCCACGCCCAGCACATGACCACTCACATCTTCCTGGCGCTCGGCATGTGGCCGGAAGTGGTGAGCCAGAACATCATTGCCTCGGGTGCCGATACCGCCACATGGCAGGCTGGCCACTACACCGACTGGCTTGGTTATGCGTACCTGCAGCAGGGGGATACAGCGCGGGCGGGGGGACTGCTCCGCAGTTTGCACGATCACCTGACCAGCAGCAGTTCCGCCAACCGGCGCGCCGCGCTTTCGACCATGATCGGTGAGTATATCATCAACAGCGAGCGGTGGAACGATCCGGCCGTGGAGTGGCCGCTGGATGAGACCGGCTTCACCTGGCTGGCCAGGGTGGGGCGCCGGTATGCCCAGGGCCTCGCGGCGGCGCAGAGGGGTGACCACGCGATGGTGGACCGGTGGAGCAGGCAACTCACGGTGCTGGCCGATTCGATACCGGCCGATCTCGGTGGCGGTCTCGACTGGGCCCAGGCGCAAGTCATGGCCATCCAACTCCGGGCGCTGCTGGCCCGTTTTCAGGGCGACACAGCCGCCGCACTCAACGCCATGACCCGGGCGGCCGCCATCGAGGATTCGCTGCCCGTCGAGTTTGGACCCCCGACGGTTATCAAGCCCTCCCATGAACTCCTTGGTCAACTACTGCTGGATGCCGGCCACGACTCGGTTGCCGCGGTCAGCTTCACGCGGGCACTCAAACAGGCACCTGGGCGCAGGCTGTCACAGCGCGGACTGGATCAGGCCAGCCGACGGATGCAGCGATCGCCATGAGGCGCGGCACCGGCATCCGGACCGCGCTCCTGGTCGCGGTGCTCGTCGCCCCGCCCATTCGCTCGGCCTGTGCCCAATCGATCCAGTCAGGGGTCAGTGATTCCGCAACCGGTCGTCCCGTGGCCGGCGGGATCGTGCAGCTGATCGGGCCCCACGACTCGGTCTATGCCACCGCCACCACATCGGAACGAGGCACCTTTGCGCTGCCGGTGGTTCCTCCCGGTCCCTATCGCATCAAGGTCCTCCGGATCGGGTCACGGGCGTGGACCTCTCCGGTCCTCTCGATCGGTGCGCGACAGCAAGCGCTCCGGCAGCTCACCGTTGCCAGCGAACCGGTGATGCTGGCTGAAATCGTGGTCACCACCTCAGCGGTCTGCCGCTCGAACCTGGGCAGTGACAGCGACGTGGCCACCCTCTGGGAAGAGGCCCGCAAGGCGCTCAAGCTGGCGGAGGGCACGATGGCAGACCGCCGCTTCGACTACCGGATGACGGTCGTCACCCGCCACAGCGATCCCACCCGCCAGATGACCACCGAACAGCGCCTGGGCCGGCTCGGCACCGGGGCTTGGCCAATTCTCTCGGCCCCGGCTGAGAACCTGGCCGCTCATGGCTATGTCCAGCCGGCCGATTCGGTCCGCGGTCCGCGCTACTATGGTCCCGATGCCAACGTTTTCTTTTCCGATGCCTTCATGCGGACCCACTGCTTCCGGGCCGTTGCTCCTCCGAAGAAGCAGCCCGGCCTGATCGGGGTGGGCTTCGAGCCGCAGCTGTCGCACACCCTGCCCGACATCAAGGGAGTGATGTGGCTCGACCGGCAGACCGCCGAGCTGCAGCGGATCGAATTCGAATACACCGGACTCTGGCGCTGGGTGCCGCCGAGGATCACCGGTGGCGAGCTGAAATTCGTCCGGCTCGATTCAGGCGCCTGGATCATCACGGGCTGGCGGATGACGGCACCAATCGCCGCGGTCGAACCCCTGCGACTGGGAACCCAGCCGGACGAGAGCGTCTTCCCCTACTTCGGCAACAAGCGGGTCAAGCTGGGTGGATTTCTTGAAGAGGAAGGGCAGGTCGAGGAGGTGCGGGCCCAGGACAGCGCAGTGGTCTGGCGGGTGCCGACCGGGCTCAAGTAGCGGCAGGAACAGCCACGGATGAACACGGACCATCCCCTGCCATGTCTCCACTTAGGAGTATCAGCTGACAAGCTGCGGTGCTGTCAACGACAAAAGACATTGTTCGCCGGGAGACTCGGGCAGGGAATGGCGAGACGTATGGTCCGCGGCCATCCGCCTTCTTCCGCGGCTCGGGTTTCTCTGCTCAGGAAATTGTGCCGCAGGTGAGCGCAGATGAACGCAGGTGGCTAGCCTGGTACCTCCGGCAGCGCTTCCTATTGGAAAACCGAATTGCATTCTTGGCTCCGCCCGCCCGCCCGCCCGCCCGCCCGCCCGCCGCGTCCGAAGTTCGGCCTCGCCGGGTTTTACCTTGTTCACCGTGGTTCCCTCATTAGAATGGTTCTGGAGATTGATTCTGGTCGGCCTGTCTCGCCGGCCCGCCCCGTGTATTCAGCCAACCGTAACGCCGTGAGGGGTAACTGAGCTCCCCCGAGATCCGGCCACCCGAGGAGTGCCCGCCATGATCCGTCGGCTCATTCTGGCCCTCGCCCTGACCGCTGGAACTCCCTCCCTGGCCTTGGCGCAGCAGGACTTTCCCAGGGCCGTGATCAAGACTTTTGACCTGGATACAGTTACCTCGCTGCTGCAGCAGGAGGGCCAGAAGCACGAGCTGGTCCTCAAGACCGCGGACAAGCACGTCGCCATCTTCGAGCGCACCGAGGGTACCACGCTGGTTGGGGGACGCCAGGTCCCGCTGATCCGGGTAGTCACCTTCCATTTCGAGAAGGCCAAGACCGGTACCCGGGTCATCGCGACCGAAGAACTGGTCGGGCGTCAGCCGGGCGGAGCCGAGGCGCCGATCAAGATCGATATCAATACCCGGGCGACCGACCTCCAGGATCTGCTGCTCGCCGCCAAGGCCAGGTCCATGCCGGTCGGTGCCGCTCCCGATTCAACGGCATCATCCCAGTGATCATCGCGTCCGGCTCGCTGCTGCAGGTCCACGCCAAGCCGCGGTCCGCCGGTCACCCGGGGCTGCCGAAGCAGTCGCGCCCATCGCTCCAGATCACGGTCGCCGGCGTCGAGGGCGACTACAACTACTACCGGGCCCGCCAGCTCAACCACACTCCCGATCAGGCCGTCCTGATCGTGACCGAACAGGTGCTCGCAAGTCTCAACGCCGAAGGTTGGCCGGTCAGCCCCGGGGATCTCGGCGAGAATCTCACAGTGCGGGTGGCCGAGTCATCGCTGGTGCCGGGCAGTCGAGTCGAGGTGGGGCCGGTCGTGCTCGAGGTCAGTCTGGCCTGCGATCCCTGCAACGAGCTCTACACCCTGCCGTTCGTCGGTAAGGAAAAGGGCGCCGCCTTTCTCAAGAGGATGGTGGGCCGCCGCGGCTGGTACGCCCGAGTGCTGACCGAAGGGGGCGTCGTACCGGGCATGCCGGTTCGCGTATCCACTCCCGCCTCGATCGCTGCTTCGGGTACGTGACCGGTCGCTCCTCCGCCTCACCCGGCTTTTCCATCCGGCCGACCCAGCCCTCCGACGCCACCGCCATCGACCGGCTGTATCGGCTGGTGGCGGCACCGCCCGGTGGCCTGGCCCGCGATCCGGACGAGATCACCAGCGACTACATCGCCGCCTTTGTCCGCCGCGCCACCACCGACGGCCTCGGATTCCTGGCCATGCCCGCCGATGGCCCCGACCCCTCACTCGCCGGCGAGCTCCACTGCTATCCGGATGGCCCCCGCACCTTCGGCCACGTGCTCGGCAAC
This sequence comes from Gemmatimonadota bacterium, assembly GCA_041691295.1. Classification (GTDB taxonomy): domain Bacteria; phylum Gemmatimonadota; class Gemmatimonadetes; order Gemmatimonadales; family GWC2-71-9; genus DATEHG01. The sequence continues at coordinate 6,944 of JBEPVA010000127.1, forward strand.
CTGACGGTGGCGGTCCATCCCGCATGGCAGGGCAAGGGAGTCGGCCGAGCGCTGTTCGTGGCGCTGCTCGAGGAAGTCGAACGGAATCGACTCGGCGTCACCCGGGTGGAACTGGTGGCCCGCGAGAGCAACGCCCGCGCCATCGGACTCTACGAATCGCTGGGCTTCCGTCGTGAAGGCCGTCTCGAGGGCAGGGTGCGCCGCCTCGATGGCGTGATCGAAGCGGACATCCCACTGGCCTGGCATCGGAGCCACCCATGACCGGACCGGATCGCAGCCGCACCCTCCTCGGTGTCTTTTTCATCTTCGCCGGGATCATGCATTTCGTCAGGCCGGCCCCCTATGTCGGCATCATGCCGGTTTACATACCGGCGCCGGAGCTGATGGTGGCGCTGAGCGGCGTGGCCGAGATCATTGGCGGAATCCTGGTGCTGGTCCGCTCGGTGGATAAGTGGGCCAGGATCTGGCTCATCCTGATGCTGATCGCAATCTTCCCCGCCAACGTCGAAATGCTGCGGCAGTATCACCAGCGTGGGGCCGCCTGGTGGATGCAGCTCGGTACCTGGCTCCGGTTGCCACTCCAGGCCCTCCTGATCTGGTGGGTCTGGCGAGTCACTCGGCCCTCGAACTCCGAGCGCTCGCGCCCTTCCTGAGGTCTCCACGTGACTATCAGGCCCATGCTCGATTCCGATTTTGCCGAGTGGCAGCGGATGCGAACCGCCCTCTGGTCTGGCCAGACGCCGGAGGATATGCACGTCTGGCGGGCCCGCGCCGATGCCGTCACTCTGGTATTCGATCGTGGCAATGGCTGGCTCGGCGGCTTCGCCGAACTCGGGCTGCGCTCGATCGCGGACAGTTGCGATACCAGTCCGGTGGCGTACCTGGAAGGGTGGTGGGTCGATCCTGATCTGCGGAGGCAGGGAATCGGTGCGGGGCTGATCAGGGCGGGGGAGGAGTGGGCGCAATCACGGGGCCTGGAGGAGCTGGCGTCGGATGTTGAACTGGCCAATGACGTCTCGCAGCGGGCCCACGATCAATTGGGTTTTGAGGAGGTCGGGCGGTCGGTGCTGTATCGGAAGGCGATCTGAGCGTCGGAGAGAGACGAGAGACGAAGGGCAACTGGGAGCGGGAGGGAAATGGTTTCACTCTTATGTCGATGAGTCCCTGCGAGTTCGTGCGCTGGCTAGGCCTCAAATCCGATTGTGCTTGCTGCCGCCAGGACATCGCCGGCGAGTGTCTCGAGTCGTTGGAAATAACCGCGTGCTTCGCCGGACAACTCCCGGCGTACAACTGCCAGATCGTGGTAGCAGCGTCCGAGAATTGCCACGTGACCAAGGGTGAGGAACGTGCCAGCTTCGAAATAGGTCTTGAGACACCCCGCCGTATCCGCATCGAGGAGGGCGAGATCGACACCCGCAACGTCCCGCCCTCGACAGGAAGCGGGAAATTCAGCCTTCAGTTGCTCAGCCCAAAGGCGCTGGTCCATCGCAGTTTCGTTTGCGGCCTGATGGGGAAGCGCGAACAGCAGAGATCCACTTGCCAACGGCCAACGGCCAACGGCCAACGACTAACGACCCAGCTTAAGGCTTGAGGCTTCCGGCTGAAGGTTGACCCCCGGCCGCCGCCTGCCTCGCCCGGATGAACTCCAGCACATTCCGCTCATCATGACGCAGCGCCGGCGGGCCCGGCGCCCTCGGTCCGGCCGGCAGGTCGGGTACCGGTGAGGGCGGAATGGTCTGCCCCTCCATGTACGCCTCGAAGATCACCGGGTGGACATAGTATTTCCGGCACACCGCCCGGGTGTTGCCCAGTTTCTTGGCGACGACATCCACGGCCTTGATGATGTTGAGCTTGGCCTGGCGGTCGCTCGGCGCCGGCCCCAGCTCGCGGAGTTCCTTGGCCGCCAGCATGGTGCCGGCCCAGGTCCGGAAATCTTTCGCCGTGACCTCACGCCCCGATGCGGTGCCGAGGTATTCGTTAATGTCGCCAGAATCGAGGGAACGGCGGGATCCGGTGTCGGGGTCGACGTACTGGAACAACTCTTCCCCCGGCAGGGTCTGGCAGTGCTGGACGATCTTGGCCACCCGGCGGTCGGTGACCTTCACTTCGTGCTTGACCCCGCTCTTGCCACGGAATTCGAACACGATCGCGGAGCCGTCGACCTCGACATGCCGCTGCCGCATCGTGGTCAGGCCGTACGAGCGGTTTTCCTTGGCGTACTCCTCGTTGCCGATCCGGATCAGGGTCTTTTCGAGCAGCCGGACCACGGTGGCCAGGATCTTTTCGCGGGGATAGCCGGCCTTGGCCAGATCCTTCTCGACCTTGGCCCGAATGCCGGGCAGGATTTCGCTGAATTCGAACAGCCGCTCGAACTTGGTTTCGTCCCGGACGGCGCGGTAGGCGGAGTGATAGCGATACTGTTTGCGGCCCTTGGCGTCGCGGGCGGTGACCTGGATGTGTCCATGCGGATCGGGGCTGATCCAGACATCGGTCCAGGCCGGCGGAATGACCAGCCCCTTCATCCGCTTGAGCCGCAACTTGTCGCGGATCAGCTGGCCGTCGGGCCCGGTGTAACTCCACCCCTTGCCGGAGCGCTTGCGCCGGATCCCCGGCGACGAGTCCATGACGTAGATCAGCCCCGCATCACGTGCGGCGGCCTGATGTTCGGTCAGCGTTTCGGTCTCCTCGGTCATCCCTTGGCGGCACCTACGATGGCCGGCAACTCGTCGTTGCTCTTGGTCCGGCGGAGCAGGTTGAGGATCTGCTCCATGGCGGTGATCGATGGCAATCGGGCCCACTGGTTCCGCAGCGCCCGGGTGGCGATCAGCAGCTCCGGCGTCAGCAGCAGCTCCTCCCGCCTGGTGCCACTGCCCTGCAGGTCCACCGCTGGAAAGATCCGGCGTTCGGCCATTTCCCGGGATAACACCAGTTCGCTGTTGCCGGTTCCCTTGAATTCTTCGTAAATGATCTGGTCCATCTTGGAGCCGGTATCGATCAGTGCCGTGGCAATGATGGTCAGCGAACCGCCGCCGCGCGCCGGATCGACCTGGCGGGCGCTGCCGAAGAACCGCTTGGGGCGCTCGAGGCTGGTGGCGTCGAGCCCGCCCGACATGGTGCGGCCACTGCCCTTTTCATAGGCGTTGAACGCCCGGGCAAGCCTGGTAATCGAGTCGAGAATGATGGTCGCGTCCTCGCCCTGCTCCACCACCCGCCGGGCCCGCTCCAGCGTCAGCTCCGCCACCGCCACATGCTGCTCGGCCGGACAATCGAAGCTCGACGCGATCACCTCGCCGAAGCCGGCCATTTCCATATCCGTGACTTCTTCGGGCCGCTCGTCGACCAGCAGCACGAACAGCTTCATCTTCGGGTAGTTCTTGGTGACCCCTTCGGCGATCGACTGCAGGATGGTGGTCTTGCCGGCCTTGGCCGGGGCCACGATCAAGGCCCGCTGGCCCTTGCCGAGCGGACACATCAGGTCGATAACCCGGTTGGTCGGATCGGGCTGGCCCCGACGGGTCAGGCCGGCATCGAGCCGGAGTTGGACATTGGGGTGAATGGCGGGGAGCGTGGCAAAGGCGGGACGATGGCGTGCGCCCTCGGGGGCGGTGCCGTTGATCGCGGTGATCCGGCTCAGCGTCGGGCCACCGCTGTTCCTGCCGCCTCGGCCGCCACGATCGCGGCCTCCGCCTCCTGCTCCGCCCCCGCCGGTCGTGATCTCGCCGCTGATCTCGTCCCCGATCCGCAGCCCGAACTCCTGGATCAGGCGCGCCGGCACCTGGGCATCCCCGGGGACGGGGAGATAACTCTCCGTGCGCCTCCGGATGAAGCCGGGACCCCGTTCGGGGATGTCGAGGATGCCAAGTGGCGGGAACTGGTCGGTCATTGTCGAGGGAAGTCAAACCCCGTCGGATGGAGTTCGGAAGGTCTCAGCCACTCGCTTGAGGCGTGCCGGAGGGTGGGTTACGTTCCCCGCGTCGCCCACCACGGACCGGGATCACGGCATGATGCGCAAGAGTCTGCTCTGGCTGTCCGAACAACCGAAGGTCTTCCGTTTCGTCCGCGGCAACAGTCTGGCCAGGAAATTCGCCTCCCGGTTCGTGGCCGGCGAGGACGTGGCCACGGCCATTGCGGCAGTCCGTCCGCTCAACGCCAAGGGCATCTGGAACCGCA
>JBEPVA010000128.1:0-11002 GCA_041691295.1 Gemmatimonadota bacterium
CCCCCGGTGACTGACTGAATCCTTTTCCTCCGCCGTCGCCTGACCAAAGGACTTCCCCAGATCATCGCTCCAGAACAGCGGATCGTAGCCGAAGCCGCCGGTGCCGTCCGGCGCCTCGAGTATCCGTCCGCTGCACGCTCCTTCGAAGACCTCGGGCACGGTCTTGACCCATCGGATCAGTACCAGCACGCAGCGGTAGCGTGCCTTGCGCCTGGCTTCGGGTGCCCCTCGCAGGCGGCGCAGCAGCTCGGCGTTGTTGGCGGCATCGATTTCCAGGGCCGTGCCCGTGGCGCTGGCCCACCGCTTGGACCGTACGCCCGGCGCCCCGCCCAAGGACAGCACCTCGAGCCCCGAATCGTCCGCCAGGGTCGGCAATCCACTCAGCCGGGCGAAGTACTCCGCCTTGCGCCTGGCATTGGTCTCGAACGAATCGCCGTTCTCGAGACCATCCTCCTCGGGTTTTTCGATCAGTCCACACTCATCGAGAAAGACGATCTGGTGTCCGGCGACTTCCAGAATCCGGCGGGCCTCCGCCTGCTTGCCACCACTCCGGGTGGCCACGAGCAGCTTCAACGGCCCAGTATCCGGTGCTGCTCGGCGAACAACCTGGTAATCCCGCCGTGGGCCAGGTCGAGCAGTTGATCGAGCTGGGCCCGGGTAAAGGTGTCGTTCTCGCCAGTGCCCTGGACTTCGACGAATTGATCGGGCTCGAGCATCACGACGTTGGAATCGACCCCGGCCACCTTGTCCTCGAGATAGGCCAGGTCGAGGCGGACCTCTCCGTCGACGATGCCGACCGAAATGGCGGCGACCATCCGGCCGAACGGGTTCTTGATCCCGGTCCGGGCGGCCAGCCAGTTGCACGCATCCGCCAGCGCAATGCAGCCACCGGTGATGCTGGCGCAGCGGGTACCGCCGTCCGCCTGGAGCACGTCGCAGTCGATCTTGATGGTGTACTCGCCAAAGGCCATGGTGCTCATGGCGGCCCGGAGCGATCGTCCGACCAGCCGCTGGATTTCCTGGCTGCGGCCACCGGGGCCGTTGCGTTCGCGATTGGACCGCTCATGGGTGGCGCGGGGCAGCATCCCGTATTCGGCCGTGACCCAGCCCTCCCCGCTGCCCTTCTTCCAGCCGGGTACTCCCTGCTCGACACTCGCGGTGCAGTGGACCAGGGTGCCGCCCATCCGAATCAGGCAGGAGCCTTCGGCATACGGATTGGCGCCGCGCTCCAGCACCATGGGACGCAGTTCATCGACAGCACGACCATCAGGACGAGGCACGCAGACGCTCCACTATGGCAGATGAGGAAAAACCGGTAACCACCGGCACTCGAACCACACGGCCTCCCCGGCTCTCGACCAGGTCGGCACCCACAATCCTGTCGCGGCTGTAGTCCGCGCCCTTGACCAGCACATCCGGCAGCAAGGCAGCGATCAGTTCCAGTGGCGTGTCCTGGTCGAACAGGACGACACAGTCGACCGCCGCCAGCCCGGCCAGCACCCGGCAGCGCGCCTCCTCTGGCACGATCGGACGCTCCGCGCCTTTGCCGAGCCGGCGGACCGAGCTGTCGGAGTTGACGCCGACGATCAGGGCATCGCCCTCGGCGCGGGCCGACTCCAGCAGCGAGACGTGCCCCGGGTGCAGCAGATCGAACACACCGTTGGTGAACACCACCGTGCCGCGAATCCCCTGCCGCCAGGCCACGGCCGCGGCCAGCTGGCGCACCTTGCCGGCGGTATTCATGTCGGGACCGGGGTGCGGTGCTGCAGCCGGAACTTGAGCACCAGCGGGGCACTGAATGTGGTCGCCATGACGACCAGCACCACCGCGCCGAACAGCTCCTGGCTCAGCACCCCGGTGCGGCGCCCCAGGTCAGCGAAGATCAGGCCGACCTCTCCGCGCGGCACCATGCCGATACCTACGGTAAGCCGATCGAAGGCCGCCCACGGCGCGGCCCAGCCCGCGGCCACCTTGCCGACGATGGCCACCAGGGTCAGCACCAGCGCCGCTACCAGGATCGTCGAGGCGCCGGACGCCCGGGGATCGAGCAGCGAAAGATCGAGTGCCGCGCCCACCTTTACAAAGAACAGCGGTGCAAAGATGGCGGCGACCGGGCTCATGGCCTGTTCGATTTCCTCGTGGTGCCGGGTGGAGGCCAGGATCAGTCCGCCGGCAAAGGCGCCGATGATCATGGCGGAACCGGCAAAGGTTGCCAGCGCCGCAAGACACAGCACAAAGGCAAAGACCAGGGCCGCCAGCACCCCCCGCGCCCTCATCCTCCCCACCAGGTCCAGTACGGTTGGCATGGTGCGATTGCCCACCAGCACCGCAATCACCAGAAATCCGACCGCCAGCGCCAGAATCTTGAGCATCCCGAGCGGGGCGACGGCACCTCCAGTGGCCAGCACGCCGACGATGCTGAGGATCACGAGCCCCACGATATCATCGATGACGGCAGCGCCCAGGACAATGCGGGCCTCCGAGGACTGCATCCAGCCGAGGTCGCCGAGGACCCGGGCGGTGATCCCGACGGAGGTGGCGGTGAGGGTGGCGCCGATGAAAATGGCGGTGATGGTGCTGGCGGCGGGATCGGTGGCCAGCGGATGGGGCCAGAGCTGCCAGAAGAGGTAGCCGCCGGCGAACGGCAGGGCCACGCCCACCACAGCCACCGCGGCCGCCGCGCCGCCCACCTTGACCATGGCCTTCAGCTCGGTCTCGAGACCGACCTCGAAGAGCAGCAGCACCACGCCGAGTCCCGCCAGCAGTTCGACGGTCTCGGCGGCAAAGCCGGTTCCGGTTGGTACCAGGCCCAGCAGACTCGGCCCCAGGATCACACCGGCCAGCAGTTCGCCGAGCACCGCGGGGGTGCCGAGTCGCTCGCACAGTTCACCCAGCAACTTGGCGCCGACCAGCATGCCGGCCAAAACCAGGAAGAGCGAGGTGGTCTGGGGAGTGTCCCCGGCGGCCCAGAGCGGGAGGGGAGCGGCGACGAAGAGCAGAATCGCGACGGGCCAGAGCACCCGCCGCGGGACGAGGCGTCCGCTAGAGCGGCTCAACCGCGCTGGGCTTGAAGATGAAGATGTGGTCGAAGAACGGCAGACTGACATGCTCGCTGTATTCGCTGGAAACCGTAAAGGTGTGCCCTGCCCGGCTGATGGTGAACTTCTTGGCCTCGTCGGGGAGGCCGAGTTCGGTCGCCTTGGATTCGAGCCGGTGGCGGATGGTGGGATCAGTCAGTCCCGGCGCCATCCGGGCCGAGACGTCCATCTCGTCCTTGAGCTGGAAGTAGCGGAACCAGACCTTGCCGATATTGATGCCGTAATAGATGGCGGCGACAAAGATCAGCAGCGAGAAGATGCAGCCGATGTTGCTGGCGCCCCGCTGATTCCAGCGGCGCCCTACCATTGGGACTGCGCTCCGTCCACGATATTGGTCACCAGCTTGTCTTCCGCCTTTTTTCGTCCGTCGATCTCACGCCCTGGCTCGTAATCGCCATCGATCAGCATGCTGCCCCGCTGCCACAGCGTCTTGCCGTCCTTCTGGTTCACAATCTCGATGGATACGGTGATCTGCACCAGCCGCCGGGTCACGGTGACCTGGTTGTTGTCGGTGCCGTTGAACACCGCCGGGAGATCAGGGTCGTAGCGGCTGATCGAGCCGCGAACTACCGCATCCGCCGTCTGTTCACCAGCGGCCCGGAGGCCGAGACGGCCCTGGACGGCGTCCCGCACCGCCTGCGTCACTTCCTGGGTCAGCGCCGGTTCGGCGGTCAGGTTGTCGAAGGGTAGTACCGCCACCGTCTTGATGTCTGGCGGAAAGCCGCCGCCCGAAAATTTGTAGAGGCAGCCGGAGGAGAGCAGCAGGCTAAGGCTGGCGGCGGTGCCAAGTATCCGGCGGAAAGCCATTGCTGATCGTGTGCTGATAGAAAGTCAGGTCGAGCTGGGCCGGCTGGCTTGGCACGGTGAGCCGGGACGACACCGGTTGCCCGGCTGCATCCAGCTTGGTCTCCACCCGTCCAACGAGCTTGCCCGCATGCCGCACCTCAGCCAGAAACCGGGAGGCCGTACCTGTCTCCCGAAGGTATTCAATCGTGTCGGCACCCGCGGCGTACTGCATGAACGTCCGGGTCGGCTCCGTCAGGCCCCGCAAGCTGGCGCCGGCGGACGGTGGCCGGGCCACTCCGACCATGGCCCAGAGCAGCGGAAAGCTGGGGACCAGTTCATCGAGCGACTTGTCCGGGTCGACCCAGAGAGCGGAATCGCCGATGACGACCCCGGCGGCCCGCCCTGCGCCAAGCGGCCCCGCTACATCCATCCGGAGGGAATCGGATGCGGCGATCCGCAGCGATCCCCGGCCACCCGCATCCGAGCGTTCGTTCTTGAACGACCACTTGAAGCGGTGCAGTGTTGAGCCGTGCGGCACCGTGGAGCCAATCCACTGGGAAACGACGGCCTGATCGACCGCTGCCGCGCCAGCCGGCTCAAGCGCTGGCGGCGCACCGGGATGACACCCGGCAACCATCAGCACAAGATAGAGGAAGTGGTGCCGGTGGTCAACACGAACTCGTTGCCACATCAGTAGTTATATCCAAAGAAGAACTTGAGGAAGCCGGGCTTCTGATCGCCCAGCCCGAGGTGGTACCCATCGATGCCGTGCTGGCTGGCGTTGAATCGCCGGCCCCAGTCGAGCCGAAAGGTGATGAACGGCCCGAGCGACAAGCGGGTGCTGAGGCCATAACTGCCGATCCAGCCCCGCTGTTCCCCGCCGGGAAAGAAGGCCTTGCCGACATCGAGAAACGGTGCCAGCTGAATGCCGGGAAAGGTGACCTGGCCGACCGGTGTGCCAAAGGCGATGTAACGCAGGGCCGGCAGCCGGACTTCCTGATTCAGCATCATGGCCCTGGTGCCTTCAATGTAGTTGAACAGGGGATAGCCGCGCATGCCGAGCGTGCCACCGATGTTGACGAAGTTGGGCCGGTCCCCGCCGCTGAGATAACCGAACGCGCGGATGGCGTAGGCGCTGTTGTGGCCAAACCGGAAGTATTTTCTGGCGTCCAGGGCCACGGTGTAGTTATCGAACCGGGCATGACTGAAATCATTGCCGATACTGCCGGTGAGGCTGAAATGATTGCCGTCGATCGGCCCGGAGTAGCTCCACAGTGCGTTGTCGTAGGTAAAATTCAGGTAATGGCTCGCGATCCAGCCCTTGCGGGTCGGCTCCGCCACCGGGATGTCGAAATCGGTGCGGTCGGAATGTTCGATCGTGATGCCGCCCTCGACCCGGGTATACCGGCTGAGCGGGTAGCGGAGAAACCCTGCCCCGCCCCAGGCATCCTCGTCATAGATCTGTTCCAGCCCGCCATTGAAGACGCTGCCTTTCTGCCGGAAGGCCGCCAGGCCCCAGTTGAGCCGGTGGTGCTGGTTGAAGTACAGCGCGGTGACGCTCAGGTTATCGAGCACGCCACCGAGACCCTGGCCCTGGTACGTCGAGACGTTGAAGAACAGGGTGTGGTCCTCGAGAATGTCGCTGAACAGCACCGAAATGCCCTGGGTGCCGCCAACACTGGGCACGAAGATGGCGCGCCCCGCGGCGATATCGAACTGAAACCGGCGCCGGTACGGCTGGGTGCTGCGATCGTCGGCCGCGATGTTGTTGCCCCTGGGCCACTGCCAGCCGCCCGACGAGGCCACGTCCGGCGGCCGGGCAAAGGTGTCACGCTCGGCAATGGTGTCGACTGGAACCTGGTAGACGCTCAATTCGCCGGCTTCCCAGGAGGTGACCAGCAGCGCGTCGCGTCCCGGAATCGGCGCCGGGCCAAAGGCGCCGGTCCAGGCCGACGTTTCCCGCCGGCCATTGCCCATGGTATCGACCGAGAAAATATTGAGCACCCCATCGCGGTCGCTGGCAAAGAAGAGGCGGCCATTGGCGTCCCACCGGGGGGTCTCGTCCACCCAGGGTCCGCTGGTCAGCTGGTGCACTGCCCCCGACGCCGCATCCTTAAGGAACAGATTCATCGCACCGGACTCGCCGCCGGAGCCACGGTCGGTGGTATACGCGATCCAGCGGCCATCCGGACTCGGGGCCGGATCGAGATCCTGGTAGTCGTCGTCGGTGATCCTGGTGAGCTGGCCATCCGGCAATGACACCCGATACAGATCGGAAATGCCCGCCTCGGTCAGCCCGCTGAAGATGACGCTCTGGAAATCGGCACTCCACGCCGGCGATGCCACCGAGACCAGACTGGGGAAGGCGTAACGCCCGGCCACTTGGCCCTTGGCGAGGTTCCAGATCAGCAGCGCATCGCGTTCGCCCTGGCGCGAGCTGAGCAGCAGGTAGCCGGGCCGGCCGGCATCGATTCGGGAGTCGAAGGGGTGGACCGATTCAAGCGCGCTGGTTCGTCCCGCCACCAGGATCTTCTGGCTGTTGCGGCTGCCATCGAGCCGGGTCCGGCGCACCGTGATGTAGCCGTCGTCCCCGGTGAAATAGAAGGCATCGCTGGTGCCGCCGGTGTCCGCCGCGGCCGCCCCGTTCACCGAACGCGGGGCCAGCCGCCGACCACTGACGGCCACCGGGGCATAGGCCTCGACCACCGGCAGGTAGGCCCGCTTCATGTAGAGCTGGAATTCCTGGTCCAGCCGGTCGATCGATTTCCCGTAGACCGCCTCGATCGCGGCCTCGAAATTCGAGTAGCGCCAGATCTCCTGGTACATCCGGCCGATCCGCCAGTCGCCGTAGGTCTGGCCCAGCCAGCGGTGCAGCCTGCCGCCCAGCGGGTAGACCAGCCCCGAGACGTTGTAATCCAGCTGGCGCAGGTGCGGCAGGGTGCCCGACAGGACCATGTCCCGGAGGATCATTTCGTCCCGGGCATCTTCACCTGCCGACCAGTACTCGGCCAGCCCTTCGGTCCACCACAGCGGAAATTCGGCGGTATTCTGCCGCGGGATCCGGTCGTACTGCTCGTCGGCAATGCTGAGTTGAAAGGCATGCACCATTTCGTGGCGCAGGGTGTGGTGGAAGTCGGACAGGCTGCCGCGAAACGGCAGGGTCACCCGCCGCTTGGCGAAATCGGTGACACCGAGTAACCCCTCAGGCGGAATGAACGGCAGGATGCCGGTCTGTTCGAAATGGACGTGCGAGGCGTACAGGATGAGGGGAATTCTGCTGGTCGGGACGTGATCGAACCGGAGCGCCAGGGTGTCGAAGTTCTGCTCCGCGAGGGTCAGGGCAGTGACCGCCAGACGCTCTTCGACCGGATAGAAGTAGAGATCGACGTGGGCGCCCCGGAGCACCCGCCAGTCGAAGGTGCGGTACTCGACCTTGTTGTCGTCGAGGATGGCATACTGCGCCGCCGCCGGGGCAACCCGGGCCGCCAGGAGCAGCGCAACCAGCGCGACCCAGCGGCCCCGTTTCATCGATGTATGCTGGTGATCAGTTCGCCCTGGGACAGCCGCAGCAATACGCCCTGGCCGTTCACCACCTTGCCGAAGACCGTGTAGATCCCGTCGAGATGCGGCGCGGGCGCCAGGGTGATAAACCACTGGCTGCCGCCGGTCTCCGGCCCTGACAACGCCATGCCCAGGACGAACGGGTCATACCGAATCGGATTGACTTCATCCCGGATGGCCCAGCCCGGCCCGCCCCACCCGTCGCCGCGGGGATCGCCGGCCTGGGCGACGAAATCGGGCACGACCCGGTGCCAGCGCTGGTTGTCGAAATAGTGCCGATCAACCAGCCGGAGGAAGTTGGCCACCGTGAGCGGCGCATCGGAACCGGCCAGCTCGAGTTCGATCTTTCCCTTGGCGGTTTCGATGAAGACGTGCGGCAGCGAGTTTGGGCCGTTTTGGGCCAGGAACAGCTGAGCGGCATCACGGTAGTCCTGCAGCGTCCGCCTGGTTTCGACCGGCTCGATGGGAGCCCAGCGTTCGGCCAGCTCGGGCCAGTGATCAGCAGCCCAGCGGCGGAGCAGATACTCCGCCGGCCGTGGCACCACCTCGACGAATCCGCTGGTCGCGGCGCGGCGGCCCGGGTCGCTGGAGGCGCTGATGGCTTGCACGGCACCGAGAATGGACGACGCGGCATCGGTGATGGAATCGCGCGCCGAGGCGGTCCAGGCCTGCTTGAGGGCCGGCAGGTCGGCCGGATCGGCCGCGCGAGCCACCGCGTCGGCTGCGATGCTCCGGATCACCGGATCGGGTGAGCTGAGCAGCCGGCGGGCGACAACCAGCAAGCCTGGATCCGGCCCGCTGGTACCGTCAGACCAGCTCTGCAACGCGGCGCCAATGACCCTGGCATCCCGATCGGCCAGCAGTCGGCTCAGCGGCTCGGTTTCGAGCGGCGGGACTTTTCCCCACGCTTCCGCCGCCGCCGACCGCTCCCGCCAGTCCGTCCCCGACATCCAGGCGGGTACCCGCTGACGAAAAGCGTCGGGCCTGAGCCGGGCCAGGCCGACAAGGGCGGCACGGCGGATCGCGAACGGTCCCTTGCCGTCGAGCACCCGAAGTAATCCCCGGACGCCGGCCGTATCGCCGGAGAGGCCGATCGCGTCGGCCGCGGCGACGGCGACATTGGGGACCTGGTCGTCGAGCGCCGGAGTCAGCATGGCCGCCACCGGCTGGCCTTTGAAGGTGGCCAGGGCCCGGATGCTCTGAATCCGGATGCTGGGATCCGGATCCGACACCAATTGCCCCAGTTGCCGGCTCACGCTCACCCGGTCGAGGCCGGCGGAGTCGGCGTAGGGTTCGGTGAGGGCCCGCGCGGCGGCTCCCTTCGCAAACCGGTTGTCGTCGCGCAGACCGGTCAGCATCTGGGTGGCGTCGGCCGGCAGATGCAGCCGGCCGATGCTGTAATAGGTGGCGGCCCGGAGTCCGACATCCGCCGAGGCGAAGTACCGCCGCAGCCCATCGATCGGGGCTGATCGGCCAAGCCGCCAGCCTTCAACCACGCAGGCGCGGGCGGCCGCGCCGAGGCGGACGCTGTCGGCCGCGAAGCCACCGCGGCTGAGCGCCGCTTCGCACGCCGTGCCGGCGCGGGGTCCGCCGATCTTGACGATGGCCGTGACGATCTCGGTCACCGCCTGAGGCAGCAGGTAAGCATTGTCCGCCAGTCGATCGGTCAGGGCCGACAGCGTGGCGCTGTCGGCCAGTTGCCCCAGCGCAAAGGCCGCTTCCGGCACCAGGGTGGAATCACGGTCACGCAATGCGGCGATCAGCAGCGGTTCACTTTCCTGGATTCGAAGCCGGCCCATGGCCCGGAGCGCGACCTTGCGGACCAGCGGGTCCGGCTGGCCCATGGCCCGCTCGAACAGGCCAGGGTTGTATTCGCGCCGGTCCTCCGCCATGAGAATCGGGGCCAGCTGTTCCACCGCGGCCTCGGATTGGGCGGCCAGACGGCCCGCCAGGGTCAGCATGGCCAGCGCGGACAGCACCACGGCCGATGATCGTATCCCGGTCATCTCAGAGCCTCACCGGATCGGGAGTCACGACCAGAGCTGTCCGCACTTCTTCGGGCAGCCGGGCCAGTTCGTGGTTGTGGTCCAGGCAGATCAAGGCCGTTTCGGCGGTGGCGAGCAGGCTGCCATCATCGGCATTCTCCACGGCATAGCCGAAAATGACCCGGCGTGAGGCCACCTCCCTCACCCAGCAGCGGATCCGGATCTGGTCGTCGTAGCGGGCCGGCCGGAGATACCGGATCCGGAGGTCGGTGACGACCAGACGAAAATTCCGGGCTTCGAGATCCCGGTAGTTGTAGCCAGCCAGCCGCAGGTGCTCCGTTCGGGCGACATCGAGCCAGACGATGTGCCGGGCATGGTACACCACGCCCATCTGATCGGTTTCGGAGTAGTTGACCCTGACTCGGATTTCAGACACCGTCGGGGATGTGTGCAAGGGACGCTTCACGGTAAGGGGGACACACAATCGCGAGCTTGCCAGCCGGGCCGCGATCCTCCAATCTTCCGCCCGTGATCGGCCAACGACTCATTGCCGTCGGGGATGCCCATATCGGGGCCGGCCCACCGGCCCACCAGGCGGCCTTTCTCGAGTTCCTCGAGGAGGCCCCACGGCTGGGGGACGCGCTGCTGGTCACCGGCGACCTGTTCGACTTCTGGTTTGCCTACCAGCGGGTCATTCCCCGGGCCGGATTCGTGGTGGCGGCCGCCCTGGGCCGGCTGCGCCAGCGGATGCCGATCCTCATGACCGGCGGCAATCACGATCGCTGGGGCGACGAGTTCTGGCGCAGCGACCTCCACATCGATTTCCATCCCGACCAGGTCCGGTTCGATGCCGCCGGCCGGCACGGCTTGGCCATCCATGGCGATGGCATCACCGAGCGTCACTGGACCGCCAGCCTGCTCCAGCGAGTGACCAGCCACCGTGCCACCGTGAAACTGTTCGGCGCTCTGCACCCCTCGATCGGGTTCTGGATTGCCGATACGATGAACCACGGCCTGGGCAATACCGTCGTCGATCCCGCCGTGCTCGATGCCGCCGCCATCCGCCAGCGCCAGTGGGCCGAGGCCAGGCTGGCCGCTGAACCGGCACTCGGCCTGATCGTCATGGGGCATACCCATCGGGCCGCGGCAGTCGAAGTTCATCCGGGCCGGTGGTACCTCAATCCGGGCGCGTGGCTGGACGGATATCGCTACGCCGTCTGCTCCGATGCGGGAGTGGAGCTGCGACAATTTGCGGGAACGGGGTCGTAGAGGCGGCATATATGCCGCCACTGCCGGCCCCGTTCCCGCCGCCTACCCCAGCGTCACCATTTCCACCGCGCCCAGCTTTTCCCCGATGAACCGGCTGCCCACGCTCCGGAACCGGACCTCGTCATCACTCACCGCAAATCGATGACGCACCGGGCTCCCGGCCTGGGCTGTCAGCCCGTCCTTGGCCAGCTGATCCGCCACCTCGCGAGCGGTTTCCTCCGCACTGTCGATCAGCCGCACCCCCGGTCCCAGCACCCGCCCCAGCAGCGGCTTGAGCAGCGGGTAGTGGGTGCAGCCCAGCAC
>JBEPVA010000129.1:0-10931 GCA_041691295.1 Gemmatimonadota bacterium
CGCGTCAAGCGGCCGGTCATCAGAGCAAGGCACCCCTGCCAAGGGGCCTCCCTGGCCGCAGCGGGCTTGCCGCGCTGTCCGAGGCGTCGGGCCGAGTGGCTGCGGCACGTGAGGCGGCGCAGGGGAATGTGAATCCCCAGCTCCTGATGGCGGTCCTGCTCGAGGATCTGGCCGAGGTGCTATGCGACTGACTCACCTTGACGAGGCAGGGCGAGCCCGGATGGTGGATGTGGGGGACAAGGCCGAGAGCCGCCGGACGGCGGTCGCGACGGGACGGGTCCGGATGTCCGCCGAGGCATTTGAAGCGGTCCGGGAGCAAGCCGTCGCCAAGGGGGACGTATTGCGGGTGGCCGAAGTCGCCGGTACGCTGGCGGCCAAGCGCACCGGCGATCTGATCCCGCTCTGCCATCCTCTGGGATTGGACCTGGTGCGGGTCGAGGCCCGGCTCGATCCTTCGCTGCCAGGGGTCGAGATCGTGGCAATGACCTCGACGATGGGACGCACCGGGGTGGAAATGGAATCGTTGACGGCCGTGACGATTGGCTGTCTGACAGTGTACGACATGGTCAAGGCGCTCGACCGGACCATGACCATCGAGGGAATTCAGCTGGTCAGCAAGACCGGCGGAACCCGCGGCGATTATCACCGCGAATCCGACGGAGGGTAATGCACCATGACTCGTGACACGGAGGTCCAGATGACGTGGAAGCCCGACCACAGGCTGGTGCGCCAGCCCTGGTACCGCACGATAGCGGTACGAGGGAGTGTGCTCCTGGCCGGGGTTCTACTCGTGAGCGCCTTGGCGGGAATGAGCCGGCGCGCCGATGCGGACGATCAGAGCGTACCACCCACGTTCGCCATTATTTCCTCGGAACTGTCCGCCCTGATGAACCGGGCCCAGAAGGCCGAAACCGAGACCGCCTCGCTCAAGGCGACGATCGAGCGCCAGAACCAGGTGTTCCACTACTCCACCCGGTTCCGGATTCCGGCCGACCAAGCCGAGACGATTTATCGGGTGGCGACCAGTGAGGGAATCGAACCTGACGTGGCGTTCAGCCTGGTCAAGATCGAGAGCAACTTCGACCCCAACGCCGTCAGCTCGGCCGGCGCCATCGGGTACACCCAGATCCGGCCTGCCACCGCCCGGTTCTTCGAATCGGGAATCTCAGCGGAACAGCTGGCGGATCCGGAAATCAATCTTCGGCTGGGATTCCGGTTTCTGCGAAGCCTGATCAGGCAGTACGACGGGGACATCAATCTGGCGCTGGTGGCCTACAACCGTGGTCCTGCCCGGGTTCAGGAAATCCTCGACGCCGGCGGCGATCCGGCCAACGGCTATGCCGAACGGGTGCTCAAGGGCACTCGCCACGCCATTGGCGCGGCCAAGGTCGGCCGCTAGCCGGAACTATCAGCCGGGGATGTGCAGGGTCATCCCGGCCTTGAGCACACCCTTGGGCCCCAGGCCGTTGGCCTGGCGCAGTGCGGCCACCGTGACTCCATAACGGCGGGCCAGGGCAGTGAGTGTCTCGCCGGAACGAACCAGATGGGTACCACCACGCGCCGCCGACCCGGAGGTCGGTGGCGCGTTCGGTCTGCCGGTGATGGCCGTGGCTCCGCTCGATCCGGTAACCCGGAGACGGCGCCCAACCGCAATGCGGGCACCGGGAGAGAGCCGGTTCCAGCGCCGCAGGTCTTCAACCGTGACTTCATAGTGCGCCGCGAGGCTGCTCAGCGTTTCACCCCGCCGGACCAAATGGACGCCGCCACCCCGCGCCACGTGCTTCGGGGATTCAAGCGAGCGCCGCACTTCGGCTGACAGGGGCTGGGCACTGGTCGGCACGATGACGCGCTGGCCGAGCCGGAGGCCGTTGGGCTTGAGGGTCGGATTGGCGTCCCGGATCAGGTCAGCAGACACGTGGTAGTGACGGGCAATCAATCCCATCGTCTCGCCGGCGGTAACCACGTGCTCCGCATAGGTGACGCGTTCGGATGGCGCCAGCGCGCTCCATCTCGCGGCGACCGTGGCGCCGCGCCCCGGCGGGACCCGGACCGTCATCCGGACGCCGGGCGGTGTCATCAGGGTGAGGTATTGGGGATTGAGGTCCCGGATGGCCAGCAGGGTGGTATCGGCCAGCCGGGCGATCACGTCGAGACCGGTGGCACCGGTGACGACCAGTGAATCGGGCAGCACCGTGTCCGCCGCCGCCGGCCTGGCAAATCCGTACTTCTCCGGCTGCTTGGCGATCAGAGCTGCGGCAATCAGCTTGGGGACGTAGTCCTTGGTTTCCCGCCGGATCAGTTTGGTGTCGTACAGCCGGAAGAAGTCCTTGTCATTGGACTCGCTGGTGTCGGCCGTCTCGGACTCGGCGTCCGGCAACCGTTTCAGACCACGGCCCACCTTTCCCGGTCCCGCATTGTAGGCCGCCGCAGCCAGGTACACCGAGCCGAAACGATCCTTCAACGCCGCCAGGAAGCGGGCCGCGGCTGCCGTGGCCTTGTAGGGATCGCGGCGTTCATCGACCAGGCGGTCGACCCTCAGGTGATACAGCTTGGCCGTGCCCTTCATGAACTGCCACATCCCGACCGCGCGGGAACGGCTCACCGCTGAATTGCTGAAGCCGCTCTCGATCAGCGCGAGGTATACCATGTCCTCGGGCAGGCCATTCTCCCGCATCCGGGCCCGAATCATCGGCTCGTAGCGGGGCATCCGCTCCAGCCAGATTGCCATCCGGTCGCGGGCCGGGCCCTGGAAGAAGTCGAGGTAGTACTGAACCCGGTCGTGGTTGTTGAAAGTGACGACGTCGATGTCCCACTTGGTGGGCGCGGTCGCCGTTTCTCCGGGGACCGGGGCCTTGTCCTCGATCGTGCTGGCATCCGGCCGTGCATCTTCCAGCGCCGCCAGCGCTCGCGCGTCGGCCAGGCTGTCCGCCGCGCTGGTCAGGAATTCATTGACCTGCTGATCAAGATTGGTGGCCAGGCTCGAATCGACGGGTGCCGAAGGGGCTGCCGGGAGGCCGCCGTTGAGCGCGGTCGAGGGCTGTTCTGATTGGGGTGGTACAGCCGGAGCCGGGGTAGCCGGTTCGGCGTGGTGGCCGCCGCACCCAGCCAGAACAACCAGCAGGAACGGCAGGAGTCGTCTCGTCATCCGTGGCGGCCTCCGCCCGCGCTGCTGGCTCTGCGGGGAATCGTGTTGGGTATCCCGAAAGATAACGGGACCCGCACGACCGCTGTACCGCCAGGATCAGTCAGGTGCGGGTCAGCCGATTTCCCAGGGTTCGATTTGTTGCATTCAGCACCGCCAGCGCGGCGCCCTTGGCGGGGTCGCCTTCGGTCAGGAAGCATCCGACCAGGCGCTGACGCTCGGCGCTGCCGGGGGCCGACAGCGAAACGATGATGACGTTGGCATCGAAGGCCCGCACCGCCTTGACGCCCAGCAGCTCGAAGGTCACCTCACGCTGCACCGCCCGCTCCAGCGCGATGAGGCAGGCCTGGGCGGCGCAGCGCAGTTCCCCGGCCTGTGAGGTCAGCCCCTCGGAATCGGCGGTGAATTCGGTATCATCCTGCAGCGTCAGCGTCACCCTCGCGCGGCAGCGACCCGACGGCAGGCGCTCCAGCGAGAAATCCTTGAATCGAAGTCGGTCCGGCCGTGGAACGGAGGCACTCATGAGGCACTCGGGATGGGGAAGCCGTCTGACACTGGTGGTGGTGCTCCTGTCGCTTCCGGCGATCGGGGCCGGTCAGGCCCGCGGACTGTCGGGACTCGACTCCGCCATGGCGGCCCGCATCGGGCAGGACACCGCCACTGTCGGGGTGGCACTGATTGACCTGGCCACTGGCGGGATGCAGGGGCCGGGATTGTCCCGGCGATTTCATGCCGCCAGCACCATGAAGGTGCCGGTGCTGATTGAATTGGCCCGCCGGGTGGATGCCGGTGATTTCCACTGGGACGACTCCCTGCTCGTCCGCAACGCGTTTCGCTCGCTGGCGGACGGTTCCACCTTCCATCTCAACAAGGCGGACGACTCGGACTCGTCGGTCTACGCCATGGAAGGGCAGCGGGTGCCGATCCGGATCCTGGCACGACTGATGATCATCCGCAGCAGCAATTTTGCCACCAACCTGCTGATCGATCAGTTGGGAGCGGCCCGGGTGAATGCCACCGCTCATTCACTGGGTGCCGATTCCATCGAAGTGCGCCGGGGTGTCGAGGATCAGAAGGCCTTTGACCTCGGCATGAACAATACCACCACCGCTCGCGATCTGGCGATCCTGCTTGCCGCCCTGCAGCAGGGCAAGGCGGCCAGTCCCCAGTCAACGGGGGTGGCTCTGGGCATGCTCCGGGGCCAGGAGTTCAATGACGGAATTCCGGCTGGCCTGCCGCCTGGCACCGTGGTGGCCCACAAAACCGGGGAACTGACCGCGGTGTTTCATGACGCGGCGCTGATCTACCCACCCTCACGGGCGCCCTACGTCCTGGTGGTACTGACCCGAGGCTATGCGGAGCGCTCGAAGGCCATGGCCGTCCAGGCGGATCTGGCCCGGCTCAGCTGGCGCGCACTGGTGGGTCCCTGAGGCGGCAGACCGAGCCGCCTACGTGCCGAGTCCGAACGGCACCTCGAGCTGTCCGGTGGTCTCGGCAGTGGGGCGGGTGACATCGACCATCAGGCGGGGGCGGCCCTGATCATCGAGATCGATCCCGACCACCAGCAGCACCCCCTCACTCAATTCGAGTTTCAGCTGCCGGCGATCCGAGCGGAGGGAGCAGCCGTCGACGCTGCGGCCCCGGACACCGGCTAATGCGTCCATGGCTCGACGGAGGTCTTGCAGCTGGCCGCGGTCCATTGATCAGGCCAGCTGCTTCGGAAATAGACTGGCCACCGCTTCATCACTCAGGCGGTCAGCCTGGGCATAGAGGGCGGCGCGAGAGGTGAATTCGGCGGGGTAGGTTGCCCAGACCGAACGCCGGGAAGATTCACTGGAGCGAAACCCGAGCACCAGGCGCCAGGCACTGCCGTGCGGGATTTGCTCGGCCATGACGGCGACACTATACCGGATCCCGTTGACGGTAACTGCGCGATCTGCCATGGCCGGGGGATAAGGGGGGCTGGTCCGCCAATATGGACCGCGGAAACGAATCAGGTCAAGAGACCTGAGGCTCTCGCGTCGGCGGCGGTTTCCACGATCCTGAGCGCCGGAAGCTCACTCCAGGCCACACCCAGCGAAGCCAGGCGGCGGCGAGTCTCGTCGAGGATCTGGTCGCTGCCCCAGGCAATACCGGAAAAGAGATCGGGCAGCGGCACAACACCGCCCAGCAGGTAGTAGCCGCCGTTCATGGCCGGGCCAAGTACCACTGGCCAGTTCTCCAGCCGGTCAGCGGCCTCCTTCAGGTGGACCGATTCGAGGCCGGGACAGTCCGCCGCAATGGCCAGCCAACGGTCTCCGGCCGCGGCCGCACGCGCCGAGGCGGCGAGTCGAGCTCCCAGGTCGCCGGAGGCCTGCAGCCGAAGGTCTGATTCGGGACCCAGCCACCGGGTCATTTCGGGGCCGGCATCGGCGGGAGCATACCAGATGGTGGGCTTGAAGCCGGCCTCGGTGACCGCCGCGATAGTGCGGGCAGCCATGATGCGATAAAGCCGGATGGCGTGCTGATCACCGATTTCGCCGGCGAGCCGGACCTTGACCTCGCCGGACCGCGGCGGGGCAAGGAAGACCGCGCACTGCACGGTCATGCGACTGGCCGCCTCGGGCGGCCGGGCAGGCAGCCCGCAGCGCGGGGCAATGATCAGCCCCGGGTCAACTGACGGAACCGGGCGGTGAGATCGCGGGTGACCGGGCCGTTGGGGCCAGCGCCAATCAGCCGGCCGTCGACCTGCCTGATCGGAGCGATCTCGGCTGCCGTGCCGGTGAAGAAGGCCTCGTCGGCGGTGTAGAGGTCATAGCGGTTCAGCATGGTTTCGTGCACCGTCATACCGGCGGCGGTGGCTACCTCGATCACCGCATCACGGGTGACACCCTTGAGAATGCCGGCGTAATGGGCCGGCGTCGACAGCACACCGCGCTTGACGATGAACAGGTTCATGCCGGACGCCTCGGCGATGGTGCCGGACGAATCGAGCATGATGACTTCGTCGGCGCCGGCCACGACGCCTTCGATCTTGGCCAGGATGTGGGGCAGATAATTGAGCGACTTGACCCTCGGCGAGAGTGCCTCGCGGTGGGGAATCGGGGTACCGGCCGTCACCACGTTGAGGCCGCGCTCATACACTTCGGCAGGCCATAGCTTGATGGTGTCGAAGATGATGATGATGCTCGGCTTGGGGCATTTGCGGGGATCGAGTCCCAGGTCACCGACCCCACGGGTGATGATGTGGCGGAGGTAGCCTTCCTTGAGGCCCGAGCGGCTGACGCCCTCGATCGTGAGCGAGGCCATTTCGGCCCGGTTCATCGGCACATCGAGCATGATGGCCTTGGCCGAATCGAACAGGCGATCGATGTGCTCCTCGAGCCGGAAGGTACGGCCGTCATAGACCCGCATACCCTCGAAGACACCATCGCCGTACAACAGGCCATGGTCGAACACCGAGACCTTGGCGCTGTCGCGGTCGAGCCACTGCCCATCGAGCCAGATCGTGGTCACAGCTACTCCCGGTTGGACGCTTGCATGGCCCCGGCTGGGGCCTGACGGCGGGGAATTTCGCCGTCCTGAGCCACTTGAGCAACGGGAGGGCGGGCGAAGGGACAGGCGGTCAGGCGGTCAGGCGGTCAGGCGGACCAAAGATCGCAAGGGCCGTGTCTCCCCGGCGAGAGCCACCGACACTTGTCTCCTGACTCTCGGCTCTCGACTAAGTTTAGATCCGTCGCCGAACAGCGGTCCGCGCTATCGTGGGCAGCGGGTCAGTGAGGGCGGTGGGAGTCGAACCCACGACCTAGAGATTAAAAGTCTCTTGCTCTAACCAGCTGAGCTACGCCCCCGCGCGGGGTCAAACGTGATCGGCCCAGCAGGGAAACTCAAGGCCGGATGCGGCCGCAATTCACCCTGGGAGAGATGGTATGCAATGGTTTAGAATGATGGTGGCGGCGGGGGCACTCGCCGTGGCAGCGACGTCCGCGGCCGCGCAAAGCAAGCCCGATGACCGCTGGCAGCTGACCCTGGAAAACGGCGACTACATCTGGGACATCAAGCTGGTGTCACTCGACGGCCAAAACCTGGTGTACCAGCGAGTTGATAGCACCGGCAGGGTTTCGGTGGCCGATATTCACGAAGTCCGCCGGATTCACAAAACCGAGGTCCGGGTCACTGACGGTGCCGCCGGCGCCATGCCGGCGCTGACCGGGTCCGACGACGAGATCTACGACTTCGGCACCCTGGACTTCGACGGCAGGCTGCGGGCCATCCGCGGAATTCTCCAGGCCAACGCCACCGACGCCAAACCCTAGGTCCCTCCACATTGCGAGCTGGCATGAACTGGAACGCCCTGGCGGACCGCGCCCTCTCGGGGCAGGCGGTCGGCGCCGATGATGCCCTTGCCGTCCTGCACTCCTCCGACGATGAACTGCTGGCGGTGCTGCAGGCTGCGTTCCGGATCCGCTCAACCTATCATGGCCGGGACGTGCGGATTCACGTCCTGCGCAATGCCAAGAGTGGGCTCTGCCCCGAGGATTGCTCCTTCTGCAGCCAGTCGGTCAGTCACGCATCCGGGGTCGAGCGCTACCGGCTGCAGAGTGTCGAACAGCTAGTGGAGGGCGCCCGGGAGGCGGCCAGCATGGGTGCGGTGAAATACTGCATGGTGACCAGCACCCGCGGGCCCTCGGAGCGGGACCTCGAGACGATCTGCGCCGCGGTGCGCCAGATCAAGGCCGAGGTGAATATCAACATCTGTACCTCACTCGGACTGCTCAAGGAGGGCCAGGCCGAGCAGCTGGCCGCGGCGGGGGTCAACCGGTTCAATCACAACCTGGAGAGTTCCCGGAATCATTTTCCCCAGGTCTGTTCGACCCATGACTTCGATGAACGAATCCAGACGGTCCGCCGGGCTCGCGCCGCCGGAATGGAAGCCTGCTGCGGCGGCATCATGGGAATGGGCGAAAGCCTCGAGGACCGGGTCTCGCTCGCGCTCGAGCTGCGCGAACTGGCCGTCGAGTCGATCCCGGTGAATTTTCTGGACCCCCGCCCGGGCACCCCGCTCGGCAACCAGCCGCGGTTATCGCCGCACGAGTGTCTGCGGGCCCTCGCCATGTTCCGGTTCGTCAATCCGAGCCGGGATATCCGGGTCGCCGGCGGCCGCGAGGTCAATCTTCGCCATGTGCAGGCGCTGGCGCTGTATCCCGCCAATTCGATCTTCTCCAATGGTTACCTCACCACCCCTGGCCAGGGACCCGATGCCGATCAGCGGATGATCGCCGATGCCGGGTTCCGGGTGGCGGAGCTGGTGGCGGCGTCGTAGGGGCGCCGTAGATGCCGCTGCTGCCCGCCGCCGACAATCGGGCCCCGAGCCAGGCCGCCGCACCTGATCGCGCGACACTCGAGGGGTGGGACGATGCCCATCTCTGGCATCCGTTCACTCCCGGTTCGGTCTATCGTGACGAGGAGCCGCTGCTGATTGCCGCCGCCGAGGGTAACTACCTGATCGACACCGAGGGGCAGCGCTACCTCGACGGGGTTGCATCACTCTGGTGCAACCTGTTCGGTCATCGACACCCCGCCATCGACGCCGCCATCCTGGCGCAACTGGGCCGGATCGCGCACAGCACGCTGCTGGGTAACGCCAATGTTCCCGCGGTGGAGCTGGCCCGGCAACTCATCGAGATCGCCCCCGCGGGACTGAGTCGAGTGTTCTTTTCCGACGACGGCTCGACCGCGGTGGAAGTCGCGCTCAAGATGGCGCTGCAATACTGGCAGCAGGTCGATAGCGGCGCCGGAGTCCGGCGGCGCAAGTTTCTGACCCTGGGCAACGCCTACCACGGCGACACCGTCGGTGCCGTATCCCTCGGCGGGATCGACCTGTTCCACGCCCGGTATGGTCCGCTGCTGTTCGAGACGCTCCGCAGCGCATCGCCGTACTGCTATCGCTGCCCGCTCGGGCTCGAGCGCTCGAGCTGCGACATCGACTGTTTCACCGCGCTGGAGCGGCTGGCGCTGAGCCAGGCGGATTCGATCGCCGCGATCGTACTCGAAGGCGGAGTCCAGGGCGCCGCCGGGATGATCGTCATGCCCGAAGGATTTCTCCGCCGGGCCCGGGACCTGGCGGACCGGATCGGGGCGCTGCTGATCGTCGACGAAGTGGCCACAGGTTTCGGTCGCAGCGGGGAGATGTTCGTCTCCCAGGAGTTGCGGCCGGATCTGCTCTGTCTGGCCAAGGGGCTGACCGGCGGCTATCTGCCAATGGCCGCCACTCTCACCACCGAAGCGATCTATTCCGCGTTCCTCGGCCGGCCCGAACAGGGCCGGACCTTTTATCACGGCCATACCTACACGGGGAATGCCCTGGGTGCGGCCGCGGCCCTGGCCACACTTGAGCTGCTGCGGGCCGATGACCTGCTGCCGACAGTCCGGGCGCGCATCGTCCGGCTGACCTCGGAACTCAATCGGCTGAAACACTACCGGGTGGTCGGAGATATCCGGCAATTCGGACTGGCGGCCGGAATCGAGCTGGTGCAGGACCGGAGCAGTCGGGCGCCATTCCCGGCCGCTGACCGCAACGGAATGCGGGTCTGCCGGGCAGCGCGCCGCAAGGGGGTCTTCCTCCGGCCGCTGGGAGACACCATCGTTCTGATGCCGCCCCTGTCGGTCACGGACGCCGAGATCGTCAGCCTGGTGGATGCGGTGGCGGCCGGCCTCGAGGAGATCACGGAATGAACACTGAGAAGAAGCGAACCCGGACCAAGACCCGGGCTCCGCGTGACCCCGCACCCGAACTCGCCCCCGCCGCCGGCACGCCGGTAACCTTCATCGTCGGAACCGACACCAACATCGGGAAAACCTGGGTCACGGCGGCGCTGGCCCGCGCGCTGGTGGCGGCCGGCCAGCGCGTGGTGGCCATCAAGCCGGTGGAAACCGGCTGCGGCCCGACTCTTTCCCCCGATGAGGACGGCGCCGTGATCGCCGCCGCCACCGGACAGAGCCAGCCCAGGGCCGCGCTGATCCGATTGCACGCACCGGTGGCCGCGGCCTGGGCGGCCGAGGCGGAAGGGGTCACGATTGAGGTGGCCGCACTGGCGGAACAGATCCGGAATCTTTCAGCGGGAGCGGACCAGGCCCTGGTCGAACTGGCGGGCGGCCTGCTGTCGCCGCTGACCTGGACCGAGGATACACTCGACCTGGCGCATCAGCTGAACGGCCGGGCACTGGTAGTGACATCCGACCGGCTGGGATCGATCAACCACACCCTGCTGACCATCCGGGTGCTCAAGGCGGAACGGATTCCGGTGCTGGGAGTGGTGCTGTCGGCGCCTGAAGTCCAGGACGAGAGCTCAGGCAGCAATGCCGAAGCGATTCACCGGCTGGCGGGAATCGACGCCATCGTCACGGTGCCTCGCGTCGCCGATGCAGCCAGGGCCAGCGAAGCCGTCAAGGAAGTGGCGGGCTGGGTGATGGATTGAGGCAGTACCGCCTCGATCCTGTCTATTCGCCGTCGTTGCCGGCGGGGCGCGCGGCTAGGCGAGCCAGCGTCGCGTCGAGCTCGGTCCTGGCCTTGTCCGAAGTGAGGCCGCTGCGGGCCGCCGTCAGTCGGGCAGTGGCCTCGGGAGCCGCCACGACGAACTCAAAGGCCTGAAGCGCTCGGCGCCGTACCGCCTGCCTCGAGTCGTTGAGGTGGGCCACCAGCAGATCGTAGGCCCTCGGAGATTTCTTCCCCAGCACCGCCAGGATGAATCCCGCGTTATCAGTCCAGGACACCGCCCGGTCCACCACGTCCAGCATCATGGTATCCCCC
>JBEPVA010000130.1:0-10855 GCA_041691295.1 Gemmatimonadota bacterium
ATAAGAGACAGGTTCCACCGGGCGCTCGACAGCGAACTGCGGGTGCATCCGGATGATCAGTCGTTCGCCATCGGCGAGGAACAGTTCAACCGCCGGCTGCATCACGAGCATGCGTTGAGGGCCACCGCGCCCGAGCTGTACCGCTACGGGCTGACGCTGGTCGAGGAAACGGCAGCCGAAGTCGAGGCGCTGGCCCATGAGATTGACCCGACGGTGCCGTGGCGCACCCTGGTGGAGCGGCTGCGGGAGAATTTCCCGCTGGGCGATGATCCAGTTTCCGCCATGCGCGATGCGATGGAGCGGGCTCACGATTTCGTGATCGAGCGTGGGCTGGTCGCCATTCCGGAAGGCGCACTGGAAGTGGTGCCGACTCCGGCTTTTCTGCAGCCGCTGGTCCCGTTCGCGGCCTATGAACCGCCACCGGTCTTCTCGGACGACAAGACGGGCCGGTTCTACGTCACCGCGCGATTCGGTAAAGCGGAGAGCCGCGATCCCTGCCTGCTCGAGATCGGGACCACTGCCCTGCATGAGGGGTATCCAGGACATCACCTGCAGCTGTTGACCGCGCAGGCCTCGCCGTCGCTGGTCCGCCGGCTGACCTCGACGCCGCTGATGGTCGAAGGGTGGGCGCTGTACTGTGAAGAGCTGATGGCCGAGGAAGGGTTCTTCGAGAGCCCGTCGGAGCGGCTGTTCCAGCGGCTGCACCTGCTCTGGCGGGCCCTCAGGATCGTGATCGACATCGGACTGCACACCCGTGGGCTCACCCCCGAGCAGGCCATCGACCAGATGGTGGACCAGCTCGGCATGGACCGGACCAAGGCGGCGCTCGAAGTCAGCCGCTACTGCGCCTGGCCGACCTACCAGCTGAGCTACGCGGTGGGCCGACGGGAACTGCTGCGGCTGCGGGATGATGTCCGGCAGCGGGACGGGGTGGAGTTCTCACTGCGCCGCTTTCACGATGAGCTGCTGACATACGGTGGGCTGCCGATTTCGCTGGTGCGGTGGGGGATGGGGCTGGAGGAGTAGCTGTCGGTCGCAACCCCTAAGCCGTTAGCAGGGAGTCGATGGTCGTGAGTCTTTAGTGACCGCGGATTGATAGATTATCGAATTGATGGATTTGGAGAGCATTCGGATTTTCATGACTGAATCAGGCCGATCCCGCCAATCCGGCAATCTTCCAATTCGACAATCTGGAATCCCGCCGACCGTCAAGGGTCTCGCGGCCGTTTCCCTGTTCAACGACTTTGCCAGCGAAATGGTGTATCCGCTGCTGCCCGCGTTCGTGGTGGGCACGCTGGGCGGATCAGCCACGGCACTGGCTGCGGTGGATGGGGCGGCGGAGCTGGCCGCTTCGCTGGCCAAGTGGTCAACCGGAAGTCTGTCGGACCGGCCGGGATGGCGCCGCCCACTCATCCTGATCGGCTACTTCTGCGCGGTCCTGGTGCGGCCGTTCATGGCCGTCGCCAGCGCCGCCTGGCAGGTGGTCGGATTCCGGGTCATCGATCGGGTGGGCAAGGGAATCCGCACCCCGGCCCGTGACGCCATGATCTCCGATGTCACGCCGCCGGAAATGCGGGGCCGAGCCTTCGGCTTTCACGCGGCGGCGGATCATTTTGGCTCGATTCCGGGTTCGCTGCTGGCCTGGTGGCTGCTGAACCGCTCGGTACCGGTGCGCCGGGTGCTTGAGTGGAGCATCGTTCCCGGGGTGGTGGCCTTCGTCGTCCTGTTTTTCGTGCTCCGTGGGGTCCGGGTGGCGGCGCCCGCGATCCCGGAGCGCACCGCAGGATCCGCCGACGCCGCCGGCCGGGTGTTCTGGGCGCCGGTGACCACGCTGGCAGCACTCGCACTGTTTCGATTGCCGGAGACGCTGCTGCTGCTCCGACTCCAGCAGCTGGGTGTGGCGGTCGCGCTGATTCCGCTGGTATGGGCAGGGCTGCACGTGGTCCGGACGGCGGCGTCGTTCCCCGGTGGCTGGATCGGCGATCATTTTCCGCCTCGCCACGCGATCGTGGCGGGCGCGCTGGTCTTTGCCATGGTGGTCGCCGCCCTGGCGCAGCCGGTCGGGCCGGCCGTGGGCATCGTGATCTTTCTCTGTTATGGCCTGGTCGCGGGACTCACCGAGTCGGCCGAACGAGTGATGGTGACCCGATTGGCTCCGAAACGGACCGGCAAGGGGTTCGGTGCCTACCACGCCCTGACCGGCCTGGCGGCGCTGCCGGCCAGCCTGATATTCGGATGGACCTATCAGGGCCAGGGCGGCCCCGCGGCACTGCACCTTTCCGCACTGTTGCTGACCCTGACTGCGCTGTCGTGGGCAGTCGTCTCCCGTTTCACGGCGGCTGCCCGATGATTCGTGCCCCGATCCTGATCGGCCTGCTCCTGTCCCTCTCGGCTCGGACGGCACAGGCCCAGGCTCAGCTCCGGTTTGGCGACTCGACCCGGGCCAACTATTCCGAACTCCATGAAGGGCTGGTCGAGGGAAGTCCCGCCGCCGATACCCTGATTGCGATTCTCCGCTCCACCAGCGCCAAACGACTCTGGCTCACCACCCGTCAGGCACTGGCAGACAAGCGCCCCTGGACTGATGCCATCGAGGCGCTCACTCGACTGGCCGAACTGCGCGACGCTGCGTCGGTCGATACGGTAAAGGCATGGCGTGCCGCAATCGACGCCGGCAAGCTCAAGGCCCCGCCCGGGATCGATGCCGCCGATCTTCTGCCGGCGCTCCATGCCATCGAGCTCGAGCAGCAGCGAACCACCAAGGGAGACGCCGCACTGCTGACGGATATCCTGGCCCGGGTGCCCACCGGCAAGTACGACCTGGCCGATGCCTGGGTCACGGGCCGGTTGGGTGCCGGCGCCGGCGATTCGATCTCGGCTCGGTTCCTTGCCGCCACTGACCGCCAGATGAAGATCCGCTACCTGACGCTGCTGTCGTTCTCGACCGACACTTCCCTGATTCCGCTGCTCAAGCGGATTTACATCTCGCCCGACAGCCTCGGCGTGCCGCCGCAGCTCGCGATCCGCGCGTCCGACGGCCTGCTGTGGATCGGCACCAGGTCCAGTCTCCAGGCGCTGGTCGATGCCCGGGCGGCCGCCCGGGCCCGCGGGATCTACAGTGACCCCAAGCTCAACCACGCCGAGCTCGACTTCCTGGCCAATGACAGCACCTATGTTATCGCCCGCACTGGGCGGTGGCTCACCGATTGGATCGGGACGCTCAAGTAGCTCGGTCCGAGGTGGGGATGGGGGGGATGGGGGGAATGCATGGGATGGCTCTTCATGACTCGCCTCTGAGCCGTGCTTCGATCCACCCGGAACGCGGAACGCGGAACCTTTTCAGCGAGATCCCAAGGCATGCTTAGTACGCTTGGTCAAATTGCCATGAACGTGAAGGACATCGACCGCGCGGTGGCCTTCTACCGCGACAAGCTCGGGGTCCGTTTTCTTTTCCAGGTGCCCAAGCTTGCCTTCTTCGAACTCGACGGGATCCGGCTGATGCTGGGACTGGCCGAGGCCCCCGAACATGATCACCCGGGGTCGATCCTCTATTTCAAGGTCACGGACATCGAGGCGGCCGCGACTGAACTCGAAGGGCGCGGGGTCAGCTTCATGTCACCACCGCACCTGATCGCGAAGATGCCGGATCATGAGCTGTGGATGGCCTTCTTTGATGATACGGAGGGGAATACGTTGGGGCTGATGGAGGAGAAGCGTCAGAAGTGACGGGTAAGAGGTGACAGGTGACAGGTAAGAGGTGAATGGGTCGAGTCTAAAAGGGTACCTCATCCCGAGGGAGCGGAGCGACCGAAGCAACTTTCTCAGCGGGAAATAGGAAGGCCGTGGTAGCGCGCGCGGGCACGGTCGTTGATCCACACGGTACCGGCACCGCTGAGCAGGTTGCTTCGTCAGCGGCGGCGCCGCTTCCTCGCAATGACATGGCGTGGGGTCAAGAGGACGGCCCCTACGAGGGCCGCCGGTGCATCTGCGGGCTACCAGCTCGTCAGCAGCACCGCGCCCCACCGCCCGCCGTCTTCCGCTCCAGGAACTTCTCGAAATACTCCCGCTCGGTGGGAACGGCCATTTCCGGGTGGCAGGCGCGCAGGTGTGCCACATGCGCCTCGTAATCCGGCATTCCAACAATCCGCCGCACCGCGGTGACGAACTCCCGCGCGACTCGGAACCACTGCCCCGCTGCCCCCCTGCCCCCCCTAGCTCTCATACGCAGTCTCCATGAACGGCGTCTCGGTGGACACGCACTGCTTGCCACGGGCCAGGATCTGGACCCACTCGCGGGCCGAGATGATGATCACCAGGACCACGACGGCCATGAAGCTGCCGGCAATGACGGCGTCGAGCCGGTCATTGAAGATCATCCTGGCGCCTCGGCTCGGATCGATCGTGGCGGCGGCGATCTGCATTCCGACACTCTGGGCATGGGCCAGGAAGCCGAGTCGCGGATCGGCGGCCCAGATCTTCTGCGAGCCGGCGGTCAGCGTCACCAGCAGCACCCACGCCAGCGGCAGCAGCGTGACCCAGGCATGCCGCGCCTTGCCGGCCTTGATAATGAGGGTGGTGCCGACGCACAACGCAATGCAGGCCAGCAGCTGGTTGCTGATGCCGAACAGTGGCCACAGGCTGTTGATCCCGCCCAGCGGATCGAGCACTCCCTGCACCAGGAAATAACCCCAGCCCGCCACGATCAGACCCGAGGACAGGATGATGCTGGGATACCACGAGGTCCGGCCCATCGGCTCCCAGACATGGCCCAGCAATTCCTGCAGCATGAACCGCCCCACACGGGTGCCGGCGTCGAGCGTGGTCAGGATGAAGAGCGCCTCGAACATGATGGCGAAGTGATACCAGAGCGCCAGCAGATGTTCGCCGAACGCACCGCTGAAGATCCGGGCCATGCCCATGGCCAATGACGGTGCGCCCCCGACTCGACCCAGCAACGTCTGTTCCCCGACCGAATGGGCCAGCGCTTCCATCTGGCCTGGCTCGAGGGTGAATCCCCACTGGCGGATGGCGTCTACCGCGTGGGCGGCGTCGCCTCCGAGCGAGGCGATCGGCGAGTTGATGGCGAAATAGACCCCGGGGTCGAGCACCGCCGCCGCACAGATGGCCATGACCGCCACGAACGACTCCATCAGCATTCCGCCGTACCCGATCAGCCGCGCATCCGACTCTCGGCGCAGCATTTTGGGAGTGGTCCCCGACGCGATCAGGGCGTGAAACCCGCTGATGGCGCCGCAGGCGATGGTGATGAAGGCAAAGGGGAACAACTTGCCGGCAAAGACCGGTCCGGTGCCGTCGACGAAATGGGTGACCGCCGGCATCCGGAGCGGCGGCAGGACAAACAGAATCCCGGCCGCGAGGAGAAGTACCGCGCCGATCTTCATGAAGGTCGAGAGGTAGTCCCGCGGCAGCAGCAGCATCCAGACCGGCAGCACACTGGCGACGAAGCCATACACCATCAGCATCCCGGCCAGCTGGACTCCCGAAAAAGTCAGCGCCTGGGCCATGGCGGGGTTCTGGGACACCCATCGCCCGCCGACCAGCGCCGCCAGGAGCAGGAGCACCCCGATGACCGTGGCTTCCATCGTCCTGCCCGGCCTCCACACCTTCATCCAGAAGCCCATCAGAAAGGCGATCGGAATGGTGCATCCGATCGTGAACACCCCCCACGGGCTGCCGCGGAGTGCATTGACCACGATCAGTCCGAGCGGCGCCAGCAGGATCAGCATGATGGCCAGCACCGCGACCATGGTGATCAGCCCCGTGACCGGGCCGATCTCCTCCTTGGCCATCTGGCCCAGCGACTTGCCGTCCCGCCGCATCGACCCGAACAGGATTACGAAGTCCTGCACCGCACCCGCCAGGACCACGCCGACCACGATCCAGATGGTGCCCGGCAGGTACCCGAACTGGGCGGCCAGGACCGGTCCGATCAGCGGGCCCGCCCCCGCAATGGCCGCAAAGTGATGGCCGAACAGCACCCAGCGTGAGGTGGGGCTGTAATCCCTTCCATTATCCAGCCGTTCAGCCGGGGTGGCCCGGCGGTCATCGAGGCCCAGGACCCTGTAGGACAGGTAGTGGCTGTAGAACCGGTAAGCGATGAGGTAGGTGCCCACCGCGGCCAGGACCAGCCAGGCAGCGCTGACCGGTTCGCCACGGGACAGGGCCAGGACAGACCAGCCGGCGGCCCCGGCCACCGCAATGAGAGCCCAGAGCAGTTTTGACATGTGCCGCAAGATGGCCGGACCCCGGCTCGGGGCTCAAGTCCCCGCCCCCCGCCCGCACTCCGATTGCCTTGCCGAGGCTGTCCGTGGCCCGTAGGTTGGGTCCCCTATGCATCGCCCGCTTTTTTCCTATGCCGCCGAGAGCGGCTGGCCTGCGCCCGCCCCCGAGGTCGGCGCCGTCCTTGCCGAGCAGCCCGAACTGCAGCCGGTGTCGGGGGGCTTCAAGGGCAAGACGGCGGTGGTCACCGGCGGGGCAACCGGGTTGGGGCGCAGCATTGCCCTGGAGTTTGCCAGGCTGGGCTGCGACGTGGCCTTCTGCTGGGTGACGATGCAGGGCCGCGATGTTCAGGAGCAGGCCCTCCTCACCGAAACCGCCTGCGGGGCACTCGGCGCCAATGTCTACAGCGCCCGCTGTGATGTACGGGACAGCGCGGCGGTGGAGCAGTTCTTCACCGAGACCAGAGCCCGATTCGGCAGCGTCCATTACCTGGTCAACAATGCCGGGATCGCGGTGGACGGCGCGCTCTGGCGGCTGAGTGATGAAGCCTGGCGCGAGGTCATAGACACCAACCTGACCGGCAGCTTCAACTGCATTCGGACGGCGGCGCCAACCTTCCGGCGGCAGCACTGGGGCAAGATCGTGAATATCAGCGCCCACCAGGCCGACCGGCCCGGCTTCGGAGTGGTCAATTACGCCGCCAGCAAGGCCGCATTGCACGGGCTGACCCGGTCGGCCGCAGTCGAGCTCGGACCGTCCAATGTCAATGTCAATTCGGTGGCGCCGGGATTCATTCGCACCGAGCGGATGGCCATGCTGCCGATGGAAGTGGTCGAGCGGGTACAGCGCAGCAGCGTGCTGGGCCGGGTGGCCGAGCCCGACGATGTGGCCCACGTGGTCTCGTTCCTCTGCTCCGACGAGGCTCGGCACATCACCGGTCAGACGATCGTGGTGGATGGGGGACTATCCCTGGAGTAGGCGGAAGTCGGGATGGGGGGATGGGGCGAATGCACCGACGAAAAGGCAGGAATCATTGCTCGGATATCGACTCGATCCTCCAGAAGCATTCTTTCCGCCATCTCCCATCTCCCATCTCCCATCTCCGATCTCCCATCTCCCGTCTCCCATCTCCCATCTCCCATCTCCCGACTCCCGACTCCCACCATTACCTTTCGGCCACTTTCGACCACCCCGGGGTGATGGCTTGGTACTCGAATCCGATGTCCGCCGGAGTTGGCTGTCCCGACGCGGGGTCGGCGCGTTCCTGTGCCTTGTGGCCCTCGCGGCGTGCGGCGGGCATGCTGCCCAGACGGGCGCCGCGCCCAAGAAGGCCCCGGTCTATCCCGCCGTTGCGCTGGGCACCTATCCCCTCGCTGGTGAAGCGGTTTCCGTCGTTCCCCTGACCATGATGTTCTTCGAGGCACCGGCCGAGGCGCCGCCGGAGCTGGCGGAGCGGATCCGGTCGCTTGAGTGGGCCGATTCGATCATCGGCCGTGCCCTCGAGGATCGCGGTCCCGAGGTCAAGTGGGTGCTGCCGCCGGCGCTCCGGAAGATGGCCATCCGTTCCCCGGGCGTGGCCAGCGACCCCGACCGGATGGGCCAGGCCATCATGCGGGAGCATGAACTCAAGATCACTCCCGATCCGCTGCGCTCGTCGCTCCGGTCGATGGCGGCCATTTCCGGCGGACGGCACGCCCTGATTCCCGCCGCTCTGATCTTTTTCTCGGTGCCCGATTCCGGATTGCGGGCTGAGTTGTCGATGGTGATGACCGATACGCGCACTGGTGGCGTGGTGTACCGCACCGTGGCCGCCGGCACCGGCAGCACCCCCGCGCGGGCGCTGAGTGCGGCCATGGCTACCGTCCTGCCCCTGGAAACTGACAAGCGATGAGCAGCTACGACGTCACCCTGATTCCCGGCGACGGGATCGGCCCCGAGATCACGGCCGAAACGGTGCGGGTTCTCGAAGCTACCGGGCTCAAGTTCATCTGGGACGAACAGCTGGCCGGTGTGGCGGCGGTCGACGCCACCGGTTCGCCGCTGCCGGACGCCACCATCGAGAGCATCCGGCGCCGCAAGCTGGCGCTCAAGGGGCCGCTGACCACACCAGTCGGCACCGGATTCCGCTCGGTCAACGTGGCGCTGCGGAAGGAATTCGAGCTGTTCGCCAACCTGCGGCCGGCCCGTTCCTTCGTGCCCGGCGGCCGGTTCAGCAACATCGACATCGTGCTGGTGCGGGAAAATCTCGAGGGACTCTACGTTGGGGTAGAGCACTTCATTGCCATCGGCGGTGATCCCCGGGCCGTGGGCTCCTCGACCGCGATCGTGACCCGGGCCGGCTGCGAGCGGATCATCCGCTACGCCTTTGAGTACGCTCTCCGGCACAATCGCAAGAAGGTCACCATCGTCCACAAGGCCAACATCCTCAAGATGGTCAGCGGCCTGTTTCTCGAGGTCGGCCGCTTCATCCAGAAGGAGTATGAGGGCCGGGTCCAGTCCAACGACCTGATCGTGGACAACTGTGCCATGCAGCTGGTGCTCAAGCCCGAGCAGTTTGATGTCATCGTGACCACCAACATGTTCGGCGACATCCTGAGTGACGAAGTGTCGGGTCTGGTCGGCGGCCTGGGCTTGGCGCCCGGGGCCAACATCGGGGCCCACGCCTCGATCTTCGAGGCGGTGCACGGCAGCGCCCCCGATATTGCGGGCAAGGGGATTGCCAATCCGGCCGCCCAGATGCTGGCCGCCGCGATGATGCTCGATCATGTCCACGAACTCAAGGCCGCCAATCGGATCCGAGATGCCATCGAGCAGGCCATCGTGGCCGACAACGTCCGCACCCGGGACCTTGGAGGCAGCGCCTCCACCCGCGAGTTCGGGGATGCGGTCGTCCGTCGCCTCTCCTGAGGTTCCCTGCGCCCGCTGTGGCCAGCGGGTAGCCGGGCTGGCATGGGGCACCGACTGCCCCGAGTGCGCCAGGCAGCTCAAGCGCCGTGCAAGTCGAGTGGCCGGACGCATCTCCCTCCTCGCAACTCTGCTGGTCGGCGTCTACATCTGGCTCCGGATGCCGCGGGATCCCTCATTCAGAGTGTATGCGGGAATCACGGTCGGGATCACCTATCTTCTGGTGCGCCAGATCGCGAGCAGGGTAGCGTTAGAGGTGTTCGCTCGCGAGCCACGAAAGGAAGCTGGAAATGAGATTCACTGATCGGTACTTGGCGGGGCAGGGGGGCAGGGGGGCGGAGAGACCAGGCGGTCGAGATGGGCAAGGCGGACGAGGCGGGCGAGTTCGCTCCATGATGGGGTTGGCGGTGGGAGTGCTGTTCCCTCTCACCTCTTACCTGTCACCTCTCACCGCCCAATCCTCAGTTACGATCTATAACGACGGCCGAGTGCTGGTACGCCGGACGTTGCCGCTGGAAATTCCCAAGGGCAATTCGAGTCAGTGGGCCGCACTGGGACTGCTCGATCCGGCCACGCTGTTCTCACTCGACTCCACCGTGATCATTGCCGGTACCACCTACGATCCGGCCAGCGATGAAGCCGGTGCGTTGCGTCGAGCCATCGGCCGCAAGCTGCTGTTCCGCTACGGCAAGGACACGGTGTCGGCCACGGTGCTCGGCGTCGCTCCCGGGGTCTACAAGCTGGCCGATGGTACCGTGACCTTCTCGGCACCGGGCATCCCGCAGTTTCCGGCGGAGCTGGTCTCGGTTGATCCGGTCAGCAACCTGAATCTCAGGGCTGCCCAATCAAGGAAAGAGCTGCGGGTCGGCTACTTCTCGGAAGGCGCCCAGTGGCAGGCCAGCTACCAACTGCTGCTCGGCACCGGCGGCCAGGCCACCATGAGCGGCAGCGCGGTAATCCAGTCGAACACCTTCCGGGCCGAGGATGCCGAAGTCCAGCTGCTGGCCGGATCGGTCAGCCGGGCGCAGCCGCAGCAGAAATTCGCGCCGATGGCCTCCGCAGGCCTGGAGGCGCGGCGTGATGTCGCCAGCTTTGCCAATGCGTCGGAACAGAAAGTGGGCGAGTTCCATCTCTACTCGCTGCCCGGCCGCTCCTCGATCCTGCCGGGCCGCACCACCAGCGTGGCCCTGTTCGATCCGGCCACGGCCAGGTACGATCGCAGCTATGTGGTCAGGGGCCAGATCCCATACTGGGGTCAGCTGTATCAGCAGGGCGATGAGCAGGACGCCGCGGTCGAGGTGAGCTATGTAGTGCAGCGGCCCCGCAAGACCGACCTGGGCGATCGGCCACTGCCCGGCGGCATCGTGCGGCTGTTCCAGCCCGACTCGGGCGGCCGCCAGCAGTTGATCGGCGAAGCGTCGATCGATCATTCGCCGGCCGGTGAAGAGCTGCGGCTGTACGCCGGTGACGCCTTTGACCTCACCGCCAAGCGGGTGCAATCGAGCTTTGTCACCCGGCGGGACAGTACGGCGGCCGGCTGGCGGACCTGGGCCACCGCGGACTATCGCGTCACCCTGACCAACGCCACCGATGCCGCGGCCACGATCGATGTGCTGGAGGAACGAGGCGGCGAATGGTCGGTGCTGTCGAGCACCGCGCCGGGCACCAAGCTGTCATCCACCCGGACCCGGTTCCGGGTGTCGGTGCCGGC
>JBEPVA010000131.1:0-10780 GCA_041691295.1 Gemmatimonadota bacterium
GAACAGCGAACAGCGAACAGCGAACAGCGAACAGCGAACAGCGAACAGCGAACAGACTGAAAAGTATGCGGCGGAATGAGATTGAGCCATAAGGCAAGGGCCGCAAATCCCCTGGGATCTTGCGGCCCTCGCTAACGGCCAATGGCCAACAGCTAACCGCCGAAGTTCAGGGCGCGGGGCAGCTCGCCGTGCCGCAGACCGGGACTGGCAGGGTGGTGCCGAATTTGGCGTTGAGGGTGGCGGCCACCGAGTCGGCAATCAGGCGGTGCGCCACGCTGCTCGGATGGACTCCGTCCTGCGAGAAGATCGGGCCAAAGCCGATCGGTGTCGGCGTCGGACTCAGGGCGCCGGAGATATCGGGCAGGGC
This sequence comes from Gemmatimonadota bacterium, assembly GCA_041691295.1. GTDB lineage: Bacteria > Gemmatimonadota > Gemmatimonadetes > Gemmatimonadales > GWC2-71-9 > DATEHG01. The sequence goes on from JBEPVA010000131.1 coordinate 368, forward strand.
CGGAATGAAGCCAGCGGCACGGAGCGCCGACAGGGCGGGATTGATGTCCCAGTACGCCCAGCCCCGAGCGGCGGCCACACTCTGGATGTGGGCGTTGTAGCTGCCCACCGCCACGGCCATCGCGGTGATTTCCTCCGGACTGATCACCGACAGAGTATCCGCGCAGTCGATCGAACTCGGCGTGCCACCGGCGGCGGCGGACACCTTGCCGAGGGCAATCGGCCACGGCACCAGGTAGTTGATCCCCGTCGGCGGCGCGCAGTTGGCGTTGACCGTGAAGGTCGGAATCGCGGCCAGGGTGGCGTTCTGGGGCGGAAACGGAGGGGGACAGCCGCCATTCTTGAGGCAGTAGTAGATCGCGGCCGAGGAAGCGAACGGGATGTTGGTCACATTGGCCACCGAGATGGCCACGACCTTGGCCCCGGTTGCGTCGATGGCGTCGGCCACCGAGTCATACTGGGCGTTGAACCGGGCCAGCGGGGTGATCTGGCCGGTATCGCCGGCGTTGCTCAGGCTGATGAAGGCGCCGAGGACGTCGTTGTTGCCGATCCAGAGTGACACCAGGGTCGGATGCATGGTCTGCATCAGCTCGATCTCGGTCCGGCCGCCAGCCATCAAGGTCTTGAGCGGGTCGAACGACGATGGCAGCCCGCCGAAATTGCTGAGCAGCGTTCCCACGGCGTTGCCGGGCACTGCCACGTCATTGAGCAGCTGCGGCTGGGCAGCGTTGAGGGCGCAATCAGTCGGCGCGGCGCCACCGACGCGGTGCTGGGTGGTATTGACGTCAAACGGCGCGGGACAGCCCGGCATGTTGAGCTTCGGGTAGACGAAGCTGGTCTGCATGCCCAGGCTCAGCAGTCGGGCGTAGGAGCGCTGCTGGGTGCTGTCGTTGATGCCGCCGGACTGGAACCCAGCGGTGATGCTGTTGCCCATCGCGACGTAGCGCTGGAACAACGGATCGGCGACGGCAGGACTGTTGAGCGATTCGTCCGAATGGCAGCCCATCAAGGTGGCCAGGGTCAGCACCAGGGAGGCCGCGAGGCGATTGGTCTTCATGTGAGGAATCTCCCGGGTCAAAACACGTACGAGACGGACGCGCTGAACAGGTGCGCGTGGAAGTTGAACAACCCATTGGTCTGCGACGTGCCAGCCGGAAAGTCCCCAGCCGGGAGGGTGCGGCCCCGGCGGTCGGCCTGGTCGATGTACTGGTAGGCTCCGTCGATTCGCAGCCCGCCGGTCAGGTTGAATCCGACGCCGGCCGTGAACTCGGCCCGTTTTCCTTCCGGCAGGTTCGGAGTCACGTTATCGGCCGGCAGGGCTCCGTTGTGATTGATGTAACCGATCCTGAGGTCCACCATCGGGGTCACGGCGTACTGGGCGCCGATCCGGTAGCTGGTGGTGTTCTTGTTGCCCTGGGGCAGGGTGACGTCAGGTGTACCGGGATTGGCAAACTGGAAGACAACCTGCTGGAAGACCGACCACTGCTGCAGCGACACGTCGAATAGGAGGGTGAGCTTGTCGGTCGGATTGACCGCGGCGCCGAAAGTCCACTGTGCCGGATTGGTCAGCTGGGTCGAGGCCGCGCCGTCTGCCAGTGGTCCACCGGCTCCGAAGTTCGGCGCGATCACCGCGTCGAGCGGGGTGCCGGCCGGCAAGCCCAGTGGATTCCCGGCGGGAAGCAGGATCCCGGTGTTGATCTGGGTAAAATCGACGGTGCCATCCTTGTACTTCACCGTCTGCTTGGTGAGGTACCGGATGCCCAATGACAGGTACTTGACCGGGGTGACGATCACCCCGAAGTGGCCGCCGACGCTGGTCCCGTTGCCCTCGAGGTTGGCATCAGCGAAGTCAGTGCCGGCGGGGATGCCGAGGTTACCGAAGGTGACGCCGGTGGGAGCGGGTGGACCGACTGCGATGGTGGAGAGATCGAGGTGCTGCCGGAGCTGGACGTGGCCAAAATTGAAATCGATGCCGCCGCCGACCTGCAGATAACGGTTGACCTTGAAGGCCACCGTCGGCTGCAGGTAAATATTTCGGATCAGCGTCTTGTACCCGATGAACCGGCCCTCGGAGCTCGGTGACCAGTCGGTGGTCAGGCCGTATGGCGCGTAGAGCCCGACCCCCGCCGCGAACCGGTCGCTGAATCCATGGGCCAGGTAGACGGTCGGGACCGGATAGACCTTGCTGCTCAGATCGCTCTTGAGTCCGGTATTGTCGTTGGTGAAGCTGCCGCCCGGGGCGATGAACGTGGCACCCGCCGCGATCAGCGTCTTGCCCTTCCCGAGAGAAGCGAGCCCGGCTGGATTGTAGACCATGGCCGAACCGTCGGCGCAAGGTGCCGCCACTCCGGTACCTGCCCGGCCGGTGGCGCACGCACTGTGCTCGTTGACGCTGTAGCCCTGGGCCGCCGCGCTGGCCGGCAGGGCGCCGAGCAGGAGGGCGGTGCCGAGAGCGAAGCGAAGGTGCCACTGCCGGGTCATAGGGGCCTCCGAATAGTGAGCTGGCGTCCCGACTGGTTCCGGGGCATGGGATCCCACTGTCAGACTAACCCTCGCAGGGGAGGTGGGGAAGCGCTAGTGCAGCGGCCGCTCGGGCGGTCCACCCTGGGCACCGGGAGGGATCGCCGCGGCCGTGAGCCCGACCCGGACCTGCTGTCCGTCGTCGAGCTTCAGTTCAAAGGCGTAGGCCCCGGGGCAGGGCAGGGGAATATCAAAGACCAGCACCGCGGAGGCCTCGATATCGACGATGCCAGCCGGTGGCTCACCAAAATGGACGGTGCCTTCGCCGCCGATGAGCTCCTGGCCGCTTTCGTCGACGAACCGGATGTGGATCCGGTGCTCGCCGATCTCGGTGCGCCGGCCTCGCAGCCGGAGCACCAGGTGAAGCCGGGGGTGAATCGCGGGAAAAGCCGGCACCCAGACGTGCTGGAAGATGCCCAGCACCGACAGCTTGCCCTGCTGGTCGATCAAGGCGTAGTCGGCCAGAACCGCGAAGTCGAGATGCAGATCAGACCACGCGAATCGAGGTGATCTCGTCGCCCTGCTGAATGGTGTTGACCACGTCCATGCCGGTGGTCACCTGGCCGAAGACGGTGTGCTTGCCATCCAGATGGCGCTGGGGGCTGTGGCAGATGAAGAACTGGCTGCCGCCGGTGTCCTTGCCGGCATGAGCCATCGACAGGCTGCCGGCCACATGCTTGTGGGTGTTGAGATGGGTCTCGCACTTGATGTGGTAGCCCGGCCCGCCGCTGCCGGCCCGTGCCTTGGGATCGCGGGAGTTCGGATCGCCGCCCTGAATCATGAAGTCGCCGATGACCCGGTGAAACCGGGTGCCGTCGTAGAAATTGGAGTTGGCCAGCTTGACGAAATTGGCGACTGTGTCGGGAGTCTCGGTATCGAACAGCTCGGCAACGATGGTACCCTTGCCAGTGACGATGGTAGCGGTCTTCATGCGTGCTCCGAAGGGGTCTGAATAAGTGGTACAGTGGGCCTAAAGCTCGCGCCGCCGAGTCCGGCTGGCAACCGCCGGTTGGCGGGGAAGAACAATCAGCCGCGGAAGAACGCGGATGGAGAACCTGCGCGGAAGAACCCGGATCCCAATTCAAAGTGGTTGTGGCCGGGCCGCCGTTTCCACCCGCAGATCAGTTCTCGCGGGCGTCTCCAATCCTGATCGATGAGGCGGAGCAGTCCGCGTCCGCAGGACCGTGTTCTTCCGCGGCCACTGCTCACGGCGTGAACCCAACCGCCTCCCACAGTGGTCCCGGCTGGTACCGCCGGCCGTTGGCCACCACCAGCGACACCTTCCGCAGGTCGGCGAAATTCTCCAGCGGGTTTCCGTCCACCACGATCAGGTCCGCCCGCATTCCTTTGGCAATAGTGCCGACCTCACGATCGAGGTGCATGATCCGCGCCGGCACGATGGTGGCGGCCTGGATCGCTTCCATCGGGGTAAACCCGGCCTGGACGTAGAGCTCCAGTTCCCGGTGGAGGCTGTGGCCCGGCACGGTCTGGTCGGTTCCGGCCACGATCGTCACTCCGGCTTTGTGCAGTGCGCCAACCAGCGTCAGGAATTCGTGGAACCGGGCCTGGGCACCGGCCGAATCGGAAGCCGGCACGCCGCTGTGCACCAGCGCGCTCTGCAATTCCGGTGCGATCTTGAGCACACCCGGCTCGAACGAAGCCACTGGCCGGTCCACCGGATGCAGGATCCATTCGTACAGCGCGATGGTCGGATCGACCACGGTGTGATGCGCGACCAGGAAGGCCAGCCCTTGCTTCACTTCCGGGCTGTCCAGGTCGATCGGTGGCGGTGGCGTTTTCGGGTCAGCACCCGCCGGCGTCGGCGACAGCATCATCCGACGGATGTACTGGATATGGTTGACCTGATCCATCCCGGCCGCTACCCCGCTGTAGACATCCATTCCCTCGGGGATATGCCCGGTCACGGTCATGCCAAGCCGGTGTGCCTCGGTGGCAACGGCCTTGACCATCTCCGCCGAGACACTGGAATAGATCTTCATCTGCTGGAAGCCGGCGGCGTGATATTTCCGTACCTCGGCCACGGCCTCCGCGGCGGTGGTCACCCGGTCGACGCCGAGTGCATAGGGCGAATTGCCGTCGACCACCCCGGCGAGAAGCAGGCGGGGTCCGATCCCCCGGCCACTCCGAATCGCATCGCGGACCGCGGTGATGAACTCGAATTCATTGCCCACGTCACGGGCCGTCGTGACTCCCGCGGCGAGGTAGATCGGGCCCCACTCCACCTGTTCGTAGTGGGCGTGCATGTCCCACAGCCCCGGCAGCACCGACTTGCCTTCGGCGTCGATCAGGGCAAATCCCTTCGGAATTTTCACAGCCGCTCCCGCCGCGCGGATCCGGCCGTTCTCGACCAGCACGGTGGCGTTCGGAATGGCGGGACCGCCGCGCCCGTCGATCAGGTTGCCGTGGATCAGGGCGAATCGATTCTGTACGGCGGGTTGCGCGGAGCGGGTGAGGTCGGCGAGTACGGCGCCCGCATCGGTGGCGGCACGCGCCACAAAGGTGGTGAGCCCGCCTTCATAGCCACTGCGGGTGGCTTCGAAGTGATCGAATTCCGCGTCGATGCTGACCAGTGCCGCGACCTGGCCCGACGGATCGAGCCAGAGCGTCTCCCGGCCCCAGATCAGCCCGGCCATGCTGAATCGCTGGAGGACGGTTGCCTGGCCATTGAAGGTCAGCGTGTCGCTTCCCCGGGCGCTGATCAGTACCTGGCCGCTCGGCAGGGTGGCAACGGCCGCCGGCCGCTGGTGCGCCTGCCAGTAGCGCAGCAATTCCTGCTGCATGGCGACAGGCGCGTATCCGCTGATGGTGAAGGCGGGTGCCGGTCGCGAGATGGCGTGTGACACGCTGTCGATCCGGATCACTGCTGAGTCGGCGGTCAGGGTCACGCCGGCATCGATCGAGGATTGCCGGGAAACCTGGCCCTTGATCTGAAAAGCGATCGGATCGCCGTTGGCTTCAGTGCGGAGCGTGGCCCGGAGTGGCACGGGGCTGCCCCGGTCGGTGAACGAGAAGCTGTCCGCCAGCACCAGCCCGTCAGGCCCGCGGCTCACCCGATAGCTCTCGGCGCCGATGGCCTGCTTGAATTTGTAGAGTGTGAAGGTTCCCGATTCGATGACCGAGTCGGCCTGCTGGGCGCTGGCAGCAGGTACCAGTGCCACGGCGAGCAACAGGGCCGCGGAACCACGCGGACGCTTCGCGACGCGGAAGAACGCGGGTAAAGCCATGTGGGGTGGGCTCATTGTTCGGGTCCAGTTGCAAACGCTACCTGCTGAATCTGTGCAATCGGCGTTCAAGCCTTTGTCGGAACCCAGTTACCCAACAGCAGCCGCAGGATAACGCGGACGCTTCGCGATCCGGCAGTACCCGGATAAAACCATGTGCTGTGGCCGCATGGCTGGGGCCCGGATACAAATGCTGCCACCGGTCAACGCAGAAAAACGCAGCAAAACGACTCGTTCCAAGTCGGCGAAATCGTCCCTGCTGTTCACGCCATTTACGGGGTTCGCCGGAGGAGGCGTGCGTTAGAACTGTCCGGCACCATCCGCGCTGTTGCCCGCGTTCAACCCCGGTTCTGTTTCAACTGCCGGAGGGTCATCTGCCACTCGTCGACCGACGCCGCCGGCGCCGAGCAGGTGGCGCCGATGCAGGCAAAGGCGCGGGGGCCGTCGGCGGCGGTGGCCACCATTCCCGCCATCGCAGGGGGAAGTGTGGCAGGGTCGACTCCGGCGCCGAGGCGCTGCACCGCTCGTCGCGGCAGGTAGGTTCGGAGCGCGATGCGATGCATCTCGCTGGCGGTTTCACTCCCCCCCGGCCCGCCGGCCGGCCCGTCTGCCACCGCAAGGTGCGCCGCGGGATTCACTGCCCAATCGACGGCGATCAACAGCGTCGCGCCATACAATCCGAGCTCGCTGGCTCGGCCCGCGGTGGCGGCCAGCAACTGATCTCGGCGGTCAGTCCAGCGGTGATCGCCGGTGAGTTCCGCCAGCCGGGCCAGGTTGATGGCCGCGACACCATTGCCCGAGGGCGTCGGCGCGTCCTGCACCGGCTTGGCCGAGATCGGCAACAGCCCTTCACCGCCGAGATCGCGGATCCGGTCAAACAATCCACCGGTGGTGGTGTCGAGATAGTCGCGCCAGACCCGTTCCATGAGGGCAGTAGCCCAGTCGCCCCAGGCGGAATCGCCGGTCGCTTCCAGTGCGTCGAGTGCCGCCGCCGCGACCATGACCTGGTCCTCGAGCAGGCCGGTTACGCCGCCGGTGGTGTGGGCCACCTGGTCTGCTTCCGCCTGCTCGGCGCGGAGGCGGGTCAGGGTCAGCAGGGCGTGGTCAGTGGCCCACTGATCGTCGAGTGCGGCACCCGCCTGCAGCAGGGCACCGGCCAGCATCGCATTCCAGCTGGCATATCGGGTCCGATCGACGAACGGCCCAGTTCGCTGGAGCCTGGCCGCCAGGAGCTTCCGCTGAGCACTGGCCAGCAGGCCGGTGGCCTGCTCGACGGACTGGCCAATCTGGGCAGCGGTCTGTTCCAGCGTGCCGGAAATGAACAGCACATTCTTGCCGGGATGATGGTGCATCTCACCGGCGGTGCCAATGTCGTAGTAACCGGCGGCCAGCTCCAGTTCGTCGGCCGAGAGTGCGGCTGCCGCTTCGTCGTGCGTCCACGTGAAGTAATCGCCGTCGTCGTGCAAACCGACGTCGGCATCCTGGCTGGCGCCATAACCGCCGGCGGGGTCGGCCAGGGTTTCCCGGACCCAGCGCACCACTCCGCCCGCCACTTCGGCAAACCGCGCCACGCCGAGTGCCGCGTAGCCATCGAGATAGGCCCGTAGCAGCTCGGAATTGTCGTAGGCCATCTTCTCGAAGTGCGGCACACACCAGCGGGCATCGACACTGTAACGGTGAAAACCGCCGGCCAGCTGATCGTGGAAGCCGCCATCCGCCATGCCAGTGAGGGTCCGCTCGACGATCTCGCGGGCCCAGTCCTCGCCGGTGTCATGCCAGCGGGCCAGCAGGAATCGGAGCGCCGTCGGATGAGGGAATTTGGGCTGGCTACCGAATCCGCCGTGGTGGACATCGAACTGCCCGGCCATCGACGTCCCACCCGTGTCGAGCAGCCCCGGACCGACGGCCCCGGCGGCAGTCTCGTCGAGAGATGGCTGCAACGCGCGGGTGAGCGCAATGACCTGGGCGTCGACCCGGTCACGCTGGGTGCGGTAGAGCGTCACCACCTTTTCGAGCACGTCGCGGAAGCCGGGCCGGCCGTACTTGCCGTCGGGCGGGAAGTAGGTCCCGCCGTAGAACACCTCCCCATCCGGGGTCAGAAAGGCGGTGAGCGGCCAGCCGCCCTGGCCAACCATGGCCTGCACGGCGCGCTGGTACCGGGTATCAACGTCGGGTCGTTCATCGCGATCGACCTTGATGCAGACGAAGTTCTGGTTCAGGAAGGCCGCGAGTGCGGGGTCCTCGTACGACTCGCCGTCCATGACGTGGCACCAGTGGCACCAGACCGCACCGATGTCGAGCAGGATGGGCCGGTCCTGGGCTCGGGCCTCGGCAAAGGCCGCGGGTGCCCAGGGAAACCAGTGAATCGGCTGGTGGGCGGCGGACTGCAGATAGGCGGAGGCAGCGGAGGCAAGGCGGTTCTCGGTCATGGGGTAATAGTAGGGGGGCCGGGGGGCAGGGGGGCAGTGTTAACCGCCACGGATGAAGACGGGAAAATCACTTGCCATGCTCAGGTCCGCGCTTTCTGCTCTCAGAGTGTTGTGGAGTGCCGTCGAATCGAGGATTAAAGCGCGAGTTGACCTGAGGCGTGTCAATCCATGGCCACTCTTCCTGGAGGCAACTGTGAGTCGAGTCCTGGCGGTCGGAATGGTATTCATGGGGCTGGGGGGCATGACGGCCCAGGCCGCGGCGCCAGGCGCGCCGAAGCCGTGCAGCGGTCCCGAATACCATCAGTTCGATTTCTTCGTGGGCGACTGGACCGCGACGAAGAAGGACGGCACGCCGGCCGGCACCCTCACCATGACCGTCGAGGAGGGCGGCTGCCTGTTGCACGAACAGTGGAAAGGGGCGGGCGGGACCAACGGACAGAGCCTGAGTTTCTACGACAAGATCGACAGGCGCTGGCACCAGATCTGGGTCGACAACGAGGGCAACTGGCTCAATCTGTCCGGCACACTGGTCGGGAACAGCATGAACTTCACCGCCACCACCACCGGGCCCGGCGGCAAGCCGCAACTGCTGCGGGCGGGCTTCGTCGATAACGGAGCTGGCACGGCGCGGGAGTGGTACGACACCTCGGATGACAACGGCAAGAGCTGGCAGCCGCAATTCGATGCGACGTTTACCAGGGCAACAAGGTGAGAGGTGACAGGTTGGAGGCAGGCGGTAACAGGTGACAGGTGATTCGTCACTCATCGACCGACATAGCCTTTCCCTCTCACCTCTCACCCCTCACGCTTTCAACGAAGAAAACTTCGCCGTAAAGTGCCGCAGGTACGGCGCCTGCTCGGTAAACCGGTATCCCCGCACGTCCTGCCGCCGGTTCCAGACATTCAACACCGCCTCCACCACGTAATCGATATGACTCTGGGTATAGACCCGCCGTGGAATGGCCAGCCTCACCAGCTCCATCGGGCCTGGAATTTCCGTGCCCGAATCATCCCGGCGGCCGAACATCACGGTGCCGATCTCGACCGCCCTGATTCCCGCTTCTCGATACAACTCGCAGACCAGCGCCTGACCGGGGAGCTCGAGCGGCGCAATGTGGGGGAAAAAGGCGGCCGCATCGATATACACGGCATGCCCGCCCGGTGGCTGCACGATCGGCACGCCGGCATCCGAAATGTGTTCGCCGAGATAGGTGGTCGAGGTGATCCGGTAGAGCAGATAGTCCTCGTCCAGCGCTTCGTGCAGTCCCACGGCAATGGCATCGAGATCCCGCCCCGCCAGCCCGCCGTAGGTCGGGAATCCCTCCGTCAGGATCAGCAGGTTTCTTTCCTTCTCCGCCAGGGCCGCGTCGTTGGTGGCCAGGAAGCCACCGATGTTGGCCAGTCCATCCTTCTTGGCCGACATGGTGCAGCCATCCGCCAGCGAAAAGACCTCCCGGGCAATCTCGATCGGCGTCCGATGCTGTTGCCCCTCCTCCCGCAGCTTGATGAACCAGGCATTCTCCGCGAAGCGGCAGGCGTCGATGTAGAACGGAATCCGATGCTCCCGGCAGACCGCGGACACCTCACGGATATTCGCCAGCGAGACCGGCTGGCCACCGCCCGAGTTGTTGGTGATGGTCATCAGGCAGAGCGGAATTCTCTCGCGTCCCACCTCGGCGATCAGCTGGCGGAGCCGGGCCACATCCATATTGCCCTTGAACGGATGCCGCGCCTGTGGTTGCCGGCCCTCGGGTATGACCAGGTCCACCGCCTGCGCGCCGGTGAACTCCACATTCGCCCGGGTGGTATCGAAGTGCGTATTGTTCGGCACCACATCGCCGGCCTTGCACATCACGGAAAAGAGCAGCCGCTCGGCCGCGCGGCCCTGGTGGGTCGGCAGCACATGCTTGAAGCCGAAGATGTCCTGGATGGCCGATTCGAAGCGGTAGAATGACGGGCTGCCCGCGTATGACTCGTCGCCCCGCATGATGGCACTCCACTGGGCCGAACTCATGGCCGAGGTGCCGCTGTCGGTCAGCAGGTCGATCAGCACATCATCCGACGCCAGCAGGAAGACGTTGTACGCCGCCGCCTTGAGCCGGGCCTCCCGCTCCTCGCGGGTGGTGAGGTGGATCGGCTCGACCGACTTGATGCGGAAAGGTTCAATGATCGTCTTCATCGCCGGAAATCCTGGCAGCGGGGAGCGGTGAATATAGCGACGAC
>JBEPVA010000132.1:0-10587 GCA_041691295.1 Gemmatimonadota bacterium
CTATTGTCGCCCGCAAAGAATTAAAAAAACAAATTTAGGTGCGGCCCCTTGGGACCGGGCTTGTAACCACCCAGTGCATCGGTGCCGGCCCGTCCCTCGGTGCCGGCCACCATCAGCAGGGCCACGTCCCGGGTGTGGGCCTCGGTCTTGAGCGCCGCCACGTTCGCCATCCGCTCAGGCCGATATCCCGAGTGCCGGAGCAGGGCACCGACCACCCGGGCAATGTCCTCGTCCGGCAGCAACAGCAGCGCGCGCCCGCGATACGCCGGCACCGGCTGGGTCCGCCGGGAAAGGTCGATCATCTTGACGCCGTCGAGATATTCCTCGGTCTTGTCGTGCCGCAGGGTCCGGGCCCGCTCGACAATCTCGGCGATCCGCTGCAGGGCCGCCTTCACGTTGTCCACCGACTCTTCCTGCGCAGCCGACAGCGGGCCGGCCATCCGGACCATGTCGAGCTCGGCAAAGGCAGCCATCAGCGGATTATTCAGGGTGTGATGCAGCGTGGTGTTCATCTCGCCGATGGCAGCCAGCCGCTCGGCGTGGACCAGGTCACGCTCCGCCGCGCCCAAAGCCTCGCGCAGGGCCCGGGTCCGGCGCACCCGCTCGATGACCTGGGGCAGCAACTCTGAGAGCGAGGCGTCCTTGATCAGGTAGTCTTCGGCGCCGGCCCGCAGGGCGCCGGCCGCCAGCGACTCGCTGCCGTGGGCCGTGACGATGATGATGGCCGGGCGCGCCGAACGGGCCCGGATGGCGGGAATGAGTTCGAGGCCGTTGGCATCGGGCAGGTGATAGTCGAGCAGCACCAGGTCGTGATGCGGGGCCTGGGCCAGCGCTTCAGCGCCGTTGGCCGCGGTGCGGGGCACCGGCCAGCCACTCTGCGCGACCAGCGCCGCCAGCAGTCGAGCGGTGGCGGGATCGTCATCCACGACGAGGGTCTGGAGGTGACCCGGTTCAGGCACTATGGACCTCAGGTTCCTTGGTGAAGCCGACCCGGGCGAATTTTTCCCAGGTATTCTTGCCACGCCAGGCATCCCACAACCCCCGCAATCTCCACCAGAGGGTCAGCTGCCGGAAGCCGAAATTCTCGATCACCCCGTACATCAGGAGTATCAGCACATCCCGGCGGCGATTGAAGGGCAGCAGGCCGCGCTGCATCCGGTCAGCCAGGCCGAACCGGAACCGCCACGCCCCGACCAGTACCGCAAAGATGTTGACCAGCACTCCCCAGCCCACCGAGACCAGCAGAAAGGCGCGGGCGTAGTCCCAGTTGATCACCGGCTGGTGGAACAGGAATTCCACAATCAGGAAGACCACGAAAAAGGCATAGCCGGCCAGCTCCACGATCGGGCCGTAGTACTCGAACAGCCAGAAGGCCGGCAGGGCAAACCAGCCGATTCGTCCGTATTTCTTCCGGAACAGCATATCACGGTGATAGAACAGCGACTCGCGGAGCCCGCGATACCAGCGTCCTCGCTGCTTGCGCAGCGACTCCAGCGATTCCGGCACCTCGGTCCAGGCCACCGGATGCGGCAGGAATGCCACCCTCCGGTCCTTCAATTTATCGCGGGCATAGCGGTGCAGCCGGACGATGATTTCCATGTCCTCGCAGACCGTGCCGGCTCGCGACCCGACGTACTCCAGTGCCACCTTCGAGGCCACGAACGGGGTCAGGTAGCCGCCGGCCCGGATGACCGAGTCCTTTTCGAATACGGCAAAGACGCCGGACAGGATCAGCACCGAACCCAGCCGGTCGAGACCGGTGCGCCCCGTAGTGAATGAGCGAAGGTATTCCACCATCTGGAACCGGGCCAGCGGGTGGGATGGCAGACCCACGCTGATGACCTTGCCGTTGCGGATGACGCAGCCGTTGGCAATGGCCACCTGGCCGCCGACGGCAATGACCCGAGGGTCTTCTTGGATGACCCGGACCAGCTCCTTGAGGGCCCGCTGGTCGAGGATGCTGTCGGCATCGAGCGACACGAAATACGGCGAGGTGGAGGCGTTGATCCCCGCGTTCAGCGCATCGGCCTTGCCGGCATTGTCCTTGTCGATCACGATCAGCCGGGCCACCTCGGGTGGCAGCGGAATGGTGGCCTCGTACATCCCGCGTACCGGGGCGGTGCCGATGGCCTCGCGATACGGCAGGTCGCTGCGGCGGAGCCGGAACGCCTGTTTGAGGACCTCGAGGGTATGGTCCTTCGATCCGTCGTTGACCACCACCACCTCGAACCGCGGGTAGTCGCAGTGGATCAGGTTGGTGATGCTGTCGACAATGGTGACTTCCTCGTTGTACGCCGGCACCACCATGGTGAGCGGCTTGGTCGAGTCACTGTGGTCGATCAGGTCGAGGTCTTCCACGAAATGCCCCGCCACCCGGCGGCGGACCTGCCGGGCCGACAGCGCGATCAGCACGATGGTGTACAGGTTGTAGCAGATGAAATAGCTGACGAACAGGACCTGGACCCCGAGGCCGAGCAGCTTGGCGATCTCGATCAGGTTGTGGATCATGGCGTGGCATCCCAGGCCAGAATCCGGGCCACGGCGGCCCGAATGGGCTGGTCGGGATCGCGGGTGGCCAGCTCGCCGGCCAGCGGATCTCCGAGCACCGCCAATGCCAGTACGGCGGCCCGCCGCTTCTGGATGTCGGTCTCCTGCTCGGCGACGCGTCTGAGGGCCAGCGAATCAGTTTCACGCCGGATGGCGGCGGCCGCGTTGGCCCGGGTAACCGTTCGGTCAGTCGGTATCTCGGTCACTGCGCCGTTCAGCAGCCGAGCCACCCATGCGGCGCTGCGTACCCGCTCATCGGGATCGAGGCTCAGGGCATCGGACACCTTGCCTTGGCCCTTGAGACCCAGGGCCAGGTCGGTCCGCAGTTCGGGATCGGGATCGGCCGCCATCCGTTCGGCCACGTCGAGCCGGCCCGCCGCCAGCCAGGCGCGTAGCGCCGCCCGACGGACCGGAACCGCGGGGTCGGTGGCCAGCGCCGAGAGGGCGGTGTCATCGTTGAGATCGGGGCGGGCCGCCCACAATGCGGCCAGCGCCTCGCGCACCGGAGCCGACTTGTCGCGGGCAAAGGCCGGCAGCAGGCGGCGCAGATCAGGATGATGGATATAGCGCGCCACCCGGGTGATCAGCACGGCCTCTTCGCCATCGATGGCCAATCCCAGCAGCAGGTCGAGGAAGATCGGAAAGGCCGCTTCCGCCTGCGCCGCGATGGCCTGGAGCGTGGGCACTTCATCGTCGGCCCGGAGGGCGCGGATCAGCAGCGGCAGTGACCGCTCCGGAGCAATCCGCGCCAGCAGGGTCACGGCGGTACGCCGAACCGAGCTCTGGGGATCGCCGAGCGCTCGACCGGCGGTGAGGAGCAGCTCCTCGGTGTCGAGCATCGAACCGACCGCCGCCAGCGCCGCCGCCCGGACCTGGGGGCTCGGGTCACTGCGCAGCACCTGGAGCAGTGCGGTGCGGCTGCGATCGCCCTGAAAAGCCCGTAACCCTGACACCAGGCGTACCCGGGCCTCGGGATCGAGTGCACCGCGCATTCCCTCGGCCAGAATTCCTTCCATTTCCTGTCTCGACACCGCACCCAGCGCCCGCAGCTCGACATGGCGGGCCTCACGCAGCCGCTCGGCCAGCCGCTGGTATTCAGGATCTTCCGCCAGCCGTGAGGCCAGCAATTCACGCAGCGCCTTTTCATCGGCCATTTCAATGACCTGGGCGACCATGCTCTCCTGGTCAAAGGCGCCGAGGGCCAGAATCGCGGCGGCCCTGACGGTGAGGCGCTCATCCGTACGGCAAGCTCTGAGCAGGACGACCTCCCCGCCACTCAGCCGGAACAGACCGATAGCCAGCGCCGCACGCTCCCGCACCAGGTCCGACGGGTCTTCAATTGCCAGGGTGAGCAGCGCCGGTCCCACGGTAGTCCGCCCCATCCGCACCAAGCCGTCGATGGTGGCGGCGCGCACCGCCTCTTCGGGGTCGGTGAGGCCGGCGTCGAGCAGGCCGCCGGCTTCATCGCCGCGCTCCGCCAGCGCCGCCGCCGCGGCGCCGCGGACCTCGGGAGCAGGATCGCGCCAGAGCTTGGCTAGCAAGCCCAGCGAGGCGGGGCCGGCGATCCGGGAAATGGTCTCGACCGTGGTGAGCCGGCTGGCGATGTCGTCACGCTCGAGCAGAATGTCGAGCAGCGAGTTGAGCTCCTCGATCTTGATGTGGGCCACGGCATCGATGATGGCCTGGCGGAGATCGGGCGGCGCATCCCTGAAGGTCCGGATCAGGACCGGCAGCGACTCGACGGTACCCACCGAGCCCAGCGCCCGGGCGGCCGCGAGGCGCACGGCAGCGGTGCTGTCTCCCAGCAGCTGCAGCAATGGTGCTTCGGTGCCGCGCCAGCCACCTGCCGCCGTGCCCTGGGCCGCCGCCATCCTCACGCTCGGCTCCGGGTCACGCAGCAACCGCTGAATCTCGGCGTCGACACCATCGGCCTTGATGTAGCCGAGGGCCCGGGCGGCGGCGGCGCGGACTGACGCTTCGGAGTCGCCGGTGCGGGGGCGCAGCGTCTCGGCCAGGCCGGCGTCTCCGAGATCACCGAGCAGCTCGGTGGCGGCGGTGCGGACTGCGTCCACCGGATCGGCCAGGCGGTCGAGTGCCACCGGTACCGCTTCACGCGCCCCGAACTGGCGGAGGATTTCCAGTGCCATGGTGCGGACCTGGCCATCGGCGTCGGTGCCGGCGGTTGCGATCAGTTCGGTGGGCAGGTCGCGCCGCCCGGTCGAACGAATCGCGATCAGCACCGCTCGGCGGACCACAGCCGACGGATGATGCAGCTGCTCGGCCAGGAATTCACGGGCGCCGGCCGCCGCAAAGCGGGCCATCAGTTCCTGGGAATCGGCAGTGCCTTTGCCGGCCGCGAAGTTGTCGACCAGCCGGGCCGGCACACCGAGACGCTCGAGCGCCACGGCGGCGCGGACCCGGATTTCAGGATCGGGATCGGCCAGGGCCAGCAGCAGCGGCTGCTCCGCCACGGGGCCGATCTGTTCCAGCGCCTCGACGCTGCGCATTCTGACCCACCAGGCGGGATCACCGAGCGCCCGGACCAGGTGATCGATGACTTCGGAATCGCCGAACTGGCCGAGGGCACCGGCAATCCGGGCCCGTACGAAGGGTGCGGGGTCGGTGAGCAGGTGATCGAGCAGATACGAGATGGCCCGGTGATCGCCGAGCCGGCCGAGGGCGCCGGCGGCCTTGGCGCGAACTTCGTCATCGAGATCGGACAGGGCGCGCGCCAGCGCTGGAAAGGCGCGCACGGCTTTCATCTCTCCGAGGATGTTGGCGGCCCAGGCCCGTGCCGGGTGACGGGCGGTTTCCTCGAGGAAGCCGATCATCGGATCGATGACCAGCTGACCATGACGCACCAGGATATCGGCGATCCTCGGCGCCAGCCAGACCTCGGCCTGGCGTAGCGCCTCGACCAGCGGCGGGACGGCGCGCGGATCGGCGATCCGGGCCAGGGCCCGGAGGGCAATTTCGCGGACGTCGGCATCTTCGGTCCGGGTGGCCTGCACCGTCTCGAGCAGCACCGGGACGGCCTTGGCGTTGCCGACCCGGCCCAGCAGCTCGGCGGCAAAGGCGCGTTCGCGCCATTGGCGGGCGGTCCGGAGTTTCTCGACATACTTGTCGACCAGGCCGAGCCGGTCGTAGGCATCGAGCAGCCAGGCCGGACGCTCGGTGACGCCGCGGGCCTGTTCCTCGAGGACTGCTTCAAGCGCTTCGAAGTCGCGGAGGGTGCGGCCCTGGTGCAGCTCGGGTTCGAGCAGGGCCCGCTCGCGGGTGGCGAGGCCCGTCACCAGTTCGCGGTAGACCCCTTTGCGGGCCTCGAGCCGGCGTTCGAGCCGGGACAGCCACGCCGAGTAGGCCAGCCAGGTGATGATCCCGATGACACCAATGCCGAACATCGCCGCGGAGGCGATGAGAATGATCTGGAGTCCGGTCACCGGAGCGCCGTGAACCGGGCGATGTGCTGGAGCAGCAGCGGCAGGTCGACTGGTTTGTGCATGAAGAGATCGGCGCCGACCTCACCGGCCCAGTAGGCGTCGGCGGGCTGGTCTTTGGTGGTGAGCATGATGATTGGAATGCCGGCGGTGGCGGGATTTGCCTTGAGCGCCCGGCAGGTCTGGTACCCGTTGAGCCTCGGCATCATGACGTCGAGCACGATCAGGTCGGGATGCGCGCTCACGGCGGTGCTGAGGCCACTCTCGCCGTCGGCGGCGGTGAGCACGCGATACTCCGACGCCTCCAGCATCTTGCCGAGCAGGCGGCTCTGGGCGGGATCGTCCTCGATGATCAGTACCAGCCAGCTCATACGGGGGACCAACCAGTCAGGACCGCGGGTCGTCCAGGAAAGTGAGGGTCTGGCGCTTGCGGACGGCAGTTTCGAGGGCTTTGTACACCTGTTCGTCCAGCACGTTGCCGGCCAGGTCCCGCATCCGCTCGACCGCCACATCGGCCGGCATCTTTTCCTGGTACGGCCGTGAGGTGGTCAGGGCATCAAAGATTTCGGCGGCGCCGAGGATCCGGGCGCCGAGCGGGATCTGCTCGCCCTGGAGGCGGTCAGGATAGCCCTGGCCGTCCCAGCGCTCGTGGTGGCTGCGCACGTAGGTGATGATCTCGCCGAGGTGCGCCAGCGGGGCCAGGATCTGGGAGCCCACCACCACGTGCTGCTTGACTTGCTCGTATTCCTCGGTGGTCAGCGGTCCCTGCTTGGTCAGGATGCCTTCGCGGATCCCGATCTTGCCGATATCGTGGAGCCGGCCGGCCATCCGGATCTGCTCCACCACTTCATCGGGCAGCGTCATTTCGGAGGCGATCATCGCGGCAAGGTCAGCGACCCGCGCCGAGTGGCCCCGGATGTAGGCGTCCTTGGCCTCGAGCGCATTGACCAGCGCCTCAAGCGTGGCGACTGACAACCGCTCCAGCTTGGCCCGCTCCCGCCGCAATTCGGCGGTGCGGAGGGCCACTTCTTCCTTGAGCCACTGATTGATGTTCTGCTGTTCCAGCAGGCTGTCACGGCGGCGGATGGCCCGGAGGATGGCGCGGGCCAGGTCGCTGAGGTCGATGGGCTTGGTGAGGTAATCCATGGCGCCGCGCTGCATGCAGAGGGCGGCGGTGGTGGCGTCGTTGACGGCAGTCAGCATCAGGATGGCGATGCTGGGCTCCAGCTCCATGACCTGGGGGACCAGGTCGATCCCACTGCGGCCCGGCATCCGGACGTCCAGCAGCATGCAGGCAATCTTCTGACGCTGGAGGACCTTGATGGCTTCGTCGCCGGAGGCGGCGGTAGCCACCTCGTACCCTTGCTGGGTCAGGAACTTCTTGAGCGCGTTCCGGATCGGCTCTTCGTCGTCCACAACCAGGACGCTGACGGATCCGTCGGACAGCGGCACGAGTGCTCCTTCGATGAGGGCCGGAAGGCTGCCTTCGAGGCGGGGCCTTTCGATTATAGCAACGACTGCGGGAAGCTAATCCCCCAGCCGGAGGCCGCCAAGCGATCAGGGGCTGACAAATTCGGCCTGAACCGCCTCGGGAATCAGTCGGGCGGCATAGGCCCGGTCGAGCAGGAGCTGGACCGCCTCCCGCCCTCGGGGGCCGTAGTCGACCGTCCACTTGTTCACATACATCCCCACGAAGGTGTCGGTCTTCTCGTCGGCCAGTCCTCGGCTGTATTGCTTGGCGTGGGCCAGCGCTGCCCCGCGATGAGCCAGGCTGTATTCGATGCTGGCCTTGAGGTCGCGGGCCACCTGCTTGACGATGACCGGGCCGAGGTCCCGTCGAACCACGTTGCCGCCGAGCGGAAGGGGGAGGCCGGTTTCCTTGAGCCACCATTCGCCCGTATCCACCCAAAGATGGAGTCCCTGGTCCTGGTAGGTGAGCTGGCCTTCGTGGATCAGGAGGCCGAGGTCGACCTCGCCGCGGAGCACCGCGGGATCGATCTCGTCGAAGTGCATGAGGACCGGAATGAAGTCGGGCTGCCAGAGCTGCAGGGCAAGGAATGCGGTGGTCAGCTTGCCGGGAACCGCGATCCGTTTCCCTTTGGCCGCGGCTCTTGGGTCGGCCGGCGCCGGTGAGGTAGATACGAGACGAGGGCCGTACCCGTCGCCCATGGAACTGCCGCTCGACAGCAGCGCGTAGGTCTTGTGGAGGTGGGCGTAGGCGTGGATCGAAACTGCGGTGACCTCGAGTTCACCCTTGAGGGCCCGCTGGTTCAGCGACTCGATGTCCGACAGCTCGTGGACGTAGTGCAACTCGCCGGTGTCAATCTTGCCTTCGGCCAGCGGATAGAACATGAAGGCGTCGTCGGAGTCGGGAGAGTGGGAGACGTGGATTGTCCGGATGGCCATCAAGTCCTCTGAAAAAATGGTTCACGGTTCACGGCTCGACAGGTTCCGCGTTCCGCATTCCGCGTTGGTTCCGATCGTACATTCGCTCTCGTCGCTCGTCGCTCGTCGCTCGTCGCTCGTCGCTCGTCGCTCGTCGCTCGTCGCTCGGCTCTCGGCTCTCGTCTCTCGACCCTCGTCTACTTCCGCCCCAGCGCCCGCTCATGAAAATCATCAACCAGCGGCTGGTGGATCCGGTACTCCGGCTTGCCGCTCTTGAGCTCGGCGTCATAGTGGGCCAGGAAATTCCGGTAGCTCTGTTCCAGCGCGGCCTTGTTGCCCTGGAAATCCGCCACGCTGCCCTGCAGCATGAAGCCGAACAGATGATTGGGCGACTTGGCCAGGATCGTATCGGCCAGGGCGCTGGCGCCGGACAGGTCGCCCAGTGTGGCCTGGATGGTGCCGACGTCGAAGCGGGCCAGGACGTCGACGCTATCGAGCTGGGCGTACGCCGCCAGGGCCATCGGCGAGAAGCGCAGCACGGTGGCGCTGTCATTCTGCTCCAGCGCGCCGATGATCCGGTCGTACAGCCGGTCGAACCGCTGCCTCGGCGTCATCTGGCTGATGTCAGGCGGCGTCGCGTCGGGCGCTGCCCGGCTGTCGGCTGCGCCGCTGGTACCGTTGTTGGCCATCTGCGGCGCCGGGGCGGCCGGCTTGGTACCGACCACCGACCAGACAATGATCGAAATCAGGATGACGATTGTCGTCCACGCCACGATCCACGGTGTCCGACTGTCCTGGCCACCACGCACTGCCCGGCCGCACTTGTGACAGAACCGGGCTTCAGCCCGCAGTTCGGCGCTGCAGTGAGCGCAGGTCGGCGGTCCCAGCGCTCGGCCACACTTGCTGCAGAAGCGGCCGCTCGAAGGCGTACCGCATGAGGGGCAGGGGGTCAGCGGGTCGGTGGCAGACGGGTTAGTCATCGGGGCAAGAATCTAACGCGGGCAATGGGGGATGGCACGTTCCACAGCTTCAACAGTCTCCACGTGGAGGAAATGTGGGAAGGCGTGGAAAATGGGGAAAAGGTTCACCGTCCGACAGGTTCACGGTTCACGGTCCAACAGGTGCCGCGTTCCGCGTGCCGCGTGCCGCGTCGGATCGTCGGATACTCGGATTGGATTCCACCGCTTGAACATTCTGGGAGCAACCCCTCTCCCTTCTCCCCTCTCCGGCATTTCAGGCCTTTCGGTAGCGCGTCGAGTTCACTATCGTGCAAGTCGAATCTCCGCCATGGAGGACGCTTGGGTCAGCCGCAACCGCCGCTCTATCCGTCCGGCGCGTCGCCGGTTCCCGAGGCCCCGGCCGCCCGCCACCTGGGCGACCTGGCACGCAACGAAATCCGCTGGAGTGTCTACCTGGAAACCCGGATCGAGGGGGAACTGGCCCAGGGCCGAGTTCACTTCGTGGAAGGGACCAAGCAACGATCGTCGGGGTGGATCTTCCGGGAGTGGACCGAGCGGGACATCATTTCCCGGTTCAACGATTTCAGTCCGCTGGAGCTTTGGAAGTTGCTGGAAAGCCTGGGCTGATTCGGAACGCTGGCAGCCTGGGCTCCTGCCCCGCTGCCCCCCTTCCCACCCTTGTTTCCTGATCGGCCGTTCATGTCGGGCTCCCTGCCCACCATCGCCAGCTTTCCCCGCGCCCTGACCGGCTCCAGCAAGGCGGACGTCCTCCGCCTGGCCAGGGAATTCGGGGTCGAATTCCTCCGGCTCCAGTTCACTGATATCCTCGGCGTCAACAAGGGCGTCGAGGTGCCGGGCAGCCAGTTTGCCAAGGCGGCCGACGGCGAGATCATGTTCGACGGTTCCTCGATCGAGGGGTTCGTCCGGATCGAGGAGAGTGACATGCTGCTGGTGCCGGACCTGGCCACCTTCCGGGTCCTGCCGGAGGAGGGCAGTGCGGGGCGGGTGGGTCGGCTGCTATGCGATATCTACACTCCTGATCACCAGCCATTCGCCGGCTGCCCCCGGATGGCGCTCAAGCGGATGATTACCCGGGCCGCCGACCTGGGCTACAGCATGATGGCCGGCTGCGAGGTGGAGTTCTTCCTGTTCGAGAAGGACGGTCACGGCGGGCCCACGACCATTACCCATGACGAGGCCAGCTACTTCGACCTGACTCCGGTCGACAAGGGCGAGGAGATCCGCCGGCTGATCGTGAC